>CALWCD010000038.1 GCA_944376265.1 uncultured Clostridia bacterium | reverse complement strand
ATGGTAAACGGCGTATCGCTGCCCCCAGCTCCCAGGTTCTTCCGGTTTACCCGGTAGGTGGCGCCCTCCACCGCTTCCGCGGTGAAGGTCATGGTGGTCACGGAAAATGGCACTGTCAGGGTGTACGAAAGCGTCTCCGGGGAGAAAGCAGGCTCCAGAGTACCTGTGGCAGGAACCAGGGAGAGGAGCTTGGCGCTGTCGCTGAGGGCAGGCTTTTCTTCCTCCTCCTTCTCCTGGCGGTGGACCATCACCTGATACACAGACTTGGTCTCCCCGTCGGCGGCGGTGACCGTAATGGTAAACGGCGTATCGCTGCCCCCAGCTCCCAGGTTCTTCCGGTTTACCCGGTAGGTGGCGCCCTCCACCGCTTCTGCGGTGAAGGTCATGGTGGTCACGGAGAAGGGCACTGTCAGGGTGTACGAAAGCGTCTCCGGGGAGAAAGCAGGCTCCAGAGTGCCTGTGGCAGGAACCAAGGAGAGAAGCTTGGCGCTGTCGCTGAGGACAGGCTTTTCTTCCTCCTTCTCCTGGCGGTGGACCATCACCTGATACTCAGACTTAGTCTCCCCGTCCTCCGCTGTAACGGTGATGGTAAACGGCGTATCGCTGCCCCCAGCTCCCAGGTTCTTCCGGTTTACCCGGTAGGTGGCGCCCTCCACCGCTTCCGCGGTGAAGGTCATGGTGGTCACGGAGAAGGGCACTGTCAGGGTGTAAGACAGCGTTTCCGGGGAGAAAGCAGGCTCTAAAGTGCCTGTGGCTGGGACCAGGGAGAGGAGCCTGGCGTCATCGCTGTACTCGGGTTCTTCCTTTTCCAACCGGTGAACCACTACCTGATACACGTTTTTCGTCTTTCCGTCCTCCGCCGTTACGGTGATGGTGAACACGGTGTCACTGCCGCCGGAACCCAGATTCTTCCGGTTCACCCGGCACAGAGCCCCTGCTGCCGGTTCCGCAAGGAAGGTCATGGTCTCCACCTCATAGGGGACCGTTACCCGGTAGGAAAAGCAGTCCGGGTCAAACACAGGGTCCAGCACACCATTGTCCGGCACCAGGGAAAGCAGACGGGCATCGCTGCTGGGAGGCTCCGGCACCCGAAACGTGAGAGAGATATCCACGCTTTCCCACACCAGTTCCGGCCCTGGGCTGGAGATCTCATAGAGGGACACAAACAGCAGCCCGGAACCTGCGGGGGCTTCCTCCATCACCCGGAACCGCAGGGTAAGGTACTCTCCCTGTGTGAAGCAGGGGCCGCTTCCGGAAGCCGTGAACACTCCCTCCACTTTTCCCTCTTCCTCCCGGACGGTCACTGTCCCTTGAGAGACGGCGTCGCTGCCCTGGTAACGGACATACTCAAACACCTGGGGATCATACTCCACGTCCACCCGGAAGGCGGCGATATCGCCCCAGGAGCCATCGTAGGGAAGGAGCACCTCCACCACATCTCCCGGTTCTCCCTCTGTCTGGGAGAGGCTGGGCGCAAATCCAGCCGCTTGGGCACCCAGTCCCCACAACGAAAGCAACACCGTCCAACAGACCAAACTCAGCGTAAGCTTCCATCCCGTCACAGTCGTTCACCTCGTCCTCAAAACACTGCAATATTACGCAAGAAAATTATACCACAAAAACGCATACTTTTCCAGTTTTTGCCAATTTTCCATACAGGTTTTTTGTTTTTCTCCGGCGGACAGTTGACAGAATGGGCTTGTTCGTTTACCATTATCAAAGACAGATGAAAGAGGATGGTCGTCAATGGGCGAAGGTAACAGCATTTTGGAGCTTTCCTTTCAAATGGGAGAGGTTCTGCTGCGCAACGGCGCGGAGATCTCCCGGGTACAGGAAACCATGGAACGGGTGGCGCGGGCTTATCACGTGGAGCATTTTGACGTCTACGTGCTGACCAACGCCGTGTTTGCCGTAGGGGTAGAACAGGGGAAAGAGCGCTCGGTGGAACTTCGCCACGTGCCCAGCACCACCACCCACCTGGGCCGCATCTGCGCGGTGAACCAGCTCTCCCGGGAGATTGCCCAGGGAGAACACACGGTGGAAGAGGCTTTCCAGATTTTGCAAAAGGTCCGGGAGATTCCCTACTCCTCCCTGCCTCTGGCTACCTTTGCCTGCGGCGTGGGAAGCGCTTGTTTCAGCTACCTGTTCGGCGGGGACGGCTTCGACGCCCTCACCGCCTTTTTCTGCGGCCTGGTGCTGGAGCTGTTCCTCTACTGGGTGGGAAAACACAATATGTCTAAATTTCTGACAAACCTCTCTGCCAGCGCCCTGGTCACCCTGTGCGGCGCTCTGCTGCTCATGGCGGGGCTGGGTCACAATATGGACATGATCATCATTGGGTCCATCATTCGTCTGGTGCCCGGTGTGGCGCTGACCACCTCCATCCGAGACTTTTTCCATGGGGACTATCTCAGCGGCGCCATCCGCATGCTGGACGCGGTGCTGGTGGGGGGCTGCATCGCCATGGGGGTGGGCGTTGTGGTGAAGGTGCTGTCCCTGCTGATGGGAGGTGCGCTGCTGTGATAGATCTTCCTCTGCTGCTCAACTGGGCCTTTCAAACGGCGGTGGCCTTTGTCTCCACCATTGCTTTCGCCATCATCTTCCACACTCCCCGGCGGGAGTACTTGTTCTGCGGGATCACCGGCGGCCTGGGCTGGCTGGGGTATCTCATCTGCATGCACCTGGGCACCGGGGTGGTGGCGGCCTCTTTCTTCGCCACGGTGGCGCTTGCATGGGCTTCCCGCAGCTTTTCTTTTCTGCGGAAGACACCTGTCACCGTGTTCCTCATCACCGGGATTTTCCCCCTGGTCCCCGGCGCCGGCATCTACTACACGGGCTACCACTTCTTCATGAGCGACAACACCCAGGGCCTGCTCAAGGGCCTGGAGACCTTTAAAATCGCTGTGGCCATCGCTTTGGGCATTGGCATTGTGCTCTCTCTGCCCCCCTTTTTCTTCACCCTGCGCCGTTCCTCCAAAAGCGGCTCGGGGCAAACCAAATCGTAAGGAGGCGGCTTTATGCCCCGGGTGGAAGTGACCATTGGAAAAAACGACGGGGACCAGCGGGTGGACAAGTTTCTCACCAAAACCTACCCCAACCTGCCTCAGTCCATGCTGTATAAAAGCATTCGCAAAAAAGACATCAAGGTAAACGGCCAGCGGTGCCAGATCTCCACCCGGCTGAAAGAGGGCGACGTGGTCTCCCTCTTTTTAAAGGAGGAGTTCTTCCAGAAAGAGGAGCGCCCCGAGGATTTCCTCAAGGCCCCCAAAAAGCTGTCCATCCTTTACGAGGACGAACATGTGATGCTCCTGGACAAAAAGCCGGGGCTCATTGTCCATCCGGACGAGAACTACCATTTTGACTCCCTCATTGCCCGGGTGCAGCACTACCTTTACGACAAGGGAGAATTTGACCCCAAGGGGGAAAACGCCTTTGCTCCGGCTTTGGTGAACCGCATCGACCGGAACACGGGGGGCATTGTCATGGCAGCGAAAAACGCCGAGGCGCTGCGGATTCTCAACCAAAAGGTGAAGGACCGGGAACTGCACAAGTTTTACCTCTGCGTGGTGTGCGGCCATTTGCGCAGGAAAGAGGATCTGCTCACCGGGTATTTGGAAAAGAACGAGGCCCAGAACCGGGTGTACATCTCCCAGAAGCCAAAGGAGGGCGCCAAGACCATCCGCACCCGCTACCGGGTGCTGGAAGAGCGGCGGGATTTCTCCCTGGTGGAGGTGGAGCTGCTCACCGGCCGCACTCACCAGATCCGGGCCCACTTCGCCTCCATCGGCCACCCTTTGGCGGGAGACGGGAAATACGGAAAAAACGCGGTGAACAAAACCACCGGATTCCCCTACCAGGCGCTGTACTCCTACAAGCTGCGGTTTGATTTCCAGACCGACGGCGGCGCCCTGGCCTATTTGGACGGAAAGGAATTTACCGCCGGGGACGTGTGGTTCCTGCCGGAGTTTGAAGCCATGCCAGGCCTTGCGTGTCCGGGACAGTCTGTTGAAAATACGCCCGAAGCGGGCAGAATTGGGAAGTGACTCCATGCGTGTGATCCATTTGATCGGCGGCGGCGATACCGGCGGCGCCAAGACCCACGTGCTGAACCTGCTGAAAGAACTGAACCAGTATATCGACGCCCGGCTGTTCTGCTTCCGCAAGGGAGATTTCTCCGAGGACGCGGCGAAAATGGGCATCCCCATTGAGGTGATTGAGTCCGGAAACCCAGTGGTGGGCCTCCAGGAGCTGAAACGGCGGCTGGAGGGGGAAAAGGTGGACATCATCCACTGCCACGGCGCCCGGGGCAACCTGATGGGCAACCTGATCAAAAAGCATCTGGGCGCCCCGGTGGTGACCACCGTCCACAGCGACTACCGGCTGGACTACCTGGGCCGGCCTGTGGCAAGGCTCTCCTACGGCACCACCAACATGGTGGCCTTGCGCCGGGTGAATTTCTACATCGGCGTGTCCGATCCCATGACGGACATCCTCATCGAGCGGGGATTCCCCGCCGGGAGAATTTACACCATCTACAACGGCATCGATTTCAAGACTCCCATCCACACGGTGCCCAAAGAGGAGTTTCTTCAGAGTGTGGGCATGAAGTGGGAACCGGAGGACGTGATCGCCGGCATCGCCGCCCGGCTTTCCCCGGTGAAGGACATTCCCACCCTGCTTCGGGCCATGGCCATTGCCTGCAAGAAGAATCCCCACTTGAAGCTGCTGCTGGCAGGTGACGGCGAGGACCGGGAAAAGCTGGAAACCATGGCGAAGGACCTGGGCATTGCCCAAAAGGTCTGCTTTGCGGGCTGGCTGGGGGATATCAACTCCTTCTACAACGCCATCGACATCAACCTGCTCACCTCCCTCTCCGAGACCTTCCCCTACTCCCTGACGGAGGGCACACGGATGCACCGGGCCACCATCGCCTCCAACGTGGGCGGCGTGCCGGTGCTCATCGACGACGGTGTGAACGGGCTTATCTTCCAGCCGGGGGACGAAAAGCAGCTTGCCCAGCACCTGCTCACCCTGGCAAACGACAAAGAGCTGCGGGACACCTTCGGAGAGCGGATCTACGAGAAGGCCTCCCGGGAGTTTTCCATAGACCGAATGGTGGAGCACCAGTTGGAGATCTACGACAGCATCCTCCGCCGGGATGCCCGGCAGAAGGCCAAAAAGCGGGACGGCACCATTATCTGCGGGGCCTACGGTCACGGCAACGCGGGAGACGACGCCATTTTGAAATCCATCATCCAGTCGGTGCAGGAGCTGGACGACACCATGCCCATCACCGTGCTGGCCAAGAATACCCAGAGCATTAAAAAGCGGTACCGGGTCAACTCTCTCTACACCTTCAACCTGCCCAAAATGTTCTCCGCCATGGGGAAGTCCGTGCTGTATATCAACGGCGGCGGCACCCTCATCCAAAACGCCACCAGCCGCCGCAGTCTGTGGTACTATCTGTTCACCCTGAGGCTGGCCAAGTTTCTGGGAAACAAGGTGGATATGTACGGCTGCGGCATCGGCCCGGTGCGGGGAGAGAGAAACATCCGGCTGGTGAAAAAGGTGCTGGACAAGTCCGTGGACACCATCACCCTGCGGGAGAAGGACTCCATGGAGGAGCTGGAAGGATTCGGGGTCAAGAGGCCGGAGATCCTGCTCAGCTCCGACCCGGCTCTTGTGCTGAAGCCCGCCTCGCCGTTGGACGTGGACATCTACCTGGAAAAGCACGGCCTGGCGCCGGACGGAAAGTATATCTGCTTCATGCTGCGCACCTGGCAGGGATTTGAAAGCAAAGCCGCCGCCTTTGCCGCCTGCGCCGACAACGCCTACCAGTGGTACGGCCTTACGCCGGTGTTCCTGTCCCTGAATATTTTCCACGACACAGCGGCCGCCCAGAAAGTGGCGAAGCACATGAAGTCCCCCTACCACATTCTGGATGACCGGGCGGAGCCGGAGCTGCTCATCGGGCTTTTGAGCCGGATGGACGTGGTGGTCTCCATGCGCCTCCACGGGCTGATCTTCTCCTCAGTGAGCGGCGTGCCCCTGGTGGGTGTCTCCTACGACCCCAAGATCGGCTCCTTCCTCAAATATCTGGGGACCGGGAGCTGCATCGACCTGGGAGACGTCACCGGGGAAAACCTGGACCAGGCGGTGGAACAGGCGCTCCACTCCCTGCCGGACCGGGAAGCCCTGAAGGAAAAAGCTCAGGCACTTCAGGAAGTGGAACGGCAGAATATTCAATCCGTGGCACGGCTGCTGGACATTCCCCAATAACACAGAAAAGAGACCCCCGAGAGGGTCTCTTTTTTCATGGCAGCCATTGGACAAAAGCCGTCTTTTCCTCCGAACGGTATCCGGCGGAGGCGTAAAAGCCCAGGGTGGCAGCGTCCTTTCGGCCTGTCATCAGCATCAGTTTGTAGCAGCCCCGCTGCTGAGCCAGCTCCTTGGCAAACCCAAGGCAGGCGCTGGCAAGGCCCTGCCCCCGATGGTCCCGGTCCGTCACCACATTTTCGATCAGGCCGTAGGGCCGCCCCTGATGGGTCAGGTTGGGCACCACCAGCAGGGTACAGGTGGAGAGCAGCCTCTCCCCTTCCCCAGCCACGATGATATGATACCCGGAAGAGTTTTGAATCTCCTCCCAAATTGCCAGGGCGGCGGGGCCTTCTTCCAGCCAGCCGTCCTGGTGAAGCTGCCGGTAAAGCCCCAGCAGCTGGGGAAGCTCTTCCCGGCGGACCAGGCGGATCTCCATGGGACGCTCCTCACTTTCTGTTTTTGGCAATAATCAGAAACCGGTGCTCCAGGTTGGGGACAAATCCCAAGGTTTCCACCTGGCTTTGCAGGCGGAACAAGGTCTCCTTGCACTGGTCCACCGAAAACCCGGGGAACTCCCAGGGGCAGACGCTGGCCTGGAAGCACAGGGCGCCCACGTCCAGGAACCGTCCCTGGACAAAGGCCTGGTCACTCACCATGATCCGGAATCCCGCCTCCCGAAACAGAGGCAGCTGATTTTCCAGGTTGAATCCCACAAAGTTCCCCTGAAACCCGGGAAGCAGCTGTTGGGCCAAGGGAAGGCTGTTCTCCCCGCCCACCTGCTGGGTGACGAAAAAGCCGCCCCGTTTCAGCACCCGGCGGATCTCTTTCAGGTCGTAGCTTTCGTGGCGGTCCAGCACCAGGTCGAAGCTGTCGTCCTCAAAGGGAAGGGTTTTGTCCCGCTGGCTGTCGTACCGCTTCACGGTAATCCCCAAAGGCTCCAGCTTTCGGCAGCACAGCTTCCAGTTGGGCTCCCATCCCTCTGTGACGCTGGTGAGCTGGTAGGGATGATGGAAGGAGAGCAGCAGCTCTCCCCCGCCAGTGCCCAGGTCCAACAGCCGTACTCCCGGCCGGAGGAATTCCCTCACCCGAGCAGGATAATCCCAGGGCAGAGGGTCCACCTGGTAGCGGCCGTCCAAGTGGGAGAAGTCCCATCCGGACATGCCCCGTGCAGTCTCTTCCCGCCACTGGGCAAGCAGCGCCTCCCGGCTCATGTGTTTTTGTCCACCTGGTGGAAGGTTTTCAGGTTTCCCTGCTTCTGGTGACGGCGGGCAAGCTCCGCTTCCACCGCCTCAAAGGGAATCCCCTCGTTGACCATCAGAACCGTAAGGTGGTACAGCAGGTCGGAAAGCTCTCCCACGGTGTCCTCCTGCTTCCCGTTTTTGGCGGCGATGATGACCTCGCTGCACTCCTCGCCGCATTTTTTCAAAATCTTGTCCAGGCCCTTCTCAAACAGGTAGCAGGTGTAAGAGCCCTCGATGTTCTCCGCCCGGCGGCTCTCCACGGTCTTATAAAGCTCATGCAGAATATCCATGTGAACTCTCCTTGTTCTGTGGGGACCCTCAGCCCCGAAGTTTTTTAAAGAAACAGCTGTGGCTGCCCGTGTGGCAGGCCGGCCCCTTCTGCTTTACCCGCAGAAGCAGGGTGTCGTCGTCGCAGTCGGAAAAGATGCTGACAATCTTCTGGGTGTGGCCGGAAGTCTCTCCCTTGTTCCAGAGAGTCTTGCGGCTGCGGCTGTAAAACCAGGTGTATCCCGTCTCCAAAGACCGGCGGAAGGACTCCCGGTTCATGTAGGCCAGCATCAGCACCTCCCCGGTGTCGTCGTCCTGGATGATGGCAGGGATCAGGTCGGACTTGGTGAAATACAGGTCCAGCTCGTCCTCCGGCATTTTCTCCGGCGCCTTGCCGGAAATCTTGTGGCAGGCCACAATGGCCGCCCGCAGGTCCAGGTCCCCTGTGTACAGGGATTTCCCCGCGATGGCGCCATACAGTCCCAGGTCGAAAATATTGACAATATCCAGCAGGCTGGACACGCCGCCGCTGGCGATGATGTGGCAGTTTACCGCCTGGTTCAGCTTGTCCAGCATCACCAGGTTGGGGCCGTTCAACGTGCCGTCCCGGCTGATATCGGTGCAGATCAGGTAGTGGACTCCCAGGGCTTCCATCTCCTTGGCGAACTCCACATAGTCCACCTGGCTCTGCTCCAGCCAGCCGTCGGCGGCCACTTTGCCGTCCAGAGCGTCAATGCCCACGGCAATCTGCTTCTCGTAGCGGTGCACCGCTTCTCGGACAAATTCCGGGTCCCGCAAGGCAGCGGACCCCAGAATGATCCGGCTGACGCCCCGCTCCAGGTAGTACTCCACCGTGGCCATGTCCCGGATGCCCCCGCCCACTTCCACGTGCAGGTCCGTATGTTCCACCACGTCGAAGATCAGCTTGGAATTCACCGGTTTTCCTTCCTTGGCGCCGTCCAGGTCCACCATGTGGAGCCAGCGGGCGCCCTGTTCCTGAAACCGCCGGGCTGTGGTCAAGGAGTCCTTGGCCACCACTTGCGCGGTATCGTAATTTCCCTGAAACAGCCGAACGCATTTTCCTTCATGCAAATCGATGGCAGGCAGTAAGATCATGACAATTCCTCTCCTTTTTCAATGGCATAAACCTCAAACAAGCCCCCCTTCGGGAGCTTGCAGATACAGCGATGGTTACAGCACGCCCTTGGAGGACAGAAGCACCCCTTCCTCCTCCAGCGAGACCGCGTCCCGCAGGGCGTGGGCGGCCGCTTTGAACAGCGCCTCGATCATGTGATGGGAATTTTTTCCATACTCGCACCGAAGATGAAGGGTCACTCCTGCGTTCACCGCGAAAGCCCGGAAAAATTCCTCCGTCATGCAGGTGTCGAAATCTCCCACCCGCTCCTGGGGAAACTCTCCCTGGAACACCAGGAAGGGCCTTCCGCTGATGTCCGCCGCGGCAAAGGCCAAGGCTTCGTCCATGGGGATGTAGGCGTGGCCGAACCGCTTGATCCCCCGCTTGGTGGGCAAAGCGTCGGCAAAGGCCTTCCCCAGCACGATGCCTGTGTCCTCTATGGTGTGGTGGCAGTCCACCTCCCAGTCTCCCACCGTGTGGACCTTCAGTCCAAACCCGCCGTGAACCGCGAAGGCGGTGAGCATGTGGTCGAAAAACCCCACCCCGGTGGAAATGGCTTTCTCCCCGCCGTCCAGGCAGAGCTCCAGGGTGACTTCTGTCTCGCTTGTCTTTCGGTGCATGGATGCGTAGCGTTCCACGGTATCACTCCTCCGCCGCCTGTACAGCGGCAAAATACTGGGCCATTTCTTCCAGCACCGCCCGGTTTTCCTCCGGGGTGCCGCAGGTGATCCGCACCAGCCCCCCGGTATACCGGATAGCGATGCCCCGCTCTCCCAGGTAACGGAACAGCCCTTCCCCGTCCGGAAGCTTCATGGCGGCAAAGTTGGTGGCGCAGGGCAGCAGGGTGAACCGGCCGGGATACTCCCGGCTCAGATCTTCCATGCCGGAGAGCAGCTGGTCCCTGGACTGGAGGATCTGCCCCAGGGCGTCACGCAGGGCCTGGGGGTGGCGCAGCACCACCGTCCCCAGCGCTTGGGACAAGACGTTCACATTGTAGGGGGACTTCACAGCCTTCACCGCGTCGATGAGAGGCTTCTGCCCCACGGCGAACCCCAGGCGCAGCCCCGCCAGTCCCAACGCTTTTGAACAGGTGCGCAGAATCAGCAGGTTGTCGTACTCCAAACACTCGGGCAGCAGGCTCTGGTCGGAAAAGTCCATGTAGGCCTCGTCCAGCACCACCAGGGCATCCACGCCGCGAACCAGCCGGCGGATCTCCTCCCGGGGGCACACCACCGAAGTGGGATTGCCCGGGTTGCTGAACACCAGCAGCTTCACTCCCTCATTTTGGCAGGTTTCTATCAGCTTGTCAATATCCAGAGAGTAATCTTCCCCCTTTGGCACGCAAATGTGCCTGGCTTCCTGAAGATACCCGTTAAACGCGTACATGGAGAAGTCCGGGTCCACGGTGGCGAAGGTTTCCCCCCGCTGGAGAAACCCTGTAAACAGCACGGTGATCAGCTCGTCGGAGCCGTTGCCTGCCGCCACGTTTTCCACGGGCACCCCGTAATAGTCAGCAAACGCCTGGCAGAGCTCCCGGGCGGCAGGGTCCGGGTACCGGTGAAAGGCAGCACGGGCCAGCGCTTCCTCCATCTCTCCCAATATGGCAGGGGGCAGCCTCAAAAAGGACTCGTTGGCGTCCAGGTGGATGCGGTATCCCCCCTCCACCGGGTCGTATGGTTTCAAGTCTTTAATTTTCTCGTTTAAGCGGTACATGGCAGGCTCCTTTTAGTCCTCCACCCGCACCCGGATGGAATTGGCGTGGGCGGTAAGCTCCTCAGTTTCCGCCAGACGGATGATATCCGCCGCCGCCTTCTGAAGCTCTTCCTTGGGGTAGTAAATGTAGCTGGACTTCTTGATGAAATCGTCCACGGACAGGGGAGAGAAGAACCGGGCGGTGCCGCCGGTGGGCAGCACGTGGTTGGCTCCGGCGTAGTAGTCTCCCAAGGGCTCGGGGGAATAGTGGCCCATAAACACGGACCCGGCGTTGTCCAGCCTGCCCAGATAGTCAAAGGGGTTCTGGCAGCAGATCTCCAGGTGTTCGGGAGCCAGCTCGTTGGCAAAGTCCACGGCCTCCTCCATGTTTTCGCAGACGATAACGCCTCCGAACCGGTCCACGCTCTCGGCGATGATCTCCTTCCGGGAGAGGGTCTCCATCTGGCGGTACAGCTCCTCCACCGTGGCCTGGGCGATCTGGGCGCTGGGGGTGATGAGAATGGCAGAGGCCATCCGGTCATGCTCCGCCTGGCTCATCAGGTCGGCGGCCAGGAACCGGGGATTGGCAGTGTCGTCCGCCACAATGAGGATCTCGCTGGGGCCGGCGATCATGTCGATGTCCACCACGCCGTACAGCTGTTTTTTGGCCGTGGCCACAAAAATATTCCCAGGCCCCACAATCTTGTCCACCTTGGGGACGCTTTCCGTGCCCAAGGCCAGAGCGGCCACCGCCTGGGCGCCGCCCATGAGGAACACCCGGTCCACCCCGGCCACCAGGGCGGCAGCCAGGATGTTGGGGTCGGGACGGCCGGTGCGGCCGGGCGGGGTGACCATGACGATCTCCCCCACCTCCGCCACCTGGGCGGGGATCACGTTCATCAGCACGGAAGAGGGGTAGCCTGCCGTTCCACCGGGGACATACACGCCCACCCGGTGGAGACCCCGCACCCGCTGGCCGGTGATGATGCCGTTGGGCATGGGGTCAATGCGGCTCTGCTGCTTCTGCCGCTGGTGGAAGGCCCGAATGTTCTCCGCGGCACGCTGCAAGGCGGCGAGAAATTCCGGGTCGCACTGTTCCGCGGCCTGTTCCAGCTCCTCCCGGGACAGCTCCAGCTTTTCCGGGGTCCAGCCGTCGAATTTTCGGGAATACTCCTTCACGGCGCTGTCGCCGCCGGTCCGGACCGTCTCGATAATCTCCCGCACAGACGCCTCGATCTCCGGGGAGGTCTGGCCCACCCGGCTCTTCAAATCCTCCACAAAGGACTGGCAGGTCTGCCGGTCCCCTTGCACCATTTTGATCATTTCCCTTGCTCCCCTTTCACGATCTGTTCTTCCAACAGGGCGGCCAGGCCCTCGATCTCCTGTTTGCGCAGCTTCAAGCTGGCCGCGTTGACAATGAGCCGGGCGGACACCTGCACAATGGGCTCCACCACTTCCAGGCCGTTTTCCCGCAGGGTGGCCCCTGTTTCCACAATATCCACAATGCCGTCGGCCAGGCCCAGCAGAGGAGCCAGCTCCACGGACCCCTCGATCTTGATAATCCGCACGTCCATCTGTTTGCTCTCAAAGAACCGGCGGGCCACCTTGGGATACTTGGTGGCAATGGTCTTCACCCGGTAGCCGCCGTAAAAATCCGACCCCTTGGGCGCCGCCAGGGCAAAGCCGCACCGGCCGAAGCCCAAATCCAAAATCTCGAAGAAGTGGCTGCCGTTCTCCATGATGGTGTCCTTGCCCACCACACCCATGTCGCAGACACCCTGCTCCACATAGGTGATCACATCGGCGGCCTTGGCAAGCACTGCCTGGAGAGAGCCGTCCCCCACCGGGAGGATCAGCTTCCGGCCCTTTTCCCGCAGGCTGGAGCAGTCCATACCTGCGCTTTCAAACAGGCCCACCGTGGATTTTTCCAGCCGGCCCTTTGTCAAAGCGATCCGCAAAGGCTTCATCGCTCCTCTCCCCCTTTCGAAAGGTCCACTTCCCGAATGGTCTCCCCCACCAGGTACACCTTGGGAATCCCCCTGCTCCTGGCGTTGAGCACCGTCTTTTCCTCTGTGGAAAACAGGGAGTTCTCACAGAGCGTGCCCTGGCTTGTCAGAGTGTCCACCAGCTTGAGGCCGTGGATCTCATATCCCGGTTCTCCAAAAACAAGAGCTTTCACAGGCGCCTCCCCTTCCTGGGCAGCAGGCTGAAGCTCCGCCACGGCATCCAGGTCCAGGGAAAAGCCCACGGCGGGCATGGGATCTCCAAACTTCTCGCACAGGCTGTCATACCGGCCGCCCATCAGCACTGCGTCCCCGTGCTGGTGGACATAGGCGGAAAACACCACGCCGGTGTAGTAATCGTTGCGCTGGACCAGTCCCAGGTCCACCATCAGCCGGCCTCCCAGGCCAAGCTCTCCCAGGGCCTGGTACAGCCTTTGAAGCTCCTCCAGGATCTCCCGGGTCTCCCCGTCCTGGAACCACTTGCCAGCCTCCTGAAGGGCTTCTTCCCCGCCGAACAGCCGGGGAAGCTGTGCCATGGCCCTGGCCGCGGGAAGATCCCCCAAGGGGTCCAGCAGCTCGCTGAGGGCCGCGTAGTTTTTGGACTCGATGGTGTCCCGCAGAGCCTCTTTCTCTTCCGGGGAAAGGGGCAGCTGCTCCGCCAGGGCCTGGAAAAACCGAGCGTGGCCAATCTCCATCCGGAAGTCGGGAACACAGGCGGAAAGGGCTCTCACCGCCACGGTAATGGCTTCCAAGTCCGCTCCCAGGCCCCCCATGCCCATAAGCTCAATGCCCATTTGGGCGGACTCGTCGCTGCGGCCGGAAAGGTCGGGACGGTTTCGGTAGACGGTCTGGCTGTAAAAGAACCGCAGAGGCTTCTCCTGGCCCTGCAGCCGGGAGGCCGCCATCCGGGCAATGGGCAGGGTGGAGTCCGGCCGGAACACCAGCAGTCTGCCGTGGTTATCGGTGCACTTGTACATCTCCTGCTGGGGAATGGCTGCTCCCGGCAGGTTGAACACGTCGAAATATTCCAGCCCGGGGGTGAGCACCTCCCGATAGCCCCGCAGGGCGAACAGCCTGGAAAGCCGAACCTGCACCTCACGCCGGGCCCGGCACTCCTCGAAAAGCAGGTCCCTGGTCCCTTCCGGGGTGATCTTGCTGTAAGTTTTCATGGCAGCGGATGGCCGGCCTCCCCCTTCCCTGTGGAAAAGCCGGCTGCCCCCTTTCTCTTTTGCTTTAGCGTGCTACTATGATAATGTAATAAATCCAATTTGTCAAGTGTCAAAACAAGGTGGTCTGGCTGCTTTCCGGCAGACCCGCCAAGGCTCCCGCTTCCCGGAGGGTGTCGATCACCGCGGAGGACACCTTGGAGCGGGCCTGGAGGTCGTCGATGGAAATGTACTCCCCGCCGGTATCCCGGGCTTCCCGCAAGCTGAACGCGGCGGCTTCGCCCACACCGGCCAGGGACGAGAAGGGCAGACGGATCTCACCCTCCTCCACCACGAACTTTTTGGCCTCGGACCGGTACAGGTCCACCGGCCGCACACTGATGCCCCGGGCCAGCATCTCGTTGACCACCTGCAGGGATTCAAACTCCCCTTCCTCTTTCTGGGAGGCTTCCCGGTTCTTGATCTTCGTGTCCAGGTCCTTCATTTTGCGGAACACCGCTTCCTTGCCCTTGACCGCGGTGACGCCGTCGAAGTCGTCGCTGCGCACGGTGAAATAGGCGGCGTAGTACTCCAAGGGACGGTGAACCTTGTACCAGCCCAGCCGAAGGGCGGCGATCATGTAGGCGGCAGCGTGGGCCTTGGGGAACATGTACTTGATCTTGAAGCAGGAATCGATGTACCACTGGGGCACGTTGTGCTCCTTCATGGCCTGGATGTGCTCCTGGGTCAGCAGTTTGGTGGCTTTGCCTTTTCGCACGATCTCCATGATCTTGAAGGCCATCTTGGGGGGGAGGCCCTTGTTCATCAAGTAGGTCATGATGCTGTCTCGGGTGCCAATAACGTCGGAAATGGTGCAGGTGCCCTGCTGGATCAACTCCTGGGCATTGCCCAGCCACACATCCGTGCCGTGGGACAGGCCGGAAACCTGGAGCAGGTCGGAGAATTTCTTGGGGTGGGACTCCTCCAGCATGCCCCGGACAAAGTTGGTGCCCAGCTCCGGCAGAGTGAGGGTGCCGGTCTTGATGCCGCCCAGGTCCTCCGGGGTGACACCCAGAGCCGCCGGGGACTCGAACAGGGACATAACCTCCGGGTCGCTCATGGAGACCTCCATCACGGGAATGCCGGTGTAGTCCTCCACGTAGCGGTAGGTGGTGGGCACGATGTGTCCCAGTTCGTCCAGCTTGCACACGTTGTCGTGGATGGAGTGGAAGTCGAAGTGGGTGGTGATGTTATCGGACTTCTGGTCGTTGGCCGGATGCTGCACCGGGCAAAAGTCGTAGACCTCCATGCCCCGGGGAATGACGATCATGCCGCCGGGGTGCTGGCCTGTGGTGCGCTTGATGCCCGTACAGCCTAAAGCCAGCCGCTTTTCCTCGGCCCTGTGGAAGGTGGTGCCCTTGGTCTCCGCGTACTTCCGCACAAAGCCCACGGCGGTCTTGTCCGCCACCGTGCCGATGGTGCCGGCCTTGAACACGTTCTCCCGGCCGAAGAGCACCTCCGTGTAGCGGTGGGCGCTGCTCTGGTATTCGCTGGAGAAGTTCAGGTCGATATCGGGGACCTTGTCGCCGTCAAAGCCCAGGAAGGTCTCAAAGGGAATGGTGTGGCCGTCCCGGTCCATGGGGGCGCCGCATTCCGGGCAGTCCTTGGGAGGCAGGTCGAAGCCGGAGTCGATGGAGCCGTCAGTGAAAAACTCGCTGTGCTTGCACTTGGGGCACACATAGTGGGGCGCCAAGGGGTTCACCTCGGAGATGCCCGACATGCTTGCCACCAGAGAGGAGCCCACCGATCCACGGGAACCAACCAGGTAGCCGTGGGCCTCGGAATCCGCCACCAGCTTCTGGGCGGTCATGTACAGTACGGAGAAGCCGTGCTTCACAATGGAGTTCAATTCCTTGTCCAGGCGCTCCTTCACAATCTGAGGCAGGGGGTCGCCGTACTTTTTCTTGGCCCGTTCCCAGGTGATGGACACCAGCTGTTCCTCGGCCCCCTCGATGAAGGGCGGGAAGTTGCCCATGGGCACCGGGCGGATGTAATCGATCATATCGGCGATCTTGTTGGGGTTGGTCACCACCACCTCAAAAGCCTTCTCTTTCCCCAGGTACTCAAACTCCTTGAGCATCTCGGGAGTGGTGCGCATGTACAAGGGCGCCTGCTGGTCCGCGTCGTCAAACCCACGGCTGCCCATGATGACCCGGCGGTAGTCCGCGTCCTTGGGGTCCTTAAAGTGGACGTCGCAGGTGGCCACCACCGGCTTGCCCAGCTTCTCGCCGATCTTCACAATGGTGCGGTTGTACTCCCGCAGGCCCTCCATGTCCGTGTCCCCGTTTCGGACCATGAACATGTTGTTCCCCAGGGGCTGGATCTCCAGGTAGTCGTAATAGGAGGCGATCTTGCACAGGTTCTCGAAGGACTCCCCCTTCACCATGGCCCGGAACAGCTCGCCGGCCTCGCAGGCGCTGCCCACCAGCAAGCCTTCCCGATACTTGTTCAAAAGGCTCTTGGGGGTGCGGGGGTTGCGGTAGAAATAGTCCAGGTGCCCGGCGGAAATAAGCCGGTACAGGTTTTTCAGGCCGGTGTTGTTCTTCACCAGCAAAATCATGTGGTAGGAGCGCAGCTTCTTGGGGTCCCCTCCCGCCAGGGCACCATTGATCTCATCCACCCGCTGGATGCCCTGGCCGTTTTGCAGCCGCTCCAGGAAGTTGAGGAAGATCTCCCCCAGCACGGCGGCGTCGTCCTCCGCCCGGTGGTGGTGGAAGGGTTTCAGCTTCAGGTAGTTGGCCACGGAGTCCAGGGTGGCCTTTTTCAGGTCTGGCAGCAGAGACCGGGCCATGGTCACCGTGTCGATGGTGGTGTTGGGGAACTCCTTCCCCTGACGTCTCAGCGCCGCCCGGACAAACCCGGCATCGAAGGAGGCGTTGTGGGCCACCAGCACTGCGTCCTCCCCGCAGAACTGGAAGAACTGCTCCAGGGCCTCCGCCTCTTTGGGGGCGCCTTTTACCATCTCGTCGGTAATGGAGGTGAGCTGGGTAATCTTCTCCGGGATGGGCCGCTCCGGGTCCACAAAGGTGTCGAACCGGTCGGTGATCTCCCCATTGTGGATGCGCACCGCGCCGATCTCCGTAATCCGGTCGTTCTGGGCGCTGAGGCCGGTGGTCTCCAGGTCAAAGCAGATAAAGTCCCCGGAAAGGGGGTGCTGGCTGTCTCCGGAAACGGCAGGCACCAGGTCGTTGACAAAATAGGCTTCCGTGCCGTAAAGCACCTTGAAGTCCGCACCGCTTTTCCGGATGTCCTCCACGGCGTTCATGGCTTCGGGGAAGGCCTGGGCCACCCCGTGGTCCGTAATGGCAATGGCCTTCTGGCCCCACTTGTGGGCCTGCTTGATCAGGTCCGTGGCGGAGCTCATGCCGTCCATATCGGACATGTTGGTGTGCAGGTGCAGCTCCACCCGCTTCTCCAGGGCGTCGTCCACCACCTGGACCTGGTCCACGGTGGCAATGGCTTTGGGCCGCATGACATTTTCCCGGTCGTACTTGTCGTATTCAATCTCCCCCCGCACCAGAAGGGTCGTGCCCGCCTTCAGCTTATCAAGGGCCTGGCAGTCCTGGGCGTTTTGGATGAGCTTCAGCGTGATGGAACCGGAATAGTCGGTGATGTCAATGGAGTAGATCTTCTTGGATTTATCCCGGGTCTCCTTGCTCTCCAGGCTGAAGATTTCCCCCCACACCGTGATGTTCCCCAGGTCTATGGAAGCTTCCCTAAGAGGAATGAGTTTTCCCCGGGGAATGGAGCCCAGCACCGGCTTGGCGGTCTGGGGGACTATGGAGGGCAGCAGGTGCTCCTGGTCCCGGACGCTCACCTGCCTGCGGCTGGCCTGCTCCTTCATGGCCTCCTCATATTCCTCCATCTCTCGGACCGCGGCCTCCCGCTCTTTGCGGACCTGTTCAGTGCGGGCCTTTTCCACCAGGACCCCCTCCCCCGCTTTCACGGTGAGGCGTCCCACGAACTCCACGGAAACTGTCAGGCCGAACCATTCCTTGATGAGGGTTTTCAGCTTTACGTCTGTATTTCGGGCTGCCAGCAGGTCGTAACCTCCGTGTGCCAGGCGGATGGACAACTTTCCATCACGGTAGACCGCCTCCGCCTGGTTGAAAGTGCCGTTCAGGGTGGCGTCCCGCTCCTTCAAGGCGGCCACCAGGGAAGGCACGCAGGCTTCGGAGAAAAGCTCCGTGGGAAAATGGGGCTGGAGGCGCACGGCGCTGAGCCCGAAGGCCGGGCCTTCCAGCACCTGTTCCAGCTTCTTCAGCTCGCTGTAATCCACCAGCCGGGGGAACCGCACTGCCATCTGCACGGAACGCTCCGCCCGGTTCACCATAATCTGGAGGATCTCACCCTCCCGCAGCTCTTGGGAGAAGCTCTCCCCGTTTATCTCTTTCTGAAAAAAATGACCCAGTATATTCAACGTCTCCCAGACCCCTTACTCTGTTTTTTCCCGGCAAAAGCCCCCTCTCAAGGCAGCTTTTCCACCTCTTCCAACAGGGCGGCCAGAAGCTGGTCCTCCGGCACCTTCCGAAGGATCTGTCCCTTCTGGAACAGCAGTCCTTCCCCGTCGCCGCCGGCAATGCCCAAATCCGCTTCCCGGGCCTCTCCCGGGCCGTTTACCGCGCAGCCCATCACCGCCACGGTGATGTTTTTCTGGCAGTCCTTCAAGGCCTCTTCCACCCGGTTTGCCAGGCCGATCAGGTCAATGCGGGTGCGGCCGCAGGTGGGGCAGGACACAAACCGCACCCCCTGTTTCAGGTCCAGCGCCCGAAGGATGTCCTCCCCGGCACGGATCTCCTCCACAGGGTCCGCGGTGAGGGAGACACGGATGGTGTCGCCGATGCCCTGCTGCAACAGGCTGCCAATGCCAATGGCGGATTTCACCAGCCCCATCCGGGCGGTGCCGGCCTCCGTCACCCCCAGGTGAAGGGGGTAGTCGCACTGCTGGGCCATCAGCTGGTAGGCCCGAATGGTATTGTCCACTGAAGAGGCTTTCAGGGAGATGACAATGTCGGTAAAGTCGAACTTCTCCAGCAGGGCCACATGGTACAGGGCGCTTTCGCACAGAGCCTCCGGGGTGGGGGCGCCGTACTTGGCCAGAATGTGCTTCTCCAGAGAGCCGGAATTCACCCCGATGCGGATGGGGATCCCATGGGTGCGGCAGGCGTCGGCCACAGCCTTCACCCGGGAGTCCTCCCCGATGTTGCCGGGGTTGATGCGGATCTTGTCAATACCGGCAGCCACTGCCTCCAGGGCCAGCTTGTAGTCAAAGTGGATATCCGCCACCAGAGGGATGCTCACATGCTCCTTGATGGCGGGAATCAGGGCCACGGCCTCCCGGTTGGGGATGGCCGCGCGGAGGATCTGGCACCCTGCCTCTTCCAGGCACACGGCCTGGGCCACGCTGCCGGGGATGTCCGTAGAGGGCACGTTGAGCATGGACTGCACCGTCACCGGAGCGCCGCCGCCAATGGCCACTCCTCCTGCCATCACCTGTTTTGACTTCCTGCGTTCCATAGAAATTCCCCTTTCCCCAGTGTTTTAGTTGAAAAAGGGAGGCCCGATCTCCGGGCCCCTCTTTTGTATCTTCGCTATCCTTGGACGATCCGTACAATGTCGTTGAAGGCAATGACCACCATGAGCGCGATCAGCAGCACAAAACCGGTGGCATGGACATAGCCCTCGTATTTGGCGGGCACGGGACGGCGGGTGATCCCCTCCCAGATGAGAAACAGCAGCCTTCCCCCGTCCAGCGCGGGCAGGGGCAGCAGGTTCACTATGCCCAGGTTCACGGTGATCATGACAATCATCAGCAGAATGTTCAGCACCGCCTGGCCAAAGCCCTGGGCAAGCCCGGCGCTGGCCGCCTGACCGATGGCCTGTGCCGTGCCGATGGGGCCAGCCACATCGTTGAGGCCGAACCGGCCGGTGACCATCCCCTTCAGCGTCTCCACCACCATGCGGGCCATGGAAAACGTATCCGAGGCGGACCGGCGGATCAGCCCCAGAACGGTACGCTGTTCCGGCTCCACATAAAAGTCCAGGGACACCATCTGGGTTCCGTCCTCCAGGGTCTGGGAATTCAGGGGGAAGGTGCCCAGATCTACCCGCTCCCCTTCCCGTTCCACCATCATGGACACGCCCTCAGGCGAAGCCATGGCAAAGGCAAAGGACAGGTCCCGGTCTGTGTAGATGGCATACCCGTCGATCTCCACAATCCGGTCCCCCACCTGGGCGCCGGCGGCTTCCAGGGCAGACCCCTCCGTGAAGCTGGCGATCTGGGTGGTGGCGAACACCTGCTGCTGTCCCAGGACGATCATCATGAAAAAGAACCCCAGAACGATGTTGAAAATCCCTCCGGCGGCCACCACCAGGAACCGCTTCCACACAGGCTTGTTGCCAAAGGCCCGGGCGTCGTCGCTCTCCTCGTCCTCACCCTCCATGGCGCAGTAGCCGCCGATGGGCAGCAGCCGCAGGGAGTACTTTGTCTCCCCTTTTTGAAATCCCCACAGCCTGGGGCCCATGCCCAAAGCAAACTCGTTGACACGAATGCCCGAGGCTTTCGCTATGAGAAAATGCCCCAGCTCGTGGAAAAAGATCACAAAGCCGAACAGCAGCACGCCAATGACAATGAGTAAAGCCACCGTAACGATCTCCAAAGAACCATCTCCTTCTGTGGTTTCTGTAATTTCACCTTCGGGCCGAGGTTACGCCCCTGCCTTTACAAAGGCCCGGGCCTCCCGGTCCGCGGCAAGCACCCCTTCCAAGTTCACCTCACCGGGAGCCTGGCGGTCCATGGCAGCCTCCACCAAGCGGGGGATCTCCAAGAAGCCGATCTTCCCCTGGAGGAACAAAGCCACCGCCTGTTCGTTGGCGCCGTTGGCCGCGGCGGGCACCAGGCCGCCCCGGCGCAGAGCCTCCCGGCAAATCTCCAGGCAGGGAAACGCTTCCCCGTCCGGCGGGTAAAAGGTGAGCTTCTGCAAAGCGCCCAGGTCCAGCTCCCCCGCGGGAGAGGGCAGCCGCCGGGGGTAGGTCAGGGCATACTGGATGGGCACCGCCATGTCCGGCAGACCCAGCTGGGCCATCACCGCATTGTCCTGGTACTGGATCATGGAATGGATGATGCTCTCCCGATGGACCACCACTTCTATTTTGTCCTCCGGTACGCCAAAAAGCCAGGAGGCCTCAATGACCTCCAGGCCCTTGTTCATCATGGTAGCAGAGTCGATGGTGATTTTTGCGCCCATGTCCCAGTTGGGATGGCGCAGCGCCTGCTCCCGGGTGACGGTTTCCAGTTCGCTTCTGGTCCTGCCGAAGAAGGGGCCACCGGAGGCGGTGAGCAGCAGCTTTTTCAAGGCCCCTTTTCCCGGGCAGCCCTGCAAACACTGGAAGATGGCAGAGTGCTCGCTGTCCACAGGCAGAAGGTCCACCCCGCTGCGGGCCACCTCCTCCATAACCATGGCGCCCCCAGCCACCAAAGTCTCCTTGTTGGCAAGGGCCAAGGTCTTTTTCGCCCGAACCGCCGCCAGCGTGGGCTGAAGCCCCACCATGCCCACCACAGAGTTGAGGGTGGTGTCGGCGGTCTCCCAGGCGGCTGCCTGGCAAAGCCCCTCCATGCCGGAAAGCACCTGGATAGAGGTGTCCCTCAAGCTCTCTTTCAAAGACAGCGCCGCGGTCTCGTCGTACACGGCCACAGCGGCGGGATGGAATTCCCGAGCCTGCTCCTCCAGCAGCTTCACGCTGGAACGGGCAGCCAGGACTTCCACGGAAATCTCTTCCCCCTGGGCCCGGAGATTGCGGACCACTTCCAACGCCTGGGTGCCGATGGATCCGGTGGAACCCAGCAGTGACAGTTTTTTCATAGTTTCCCTCTCCCTATGCTTATGCGCCTGCCAGGGGAAGAAATCCCACCAGCAGATACACAAAAGGCGCTGTGAAGATCACGCTGTCGAAACGGTCCAGAATGCCCCCGTGCCCGGGGATCACCTGGCCGAAATCCTTGATATGGCAGCTGCGCTTGAGGATGGAAAAGCTCAGGTCCCCTAAAATGGAGAGCACCGAGCCGAACAGGCCGATGATCAGCAGCACCAGATAGCTGGCGTGGGCCTGGCCCTGGTAGAACGCCTGGGAGAAGATCACCCCGCACAGAAGCATCACCAGCACGTCCAAGATCATGCCGCCAATGGCCCCCTCCACCGTCTTTTTCGGGCTGATCTTGGGGCACAGCTTGTGCTTGCCGAAAAAGGTGCCGGCAAAATAGGCGCCCGCGTCCGCCACCCAGGCGGAGAGCACCGCGATGAGCACATAGAACATCCCGTGGTTCTCGCTGAGGTCCCGGAGAGACACCAAGGTCTGCAATGCGCTGGGAATCAGGATCACCATGCTGTACAGGACCCCCACCTCTTTAAAGGTGGTCTCCTCGTGGTAGACGATCATGGCGGAGAACACCACCAGGGTGAACAGGCAGTACACCAAAAACTCCATGTCGTGATCGCAGAAGGGGATGAGCGCCGCCGTGATGAGGGAGGGCGCGGTCAGGAACCACTTGCGGGTAACCCCCAATGCCTTGATCAGCTCCGCCACAGCCGCGGCGGAAATCAACGCCACCGCGATGGTCAGCGCCAAGGGAAAAGAACGGTTGAACACAATGACCGCCGCGAAAAAAAGTACCAGGATGGCACCGGATAAAATGCGCTGTTTCATAGCAGGATCCCTTTTCAGGTTTTCATCAGAATTTGTTGTCCCACCAACCAGTGTGGACAAAACGCCGGGGGTTAAACGCCTCCAAACCGGCGCTGCCTGGAAGAATAGATGGCAATGGCCTGGTCCAGGTCTTTTGTTTTAAAGTCCGGCCAGAGAATGTCGAAATAGACAAACTCCGCGTAGGCGCTCTGCCACAGCAGGAAATTGGAGAGACGCTCCTCCCCGCTGGGCCGGATGATCAGGTCCGGGTCCGGCTGGCCGCCGGTGTAAAGATACCGGGAGAACCCCTCCTCGGTAAGGTCCTCCGGCTTTGCCTTCCCCTGGGCCACGTCCTGGGCAAACGCTTTTGCCGCCCGGGTGATCTCCGCCCTGCCCCCGTAGTTCATGGCAAGGTTCAGGACCATCCCGGTCTTGGGGGCGGACGCCTCCTCCACCTCCTGAATCAGCTCCTGAAGCTCCGAAGGAAAGGCGGACACATCCCCGATGAAGCGCACCCGGATGTTCTCGTCCATAAAGTCCCGCAGGGCCTCTTCCAGGTACTCCTTAAAAAGGCGCATCAAAGCGCCCACTTCCTCCATGGGCCTGCTCCAGTTCTCCGTGGAAAAAGCGTACACTGTCAAATATTTGATGCCGATCTTGGAGCAGTAGCGGGTGATGGTGCGAAAGTTCTGCGCCCCTGCCCGATGGCCTGCGGAACGGGGCAGGAACCGCTTCTGGGCCCACCTGCCGTTGCCGTCCATAATGATGCCAATATGGGTGGGGAGCACCAGGCTCCCCTGCTCCCCGGCTTGTTTCTTGCTGCCTGCCAAGGCTCTGTTCCCCCTTCAGGCTCAGATGGCCATGATCTCCTTTTCCTTGCGCTGGGCACACTCATCCGCGTTCTTCACAAACTTGTCGGTGAGATCCTGGATCTTCTTTTCGGCCTGCTTCAGGTCATCCTCGGTGATGTCACCGGTCTTCTTCATTTCCTTCAGCTTCTCAATAGCGTCCCGGCGGATGGCGCGAATGGCCACCTTGCCCTCTTCCGCCAGCTTGGCCACTTCCTTGCTCAGCTCCCGGCGGCGCTCCTCATTGAGGGGCGGGAACACCAGGCGGATCACCTTGCCGTCGTTCTGGGGGTTCACACCCAGGTCGGAAGTCTGAATGGCCTTTTCAATGCCCCGCAGCACGGACATGTCCCAGGGCTGGATCAGCAGGACCCGTGCCTCGGTGACAGACACAGCCGCCAGCTGGTTGATGGGCGTGGGAGTGTCGTAGTAGTTTACCATAATCTTATCCAGCACGGCAGGGTTGGCACGGCCGGCGCGAATGGCGGCGTACTCCTCCTCCAGGTGGTCGATGCTCTTGCCCATTTTCTTTTCAGCTTTCGCGAAAACGTCTTTCATCTCTGCCATAATGTTCCATTCCTTTCAGGTAAATTGGAATATTTCAGGCGGCCCACACCGGACCGTCCCGCGGTCGTGTCTTTTCGGATCACTCCACCAGAGTGCCCACTTTTTCGCCGGTCACCGCCCGGACAATGTTCTCCGGGTCCTCAATGCTGAACACCAGGAAGGGGATGTTCCGGTCCTTGCAGAAGGAAGCGGCAGTCATATCCATGACCCCCAGGTTCTTGTTGAGCACGTCCATATAGCTCAGGGTGTCGTACTTTTTGGCGTCGGGGTTCTTCTTGGGATCGCTGTCGTAAACCCCGTCCACCATGGTGGCTTTCAGGATCACGTCGGCCTCGATCTCGGCAGCACGCAGAGCCGCGCCGGTATCCGTGGAGAAGAAGGGGTTGCCGGTGCCGCAGCCGAACACCACCACTCTGCCCTTTTCCAGGTGGCGCACCGCCCGGTTGCGGATGTAGGGCTCCGCCACTTCCTGCATGGCGATGGCTGTCTGCACCCGGACGTCCAGGCCCAGCTGCTCCAGACCGTCGGCCACGCCCAGGGCATTGATCACCGTGGCCAGCATGCCCATGTGGTCGGCGCGGGTGCGGTCCATTTTGCCGCTGCTGCGGCCCCGCCAGAAGTTGCCGCCGCCTACCACGATGGCCACTTCCACGCCCATGTCCACAATGGTCTTCACCGGCTTGCAGATGTCCAAAACCGTGTCAAAGTCAATGCCGTGTCCGGCCTTTCCCGCCAAAGATTCCCCGCTGAGCTTGAGCAAAACGCGCTTATATTTCGGTGCCATGGTATCTCTCCCGTTCCTTCAGAATATATTCGCACTTATTTTACATGAAAAACCCGGATTTGTAAAGGCAAAAGTGCCGCCTTTCCCCGATTGGGGCAAATCGCAGCCGGGCAAAAGGGGAACTTTCCCCTTGGAAGAGCAGATCGCTCACTTTCCAAAATCAAAACCACTAGTAAACTAGTGGTTTGCTCAGACCCCAGAGGGGTCAGTACTTGCTGACCCCTGGAAGGGG
>CALWCD010000037.1 GCA_944376265.1 uncultured Clostridia bacterium | reverse complement strand
ACCCCCGCTTTCTGAAAGGCCTGGTACCGCTCCAGCAGGTGGGCGGCGGTGTCCAGGTAGTAGAGGAAAAACTGCCGAGCCTGGGGGAGCTTCCCCGGCTCCTTTTCCAGGTAGCTTACCAGGCTGCTGCCAGTGGTCCACAACCGGCGGACCTGGTCCCTATCCTGGGGGCTGTCCATAATTTCCTCCGCCTGGGCCAGCACAGCCAAGTCTTTGCGGGCTTCCGCCAGTACCGCCTGGTATTCTTCTTCATCCACACCGTAGGTCATGCGCAAGGTCTGCTCCTTGGTCTTGGGGGCCAGCAGCAGATAGACGCCCCCGTAGAGCCCCGCGGACAGGGCCAGCGCCACCAGGGGATGCCACTTGAGTGCCAGGAACAGCAGCAAAAACAGCCCCGCCGCGGAGATGGCAGCAAAGAGCACCCGTTTCCATTCCCTCATCAGTTATACCCCTTTACGCTGCGGAAGGCCCCCACCAGGTCCTCCCGGCCGTCGAAAACTCTTGCGTTGGTGAGCTCCGCCAGGTCCTCCAGCTGGCTCTCGTCCGCGTCCCCGAACATGATGGAAAACACCGGCACCTGGGCCCCCTGCTCCTGGTAGGCGTCGGCAAACTCCCGGAAGGAGCCCTCGGACTGGCCATCGGTGAGCAGGATGATGGCCGGGGTGTACTGGGCCAGGTCGTAGCGTTCCAGCTCCTCCAACCCCTGGATAGCGGCGGCGTACATATCGGTGCCGCCCCCCGGCTCTAAATCCTGTACGGTGGTGTTCAGGGCTTCCAGCTCCGCCCCGTTCCCCTGGGCGGTGTAAACTCCCAGGGGCTCGCCGCTGAAGGGGATGAGGATATTCACCTCCCGGCTGGAGGCCTGGAGGAAATGTTCCTGGGCATTGGATTGGATGAGCAGCTGCTCCATGGCCGCCTCCAGCTGCCGGTTCCCCTCCCCGTCCATGCTGCCGGAGTAGTCCAGGCAGTAGACGTTGAGGGAGGGCTTTTTGAATTCCGTCTGGTACAAATTCAGGGCCTGGAACAGCACCTGCTGGGCCGGCATCTTCATGGGGGAGAGCACCCGGTCCGGCTGCAGGCCCCAGTCCTCCCGGAACACGTCCCGGTTTTCCTCATTCACCCCGGTGTAGCTGGACCGCCGCCCCGTGCGTTGGATGGCGCTCTGGATTTCGTCAGAGAGCAGGTACTCCTGCAATTTCAGAAATAGCTCCTCCTTCTCCCCGTCCCCCTGGTCCACATAGGCCAAGGGGGAGTCGGCGATGGTCAGGCCGTCGGTGGGGTACACCACGTACAGGGGCTCCCGGCCCTGGGCCTCCAACTCCTGGTTGGCCTGGATGACCAAGCACTCGTAGTTGACCATGGCGTCAAAGTCCCCCTGGAGGAACATATCTTTCAGCCAGTCGGAGCTGCCGGAGGAACGGTCCACCCCGGAGAGGAGTTCGGTCATCTGGGTGCGGAGGCGTTCGCTCTCCAAATCGGCGGATGTGAGGGATTCCGGGTTGCCCAGCAGGGCGTAGAGGAACCCGATGTAGGCGCTGGCCCCGGAGTTGGACTGGGTGGCGCTGGTCATGCAGAATTTCAGCGCCCCGCTGCGGATGGGCTCCAGCAAATCTCCCACCGAAACCTCCTTTCCCACAAGGCCCAGCTCCTGGGCCAGGCTCTGCCGGATGCCGAACACCACCGGGGTGATGGAGATGGACTCGGCATGCTTGAGATTCAGGGGCGTGTCAGCCGCATCCAGCCACAGGGAACTGGCGGGCCACACCGCGTCATAGGGCAGCTCCTCCCCCTCCAGCAGGCGCATGATGTCCAAAGAACCCTGGTAGGTCATCTCGATGCGGACTCCTTCCGACTTGGCGAAATCCTCTAGGATGGGTTCCAGCTCCCGGTTTTCCGACCCGGACACGATCCTCAATATTTTTCCGCCGCTGCCCAGCACGGCGTCGGCGCCGCTGTCCCTGGCACTGTCACAGCCAGCGAAAAGCATCGCTGTGGTCAAAAGGACCAGCAGCAATGTCACAAATTTCCGAAGTCTCATATAGTCCTCCTTGGGTTGGGCATAATACCCCAGCTTCCGCTCCTATTCTAAGAGAAACAAGCCTGCCTTTCTACCGCACCAAGGAAAAGGCCAGGTTAGGACTGTGTGAAGTTTGGGGAATGAGCCTGAGGCTTCACATCCTGGTCACAGCATCCATGGCTAAGGCGGAACGCTCGCATTCCTCCGGGGCCATGGTGATCTGGTAGCAGAGGGGGCTGCCCTTCATCTTCTCCGCGGCATAGGAGAGGCCGTTGGTGCGCTCATCCAGCAGGGGGTTGTCTATCTGTTGGGGGTCTCCCAGCAGGATGATCTTGGTGCCCAGCCCTGCCCGGGTGATGATGCCCTTGGCCTGCTTGGGGGTCAGGTTCTGGGCCTCGTCGATGATAAGGTACGTTTTGGTGACGGAACGGCCCCGGATGAAGTTTAAGGCCTGGGCCGCGATGTACCCCCGGTCGAACAGCTCCTCGATCTTCCCGGAGAGGCTGCGCTCATCGGCGTAACGCTCCTTCTCATCCTGGTCCACCAAGAGCTCCAGGTTGTCGATGACGGGCCGAAGAAGGGGCGCGATCTTTTCCCCCTCGTCCCCCGGCAGGAACCCGATGTCGTCGTCAAACTGGGCGTTGGGCCGGCTGATGAGGATGCGCCGGTACACCGGCTCCTCCCGCTCCAGCATGGCGTCCAGACCCACGGCCAGGGTATAGAAAGTCTTGGCTGTGCCCGCCATGCCCTTGACAATGACCAAGGGAGCTTCCTCCGGCCCGGTGAGCAGTGCCTCCTGCAAAAACTTCTGGCCCACGTTTCGAGGGGAGACGCCGTAGGGCTTTTTTCGCTGGTATTTTAAGGGCACCACGTGCTTGCCGTCAAACCGTCCCAGCTGGGTCTTTTTGACGGATTGGTCGGCCCGTAAGATCACAAACTGATTGGGCACCAGCGCCACGGACAGCCGCTCCCCGCTTTCGTCAACCTGGTACAGGTCGTCGGAAGAGATCGGCTTCTTTTTGAAGTTCTCGAATTTCTTCTCACTGACGTATACCTCACACCGGCCGGTGTACTGCTCCTCAGTAACAGGGGCCTGCTCTGTGGTGAAGTCCTCGGCCTCGATGCCCAGCATCTGGGCTTTCAGCCGTACCACGATGTCCTTGGTCACCAGGATAACAGGGCGTTCTTTCTCCCCAAGCCCCAGACAGACCTTTAAGATACGGTTGTCGTTTTTGTGGTCGGGAAACCCCTTGGGCAGCTGGACCTCCACGCAGTTTACTTCCAATCGCAGGCTGCCGCCGTTGGAGAGGGCCACCCCTTCCAGCAGGTTGCCCCGAAGGCGCAGGCTTTCCAGGTAGCGGATGGCCTGGCGGGCGTTGCGGCCTGCCTCCCCCTCGGTGGATTTGAGACTGTCCAACTCCTCCAGCACCGCCAGGGGCAGCACAATCCGGTTGTCCTCAAAACATTTCAGAGCGTAGGGCGCCTGGATGAGCACGTTGGTGTCCAGCACATAGGTCTTTTTCATGGTCGGCAACTTCCTTTCCGATGACGTAGAGCCGGAGGGAAAACAAAAAGCGGCCGCGCACCTAGGGGACAGAAGCGTCTCTGTCCCAACAGCGCGCACCGCTTTTTCTTGCTGGCCTTTTGTAACTTGCGGAAGGGCCATGCATCCATTCCCCCTCTCCGGCTCACTTTCAGTATACAGGAGCTTTGGGAGGTTCCCGTGTGGGCAGCGTTAAAAATGGGAAAAGGAAGGGCCGGGAATGCACCCGATTCTCTACCGCATTCCTTGCTTGATGTCTGCAAAGTCCCCCAAAGCGCCCAGGTCCAGGTGGGAGGCGTCCACGCCCTCCCCCGGCCGCTGGAGCTGCTGGGCCAGGGTGGCGGGGTAGCGGCCCTCCAACTGGCCTCGTGCGGCCTCTCCCCGGAGCAGGCAGGCCTGCTCTAAGGTCTCCACCGCCAGCCGGTGGTCCTCATAGGAGCAGAAGGCGGTGGGGTCTTTCTGCACATAGGGGGCGATCCGAACCGCCGCTTCCCAAAGTTCGGCGGAAAGCCGACCGCTCTCCACGTATTCCTCCAGGAACCAGTCGAAGTACGCCTGGTACTGCTGGAAATATTCCTCCACCTGCATCAGGTTGTGGTAGAGTGGGCGGTTTTTCATATGCTCCCCGGGGGCGGGGGTGAGGATGGGATAATTGATCAGGACGTTGGGGTCCCGGATGGGCTCGCTCATGCCCAGGGCGTAGGTGCCAAAAGCCAGGTTGTAGTCCCAGGGGAGGATGGAGAGCTGCCCCTCCTCCTCGTAAAGGAAATAGTTGTGGCCGGTGTGGCCCAGGTAACTGTCCCAGTTCATCAAAAACACCTGGCCCACAAAATACCGCAGGGCACCGTCCACGTTTACGGCCGATTCCAGGTTTTCTCCGATGTTCAGATCTTCCAGGGACTGGATGAGCCGCCGCTTGTCCGCCTCAGCGGGAGAGAATTTGGCGTTGCCGAAAATGCCCGGGTAGCTCTCCGGGTCATCGTCGATGTAGCGCAGGTGCACGTCATGGTTTTCGTCGGAAAGGAGCCGGTAATCGGGCTTATAGAGCTGGCCGTGGTTTACGCCGAAATTCCGCCGGGCAAAGGACTCCTCCGGCTCTTCCACCGCCAAGAACAGGCCCCAGGGCTCCCCGTTCACCGTCACCCATGCGAAACTGCGCAGGGGCGCAGGCACGCCCAGAAAGTCCATGATGTCATAGGCCAGGTAGGTTTTCAAGTAGCTGTTGTCCTGGAAGGAGGCGTCCAGGGAGAACTTGTCCAGGCCGTGATAGCTGCCCCCGTCCCGGTAGTGGTCGAACTCCAGCTTCAGGCTGTAGCGGGAAAGGCCGTGTTCTTCGGTCAGCCGCAGGGAGTTGTTCCCCTTGGCACGCAGCCCCACCTGGTGAAAGGCCTCCCCATCGATCTCCACCGTAGCGGGGATGTACGCCTCCTCCGGGGCGCTTTGCAGGAAGGCTTCCCAATCCTCCACCTGCAGGTCGATGATGTGAACCCTTCCCTTGTCAAACAGCCGGGAGACGTACCCAGGATTTTCCTCCGCCGGCAGGAGCAGCCCGGCATTCCCCCCTGCCCACAGCAGCAGGCAGAGAATCACAGCCAGGGCCGCTCCCGCCAGGCACAGCTTATCCCCATGCTTTGATGTGACCATGGCTCACCCCATGTAGTCCCCGTTGTAGGAGACCAGCACCGCCCGGCCCACGCCCTCCATGCGCTCCAGCTCGTCTAAGAAGGCGGCGTCCCCCTCTTTCAGGCGCACCTCCCAGTGGAGCTCCACCAGGCCCTGTTCCACCGACTTGCTCTTTAACTGCATCCGCTTCACCTGGGAGGCGATGAGCTCTTTGGCCCGGTTCTCCGCCTCGCCGCTGTCGCAGTGAACCATGAGGATGTAGGGGGTATCCGGCGACCTGCGCCTGGAGAAAGCGTAGAGCACCGCCCCGATGAACAGGCTGCCCCCCACCGCCAGAAACACCAGCCCCGCCGCCAGGACAATCCCTGCGGCGATGGCCCAGAACAGGAAAGCGATGTCCATGGGCTCTTTGATGGCGGTGCGGAACCGGACGATGGACAAGGCCCCCACCATGCCCAACGACAGGACGATGTTGCTCACCACCGTTAAAATGAGCAGGGTGGTGATGAGGCACAGGGCCACCAGCGTCACCCCGAAGCTGGGGGAGTACATCACCCCGGCGTAGCACTGCTTGTAGATGAAGAACACAAACAGCCCCAGCAGGAAGGAAAGCACCAGGGCGAAGGCCATGTCCAGCAGAGGGACGGCAGCGGCTTTTTCCAGAAAGCTGGTCTTAAAAATGTCTTGGAACGTCACGGGCATGGTCATCCTCCTTACTCGTCAGTCGAAGCGGCGGCACAGGGCGTATTTGGAGCAGGTCCCTGCCCGCCGGTCGGGGGTCTGCACCGCCAGAGAGACGATCTCCGGCAGGAATTCATTGTATTTCACTTCCAGCACAGTGACCCCCGGCAGGGCGGGCAGCAGATCTTCCGGCCGGAAAAAACTCTCCGGGCCGCCGGAGCGGATGTCCCGGTCCAGAGTGACGCGCACGTTCCCCGGGGCGAAGATGAAGGCCTCCCGCCGGTAGGCCACCACCGTTTTTGGGGAAAGTTTGGAGAGCTTGCTGGCAAATTCCAGGAGCAGGGGTTCTCCCCGCTCCAGAAGGAATGTGCGCTCCCCAGAGAGGAGGCGCCTTCCCTCCTCCACCGTAAGCCTGGCGCCGCGTTTGCCGCACAGGCCGTTTACCTTCCACTTCTTCTCCAGTTTGAGGAAGCCCGGCGCCTCCCCGTAGTACCGCAGGCGGAACTTCTCCCGGCGGTTTACCCCGTCCAGCTTCTGGCGCAGGGCGGTGTCATAGGGGTCGTCGAAGTAGAGGCTCACCACCCGGTAGACGCCCTCGGGCCCGGCGTGGGAGTCCCGGGGGAACAGCTTCCCCAGCCTTTGGGAAAGCACCAGGTCCTCCCGCAGGTTGACCTGGTGCTTCTCCTCATGGCGCAGCTTGGGCTCAGTCGTCGTAACCGGAATCGCCATAGCCGCTGTCTCCTCCATCGTAGCCGGAGTCGCCGTCATAGCCGGAATCCCCATGGTATCCGGAGTCCCCGGAGGGGTACACGGGCTGCACGGGAGGCACGTAGTAGTCGGTGTCCCCGTCGCTGCCGGGGCCGTAATCCGTGTCCACGATCACCGGGGCGGGGGCCGGGGTGGGGGTGTAATCCGTCACTCCATCGCCATTGGGGCCGTAGTCCGTGTCGTCGTAGTCGGTGACGCCATCGTTGTTGGGGCCGTAATCCGTGTCGTCATAGTCGGTGACGCCGTCGTTATTGGGGCCGTAGTCCGTGTCGTCGTAGTCGGTGACGCCATCGTTGTTGGGGCCGTAATCCGTGTCGTCGTAGTCGGTGACGCCGTCGTTGTTGGGGCCGTAATCCGTGTCGTCATAGTCGGTGACGCCGTCGTTATTGGGGCCGTAATCTGTGTCGCCGTAGTCGGTGGCCTTGGAGGCGGAGCTCCCGATCTGCGCTTTGCTTTCAGGCTTGGGCGTGGCTTCAGCCTTCTTGTCCTTGGTGAGGCTGGAGGCCGTGTCCTTCTTGGAATCGTCATCCCCATCATTCTCGCCGGTGAGGTTCACCTGGGAGGAAAGCTTCAGCTCCTTCACCGTTTCCTCCGCACTGCGGCCCATGTCCTCCAAAAAGTCGTCCCGGGGCTCTTTAGAGCCAGGTTCCAGTTCCAGGACAATGCGCCGCCCTTCGCCTTCCACCTCCTCCACAAAGTAGCCGGCCTCGTGGATCTCCTCCACCAGCTCCTGGACCACCACCTGGCAGTCCTTGCCGATGTAGTCGGGGTAGGCCGCCACGATCTCCTTGCCGTCCCCGTTCTCCCCGGTGAGGGAGAGGACCTTGCCCTCTTCGTCATAGGCGATCTGGATCTCCGGGTTCACCCGGAGGGTGAGGGTCCCTGCCGGGACACTGCCGGCCTGGGGGGCGTCTCCGCAGCCGGTGAGAAGGGCTGCCGCCAGGACAGCCAGGGAAGATGCCGCTGCAAAAAACTTTCTTCTTTTCATGGTGTTTGCTCCTCTCGCAAATAGATTGGCTTGGCTTTTTGCCTTACACCCATAGAATACGGGGGCCATGTTCCAAAAACGGGGTGGGGAGGAAGTATTTTTCAAAAATCACTCATCATAGCCGGAATCGCCATACCCGCTGTCTCCCCCATCGTAGCCGGAGTCGCCCTCATAGCCGGAGTCCCCGGAAGGCTGTACCGGCTGGGCCGGGGGCACGTAGTAGTCGGTGACGCTGTCGCTGCCGGGGCCGTAATCCGTGTCGGTGTACACGGGAGCGGGAACCGGGGTGGGCGCCGGTGTGGGTACCGGAGTGGAAACCGGCGTCGCCGTGGGGCTGGGGGTGGGTGTGGGCGTTGGCGACGGGGTCGGAGACGGTGTGGGGCTGGGGGAAGGCGTGGGACTGGGGGTGGGATGCGCCATGGCTTCCACGTCCTCCGCCACGTAGGGCACCACTTCCACCACCACGGAGAGCTTCCCCTCCAGGTGGTCCTCCACCTCCTGGCGCAGCTCCATGCCGTATTCCTGGAACAGAGCCTCCTCCGGGGTGTCGATGGAGAAGTTCACCGTTCCGCCCTCCTCCAAAAAGCCCAGCGCAATGGCCCGGTCCAACAGGTCATCGGCCACGTCTGTGGGGTCATCCTCAGAAAGCTCGTAGCCCTGGAGCAGGGTTTCCCCATCCCCGTTGGTTGGGGCCAGGCCGATTACGTCCCCGGCCTTGTTCAGCTCCATGCGCACCTGGGGGTTGATGGTCATATAGATGGAGGAGTACACACTGGTGGCCTGCTGGTACAGGGGGAGAATCACGGCGAATACCAGGCAGGCGGCCACAGCCGCCAGAGCCGCCCCGCCCCCGGCGAACAGGAGGATGAGCCTGCCCTTCTCAGATTTTTCCCGCAGCAGCACCGGGTCTGTCACCGTTTGCCCCACCTGATAGTGGAGGTTGGCCGCTTTCAGGAACCGGCCCTCCTGGTCCAGAAGGACGGCGTAGCTCCGCTTCGTCTCCATGACAAGATAGCTCATCGCGCCTTCCCTCCTTTCAGGACCTGGGCCAGGTGGCCCCGGATGATCTCGTACCCATTGGTGTAGATGAGCAGCAGTGCCACCAGGTACTTTCGGTGGCGCTCCAGGGTCTTGCGCTCCACCCCGCTGCCGTCGCTGAGCTTCCCCAGGGGCAGCCGCTTAGTCTCCAGCAGCTCGTCCAGCAGCCAGGGATTTTCCTTGGCGTACTCTACCGCCCTCCGGCAGGCGGAAATGGTGCGCTCCTGCTTGGGGCAGTTGTCCGCCACATCGCTGAGGCCTACCCCAAACTCCCCCATCTGCCGGGAGAGCTCCTCAATCTCCTGGCGGGTGGCAAGGCGGTGGGCGGCCTCCTCCTGGTCATCCCCCTCCTGGGGAAGGACGTCCCCCAGGCTGAGGCCTTCCTCCTCTCCCTGGGGCGCGTCCAACGACAGGTGACCCCGGTGCCGCCGCTCTTTCCGCTCATAGTCGATGAGCCTGCTGCGGATGAGCAGGGCGGCATACTTTAGGAAAGAGCCCCGCCGGGGCTGGTAACCTCCAATGGCCTCGTGGAAAGCGATCATGGCGATGCTCAGCTCATCGTCCTCCTCCCGGGGCGGGCGCTTTAAGAACTTCGCCGTCTCCGAGCGGACGAAGGGCAGGTAGTCCCCAATGAGCCGGTCCGCCGCCTGCACGCTTTCTTTTGCCAGGTTTACTTGTTCCAAAATTCCCATTTCCTCATGCATTTTACCAAACCCTTCCGGTGGTAGAATACGCAGGCACTGTTCCAAAACCGGGGTCGCAAAAGGCCCCGCCTGTTTTGTCATGCCTCTCCAAGTTAAGAATAGCGGAACTCCCCATACAAAAAAAGAAAGAACAGGATAAATCTGGGTGAAACTTAGGTAAAATCTTCCCTGGAGAGACCTTTCGTGATGGAGTGGGGTACCTCTCCTTGACAGGCCCTTTCCTCAGTACTGTGAAAACAGGGAGCGGAGGGCGCCCGTCGGAAAGATAGAAAAAAGACCGGGATCTCTCCCGGCCTTTTCCGTAAGTTTCGCTTTGGTTTATTTCTCCGCCAGGTTCTGGTCGAACCCCATGAGGATGGCAGCGGCCTGGGCACGGGTGGTATTCCCGGCGGGGTCCAGGGTGCCGTCGTCGTGGCCGTTGATGAGTTCGTTGCCGTTGGCCCAGGCCATGGCGGGGAGGGCCCACTCCTGCACGGAATCGCCGTCGGGGAAACGGCTCAGGTCGCCCTCAGCGCTCAAGTCGCAGTCCTTGTACTTGGCGTAGTTGTACAGCATCTGGGCGAACTCTTCCCGGCTGATCTCGTCGCCGGGGCGGAACGTCCCGTCCCCGTCGCCTTCCGCCACCTTGTGGAGCCTGGCCCAGTACACAGCCTCCGCGTACCAGGCCTCCCCGTCCACATCCGTGTAGGGGTTCTCCAGGTTTTCATCGGAAACGTCCGGCTGGTCCTCCAGGTTATAGAGGATCTGCGCAGCCATGGCCCGGCTCAGGTTGGTCTCCGGCGCAAAGGTGGTGCCGCTGGTGCCCTCCATCAGGCTGTTTTCATAGGCGTACTGCACGGCCTCCAAGTACCACCGGCCCTCTTCCACATCGGCAAAGGGCAGGACAGTCAGGGCTTTGTCCCCCAGCTGGTACACGGCCACGGTGCCGGAAACCTCGCAGGCGGCCAGCAGCAGGGGCTCCCCGTTGGGGCTCTTCTCCCCATCCAGGAACAGCAGCCCTTCCGGGGCCACGTCGCCGCCGGTGACCCACTTGTCCAGCTCCCCGTCCTCGTACTGCTCCGAGCCCTCTACAATCGCATCAAAGTCCCGGGTGTTGATGTAGTTGACAAAGGCGGCTCTCTCGGGGTTCGATACGTCATAGACCATGATGCCGCCGGTGCGCTCCAGGGCCACAAAGGCGTAGGTCTTGCCGTTTACCGCACCCAGGGTGACGCTCTCCGGTTCCGGCCCCTTTTTGCCGGAGCGGTCGTCCAGCACGGCGTTGTCGTTGGAGGTGTTGTAGTAGTCGGGCACGTACTTTGCGGTGAGGGATTCAAAATCGCTGCCGCTGGTGAACACTTCTGCCAGGCCATTCTCCGTTACCTGGAAGATGGTAAAGGTGCGGCCGCCGAAGAGGTAGTCCTTGGTCCCGTCCAGGCCGTCGAAGTCCTCGCTCTTAAAGAACACCACTTTGCCCGTCAGGCCGGACTCCCCGGTGATGGTGCCGGCGGGAGAGGCAGCCCCCTCGTCGCCGAAGTCCACCTCTTCCTCATTTAGGTAGAAAGTACCGGCGTCCTCATCGCCCCACTCTCGGGCGTCCCCCTCGTTGGCGGTGACCAGGTAGGTCTCCCCGCCCACGGTGTAGGCGGCGATGGCGTCGGGCATCCGGATGCCCAGCAGGCCCTCATAGGTCTTGGGGGCGTAGGCATCATCCTTCTTGTCCAGGTCGATGGGGGTCTTGCCGTAATCCTCGAAGCCGATGGGGTACACGCCCTCAAAGGTCTTGGAGGCGATGTCCAGCACAGCGATGGCGTTGTTCTCCTGCAGGGTCACATAGGCCTTTCCCTCCGCCATGGCGATGTACTCCGGCTCCAGGTCCACCGAGGGGGCAGTGTCCTTCTTCAGCACCACGCCATCTTCCGCCAGGGCGTCCCGCTGGGCGTCAAAGGCAGAGAAGTCCACCACGGTGCTCTCCCCCTTTTCCACGTCCACCACAGTGACAGTGCCCTTGGGGTCCACGGTGTTTTCGCCGTAGCCCTCCCGGGGTTCCCCCTCGTCGGCGGTGAGGGCGGTGGCGTTGTCCGCAAAGGTCACCATGTCGGGCTGGGCCCCGGCCTCCACCAGGCCCTGTAAGGTGAGGCTCCCGTCCTCCCCGCAGGTGAACAGGGCCACCCGGCCGGGGTCGTTGTGGCCCTCCGCCTGGAGGGCGGCGGCCAGGGTGGTGTTGTCGGGAGAGATGGCCACCGAGGTCATGTCCCCGTACTGGAAAGCGTCGTCCTCGGCCTCCACCAGGGCCTTCACGTCGATGTCGGTGCCGGGCAGCTCCTCCACATGGACCCCAGCAGTGAGGCCGGAGAGGGGGATGGCCGCCAGCTTGCCGCTCTGGCCGTTGATGGCGTAGGCGTAGCCGGTGTCGCTGTTGTAGGTGACGATCTCCATCACCCCGCCGTCCACGTTGTACTGGCCGGCGCTGTACCGGGCGATCTGGGTCAGGTTCAGGGCGGCGGCGCCGTTCTCGTACCCTCCCGTGGGAAGGCCCTGGGCGGACGCGGCGGCGCCCACCTGCAGGGCCAGGGCGAGGCCCAGGGCCAGGGAGGCGGCGCGCTTTGCTTTGTGCTTCATGGTGGTTGTCCTCCTGTTTTCTGTGTTGCAGCCTGGCGAGGAATGGCGTTTCCTGCCCTCTTCCCCACCGGTGCTTTGCCGGCGTAAGATCTGCCATCTCTCAGTTTACAGGAACGAGAGGAGATTGGAATCAGCTGGGGGTAAAATCTTTGGGAAAAGATGGTAAAGGCGCCGGGCTTTGAAACTTTCCTTTCTGTTTTTGAAAATACGAAATTTTATTTTCATTTAACGCTACTACGCTGGCAGATTTTCCGGAGAAAGCCTACAATGGCGGTGCAAGCGAGAGAGAATCGAAAAAAGAGAGGAAGAGCAACATGGAACGAACCCAAAAACAGACGGCGACCCAGTCGCAAAAATTGATGGTATTTGTATTGACCATGGCCCTGTACGGCCTGGCCACCCTGTTCACCGAGCTGATCCCCAGCTTTCAAGCGGGGTTGGTGGAGTTTTCTGTGGAATACTTTCTGTTCATCCCCCTGACCCTGGCCATGCTGTTCGACCCCATGTCCGCCGCCCTGGGCGCCGCCACCGGCGAGCTGGTGTTCAGCGAAATCATGCTGGGGCAGTTCGGCGGCCTGGGGGAGCTGGAGAAGTTCATCACCGTCACCATTGGCGTGTATGTGGCCGGCCGGCTGGTGAAAGACCCCCGCAACTATAAGATGGTAGGCTTTGCCGCCATCTTCGGCACCGCTTTGCAGCTGTTTCTGGGTATGGTGGTGGACATCTGCAAGGTGCAGTTCGCCGTGGAGGATTTTGAGGCCGTCCCCGGACTGCCGGAAAGCGTCTTTGCCACCGAAGGTTTTGCTTTCCTAAACGACCTGCTGTTCTCCGGCATCCTGTTCTGCCTGCTGCCCACCCTGTTCCTGGTGCCCCGGCTCTACGGGAAAATCGAGCCCCTGCTGGGCATGGCCCCCCGCACGGAGAAAAACTCCCTGGGCGGCATCAGCCCCAAGATGGTGGTGGGCTGCGTTATCGCCTTTGTGTGCGCCGCAGCCGCTGAGCTGCTGGCCACCAGCGGGCTGTCCCTTATCGACTGGGAGGCCGATTGGGCTGGGAGCGGCACCGCCATCGCCATCGGCCTGGTGATTGCCGCCGTGGTGGCCATCGCAGCCATCCTGGTGCTGAAAGCCCGGAGCGGGAAGGAGCAGGCCAAGGCGGAATGAACATCATCGAGATTGAGGGCCTTACCTACACCTACCCCGGTGCGGAAACGCCCATCCTGGACCACGTAAACCTGCAGGTGGAAAAAGGGGATTTCCTGGCCATCGTTGGCAACAACGGCTGTGGGAAATCCACCCTTTGCAAGACCTTAAACGGCCTGATCCCCCACTTTATCACCGGGGAGTTTTCCGGCCGGGTGCTGGTGGACGGGGTGAACACCCTGGAGGCGGATGTGGGCGCCCTGGCGAAAAAAGCCGGGTATGTGTACCAGGACTTTGAAAACCAGATCGTGCGGCCCACCGTGCTGGACGACGCCTCCTACGCCTGCCTGAACTACGCCATGGCGGACTATGAAAAGCGTGGCAAAGAGGCCCTGGCCCTGTGCGGCCTGGAGGGCTGGGAGCAGGACTATGTGTGGTCCCTCTCCGGCGGGCAGACCCACCTGCTGGCCCTGGCCGGGGCGGTGTCCCTGGGGCCGGAGGTGCTGATTCTGGACGAGCCCATCGCCCAGTTGGACCCAGGCCATGCCGACCGCATCTATGGGGTATTGAAAGAGCTCAACGAGAAGCACGGCAAGACCATCCTGGTCATTGAGCACCACACGGAGTACATCGCCGACTACTGCAAACACGTGGTGCTCATGCGGGACGGGAAGATCGCCTGGAAGCTCCCGGCCAACGAGGCCCTGCGCCGGGTGGGGGAGCTGCGGGAGTCCAACATCTTCCCGCCCCAGGTGACCCTTGCCGCCGACGGGCTGCGGCGCAGGGGCGCCCTCCCCTGGGAGCAGGCGCTGCCCACCACGGTGGAGGAGGGAAAGGCGGCCTTCTCCCCTCTCTCCTACCGGGAAAATCCGGTGCCGCCAGAAGCCGCCCCCCGCCGAGAGGAGGAACCCGCCGTGGAGTTCCGGGGGGTGTCGGTCTCCTACCGCTCAGTCAAAGGGGAGCCCCGGAAAATCTTTGCGGGGCTGGATCTGACCATCCGCCGGGGGGATAAGGTGGCCCTCATCGGTTCCAACGGGGCGGGGAAATCCACCCTGATGAAGCTGATGGTGGGCCTCCTGAAACCCAGCGAGGGGGAGATCTTCTTAAACGGCGACAGCATCCACCGGAAACGGACGGAGGACCTGTCCCGGCAGATCAGCCTGGTCTACCAAAACCCGGAGCAGATGTTCATCCAGGACTCCATCCGGGCGGATGTGTCTTTCGCCATGAAAGCCCGGGGTGTGAAGGATTACCAGCGCCGCACCCGGCAGCTGCTGGAGCGGTTCCGTTTGGAGGACCTGGCGGAGCGGGACGGGCGGCTCCTCTCCGGGGGCCAGATGCGCCGGGCCAGCCTGGCCATCGGCGTGGCGCTGGACCCAGGCATCCTGCTGCTGGACGAGCCCACCGCCAACCTGGACATCGCCACCCGCCGGGAGATTATGAAGACCCTGGAGGACATGAAGGAAATCACCGGCACGGTGATGATCGCCACCCACGATATGCAGCTGGTGTGCCAGTGGGCCCAGCGCATTGTGGTGCTGAAGAACGGCCGGGTGGTAGCCGACGGCACCCGGGACCAGATCTTCGGGGACCGGGCCCTGCTGGAAGAGGTGGGCATCCGTCCGCCGGAGATCTTTTCCATGGGCCAGGCCCTGGACAAGCGGGCCTTGTGCTACACGGTAGAGGAATTCCTTGACAGCTTTGGGGAAGGAGCTTGAGATGGAGCTGGGAACGAAAACAAAAAAGAAGCTTTCGGAGAGCGTGCTGGACAAGTTCTCCATGGATTTTCTCCGCAACCAAGTGCTGAAAAACGCCTACGGCAACGACGACACCGTCATCGCCAAGCTGGACCCCCGCGTTCTGATTGCGTGGTACCTGTTCTTCGGCCTGGCCCCCTGGTTCGTAAATGACCTGTGGTTTTTGATGGCCAGTTTCCTCCTGGTGGTGGCCACCACCCTGCTGGCCAAGGTGGCCGGGCTGGTGCTGCTGGTGTTCGCCCTGGGGGTGTTCTCCCAGACAGGGTATCTGCTGCTGGTCTCCCTGCTGTTTGGGGGCAACGGGGACACGGTGGCCCCCCTGCTGGTGCTCACCCTGAAAGTGGCCACCTGTTCCCTGGCCTCCGTGACCGTGTTCTCTGGCCTGGACCCGGACAAGCTCTCCTGCGGGCTGATGTGGTTCGGCTGCCCGGAGCGGCTGTCCTTCTCTATCTCCTACGCCTACCGGGTGCTGCCCATGCTCATGGAGGAATTTCAGAACATCCTCCTCTCCTTCCGGCTGCGGGGCAATCCCCCGATCCGGGAGGGCTTTGTGGGCAGCGTGAAATACCTGTGGTATCAAATCAAGACCGTGATGCACGCCTTCTATCCCCTGATGCTCAACACCGCCAAGCGCTCCCGCACCACGGTGGAGGCTTTGGAGATCCGGGGCTACCGCAACGCCGCCGTGGACAAAACGGTGAAGAAGATGAAGCTGGCAGCCCTGAAGGTCTCTTACAACGACCTGCTGTTTCTGGCTGTCTCCCTGCTGTGGATCGCCCTGGCGGTGCTGGCGTCCACCCTGGCCTGATCTCGGAAAGAAAAGAGGAAGCACCTTTGAAACTAGATTTTCACACCCATGGGAAGCTGGCAAAACGCCTCCCCTTCTCCACCACCTACACCGACTGGCTCTTTGGCGAGGCCAAGGACGCTGGCCTTTCCGCCCTGTGCCTGACGGAGCACTTCAACACCCTGCAGTTCGACGAGCTGTACGCCTATCTGGCTGGGAAAAGCCGCCGGGAAGGAGACACCCTGGTGCTGCCAAACGGCCTGCGGGTCTTCCCCGGCATGGAGACGGACATCCAAGAGGGCGGGCACATCCTGTCCATCGGCCCCTTGGAGGCCATTTTAGAGCTGAACCAGCGGCTGGCCCCTTACAAACAGCCGGGGAATTTTCTCCCATTCTCAAAGCTGCGGGACCTGTTTGACCAGTACCCCGTGCTGGTGGGCGGCGCCCACCCCTATCGGGAGGGCGGGCACATCCCCCAGCTGCCGGAGGAACAGCTGGCCCGCCTGGATTTTCTGGACTTAAACGGCAAGGACCTGGCCACGGACCGCCAACGGGCGGAACGCCTGACCAAGGCCCTGGGGGAGCGCCTGGGAAAACCGGTGGTCTCCGGCAGCGACACCCACCAGGCCGTGCAGTACGGCTGTGTGTGGACGGAGTTTGCGAAAGACTTCTCCACCGTGCGGGAGCTGAAAGAGGAGATGGAGGCCGGGCGGTATGCCGTCACCGTGGCGGACAATGCGGCGGAAAAGGTAAAAACCGCCACCCTGCTGAAGCGGGCCCTCAAGGAGATCCACGCCCTGGGCGGGGACTATGTGGCGGTGCTCACGGGCCCGGAAAAGGACCGGGAGCACGGGCCCTCCTACGGGGAGCGGATCGCCGTCCGTTACAAGGCGGTGGTGGTGGACTACGCTCCCCAGGCCGGCAATATGGCGAAAGAGCTGGAGGCCGCCGCCGATGAGATGGCCCAAAAGGGCTGGGAGCTGGCGTCCTCCGCTGTGACGCCGGGGGCCAAGGGCATCCTGCTGTTTCGCAAAAAGGGCGCCGAATAAAACTGCGCCCCATCACAAAGGCTGTATTTTCCAAGAAAGAGAGGCTGCGCCGTGACCATTCAATACCCCGCCATGCCCGACCAACTGACGAAAAGCGAAGGGGAGATTTTAGACTACATCTCCGCCAACCCCAGAGAGTTTTTGCAGGGCTCCATTGGGGATGTGGGGAAAAAGCTGGGGGTCTCCGGCACCACACTGTCCCGGTTTGCCCGGCGGGTGGGCTGCGGGGACTACAAAGGCCTCAAGCGCCTGGTGGCCCGCCAGGAGGAGGCCGCCGGCCCCGCCGCCAAGCTGCTGGCAGCCCAGCAGGGCTTTACGGCGGAACGCTGGCTAGCCCGGCAGCAGCTCTGCCTGCAAAAAACCTTGGAGGCCTTGGACCCCGCCGTCTTTCAGCAGGCAGTCAAGTCCCTGCTGGAGGCGCAGCGGGTGTTCATCCACGGCAAAAGCGCCTCGGCCTCCCTGGGGCAGCTGCTGCAGTTCCGGCTGCGGCGGCTGGGGCTCCCGGTGAGCCTGCTGCCCTCCGGCGGCTCGGAACTGCTGGAGGGCCTTGCCCAGGCGGGTGAGGGGGATCTGGTGGTGCTGTTCAGCTTCTCGAAAGTGTCCTGGGAGGGCCGGACCATCCTGGACTACCAAAAGCAGGCGGGGTACCGCACCCTGGCCTTTACCAGCCGCAGCTACCTGCCGGAGGACCAGCGGGCGAATATCAACCTGTTTGCCTATCGGGGCGAGGCCAAAGAGTACCACTCCATGGCGGCCCCCGCCGCCCTGCTGGACGCCCTGGTGGTGGCGGTGTCGGAGGAGCTGGGGGACCGGGCCGTGCAGCGGCTCTCCCGCCTCCACCAAATGAAAAAGGCCTACCGAACCTAGGGAAAAGCTTGTCCCGTTGAAATGAAAACGGAGAAAAGGAAAGCCCCCAACAGGGAGCTTTCCTTTTCACATACCCAGTGAACGTAGAAAATGGGCAGCGCAAGCTGCGCTTAACCTCCGGCGTGGGCAGATTGTTGCCATTTTGTGGGCTTTTTTCTACATTACAGTCCTTGCGTGCGAAGCGCTCTCTTGTGGCACAGTCGATGATAGAGAAGCAAAAGGGTTTGCTCAAAAGATACCATGGTTGTACTTAATTTGCCCATAGAGAATACAGGCAAACCCCAGCACCAGGACCGGGATTGCAATATAGGGCGCAAGACCCCCCTTCCAAAATGCCACGAGATAAGCCAAAATCAGCGCAACGCCGATAAGCAGCGTCCCCGTGCCCACCGCTTTTCCGTATAGGGGGACGTCCTCCTCCCGCACATTTCGCCGGTTATAGGAATGGATTGTGCTAATATTCCCCCGAATATTCACCACACCGATTACGGTTGCGACAATCCCTATGACCAGGAGCATAACGTTTTCCATAGCGGCCTCCTAAAAATAGAATAACTCCTCAAACTTTTTCTCCAACGCAATACACAGAATCAGCGCCAATTTCGCTGTGGGGTTGAACTGGCCCGTTTCGATGGAGCTGATGGTGTTGCGGGAAACACCCACCAAATTTGCCAGCTGTGCCTGAGACAGGCTCTTTTCCTGGCGGGCTTCTTTCAGCCGGTTTTTCAGCTTCAGCTCCTCCGTCACGGGCGCACCTCCCATAGACGTCGCACCAAACCCACAAAGGCAGCCGCCATCAAAGTGAAAAACAACAGCGCCACCACCAGGTCGGTCTTGCGTTTCTGTTTGAGGAACCGCACCAACCACTGGGTCGCCATCATGCCAAAATAGATGGCCCAAGGACCGTAAAGCATCCTGCGTGCCAGTACAGACCCCAGCAGTGTGACGACGCAGCAAAGCAGCGCGCCTACCCTCGCACTGTGGCTTCCCGCAAGATAGAGAAGCTCTTTCTCCGGCAGATCTCTATTTTGGTTCTCCTTACGGCTGGCCTGCAAAATCTCCTCCCTGTTCATAACGGGTCCTCCTAGACAAGTTTTCTTGGCATGATTCTAGCACTGACAAGTTTTCTTGTCAAGAGTATTTGCAAAGTTTTCTTGGCGACTTCAAATGATAAACCCAAACGCATAAGAAAGCATAGAAAGGGCTGCCCCCCACCGGGAGGCAGCCCTTTTCGCTGGAAACTGTTAGAAGAGAGTTTTTTCTGCCGCCTCTCCCTCGCTGGGAAGTTCACTCTCCTGGGAAGAAACGTCACCCCTGGCGTAGCCGGCGGAAAGCCAGGCCTGGTAATGGGCCCTGGTGAGCAGCAGGAGCTCACAGAAAGACTCCATGGTCATGCTGAGGGCCACGTGGTTTTCCGGCTTCTTTCCGAATCGGGGCACGATAAGGCCCTTGGCGTCCCGTTCTCCTGGGCCACTGTCTGCCACCAGGAGAAAATCTGACCGGCTGCCGGGCAGCAACTGAAAGGCCCTGGAAAGGCTCATGCCGTCGGGCCTGGGCTTTCCCAGCTGCCGCAGCCGTTCCTCAGAGGTGCCGCCCATGCACTGGTACAGAGGGCCTTTGTCCCCGTCCCGCTTTTTGGCCTGCAGCGCCTGGCGCAGCTCCCCGGACTCCGCCTTCCGGCAGAGCTCCAGCAGCTCGGCAATATCCAGGTACCCCGATCCACCCGCAGTGCCCTGCCAATGGGATACATGGCGCACACCGTTGGCTTGGCCTCGTGGATGCGGCACTTGCTCCGCACCAAAAAGGGGCAGTGGTGATCCTCCCCCTCCGGCAGCAGGCGCACCAAAGGCATCCGGGAATCCGGGCCGGTGTACACTTCACAATAGTGGATGACCACGTCCTTGGGCGTCTGCCCCAGGTGCTTTGCCATGCGGAACAGGTCCTGGGGATTGAGGAGAATATCTTCCCGGTGGACGCAGCATTTCCCGCACTGGACACAGTGGAATGGAAAGGGCTCGTCCGGCCCTATTTTGAAGCTGTCGTAATGGTCTACGATATATTTTAATCTTGGGTCCATCCTGGCCCCTCCCTTGAGGATTCTGCCCGGTAGGGCTGGTAGTAGGCGGTATCCGCCTCATCACTGCGATAGGCGCCGATGCAGACCTGTCCATCCCGCTCTGGGTTGTACTCGGCGAAACAGATCAGCTCCACAGGGCCGCCTTGTTTTTGCAGATACAGGCTGATGCCGGGATAGTCTTCCTGGGAAAAGGCTACCGCCGTTAAGCGGCTGCCGTCCGGCAGGGTGAGTTTCATGTGGGGCGGGGTGTTCCGCTTCATGCCCGGCGCGCCTCCCTCCCTTTAAGCACCGCCACCACCCGCAGGTGGTAGATGGTGTTTTGGGTCTCGAAGGTCACTTCCGTGGGGGACAGCTGATCCATCCACAGCACCGGCGTGGTGTGACGGTACCCCTCCGCCTCCCGGATCACGGCGGGATAGCCCCGGCGAAGGGGCTCTAAGGGCATACCGGTAATGACCACTTCTTTTTTCAGCATAGACTTGCCTCCCGGCTTGGAAGAATTTCCTCCAGGCTGACGGTCTGGGGAATTCGGCGTTTCCTCTCCTGCTCCCTTGCCAGCTCGGTGCTCATGGCTGCCCAAGCGGCGGCTGGAAAGCCGCCTGAAATGGGCGGTGTCCGCCGGGACCAGTTCTCCACCGCCAGCAGGTAACGGAAAATCACCACATCGTAGTAGTCCTCCATGGAAAGCCCGTGGATCTGGAGAAACCGCAGCACCAAGGAGTGGTGCTCCTCGGCCATGTCCCGCTCCCAGGGGGTCAAAGGCCGCAGCTTCACAGGACGGGGTTTCTGTCTGGGGAACCGGGGGCGGAAATGCTTTCCCACATACCTCTTCTTTTTCTTAGGTTCATTCGCACCCATGGTGCAAACCTCCTTCGCTTTGTTCGTAGATTGGATGATACGTTTTGCGGTAAGACTCCCACGCCTGAAGGAGAAGCTCCTGCTGGGATTTCCCGGCGGCATCCAGGTCGATCACCTCCCCGGCGATGCGGGGGTCGGAACTGAGGATGTCCGTCACTTTTCCCGCTTTGACCAGGATGACCACCTGGTCTTGCTCCCTGGGAAGGGTGGAGAGCTCTGAAGCGTCCGGCCAGCGGAGCTCCGCCGGGATCTCCCGGCACGTTCCCTGCTGGAACACCCAGCGCCACCGGCTGCCGTCGTCGCTGAACAGGCTGAGATAACTGCCCTCCCGCACCCAAGGGGCGATGGCGGCCAGCATCTCCCGCATTTCGGAGAGGATACACCCCTCCACTTTCACGTCCACGATGTTGCCCTCCCTGTCCATGGGGGAGCAGAACAGGGCGTCCGGGAGAAACCGCAGGCCGGCGGCCAAGATTTTCCCCGTGTGTTCCGTGGGAACAAAGAAGTCGCTGTTTGTCTTTTTGATGTACGAGCTCATGTTGCAGCCCCTTTCTGATAGGATTATAAAAACGGGGCAGCCAACGGCTCCCCGGAAAGAAAGTTGGGGGAGCCGTAAAGCTCCAATCTATATAAAAAAAGCGCCCAGAGATCATCTCTGAACGCTTTATGGCAAAGCCAAGAATGGGAGAAGGCGTCGCCTCTCCCCTTTTACTTTTGTGCCTCTCTTTCGAGGCAGAAGACGCAAAAAGCGCCAGAAAGCAAAAAACTCTCTGGCGCTTTGTAACCGGAAACTGTCATTGCCTGGCGCTGTTTGCACTTGCAATGGAGAAACTATCTGAAATAACTATACCATGCCGGCGGGGAGATTGCAAGGGGTTCCCCTCTGCAAACCTTATTCTTCCGTTTCCAGCAGAAGGATGTCCCCAATGGGCACCCTCTCTCCCGCCTCCAGCAGCAACACCCGCTCCACCGGGTCCAGGCGCTTCACCCGGCCAGTGAGCGTGGCGTACTCTCCCCCTTCTTTCCGCTCATCGGGGAGAAAGTAGGTGACGGTGATCTCCGGGTGTTCCCCCTCGTGCTCCGCGAGCCAGGTGAGCTGCTCCTCCAGCCGGCGGATGTCGCTGTCCGTAAGGCCCCGACGGCTGCCGGTGAGCCGTCCCGTCTCTTGGAGCACCGCCCCAAGGCCCGTCAGGGCGGCGAAGGGGGAAAACTGGGCCGCCCGCTCCTCCATGGACATGCGGGGATGCTTTTTCGAGGTGGGATGGGGCAGGTTTACAATATCGTCGTAGGGGAAATTCGTATCCATAGCGCCTCCTTTATTGCTCTGTGTCACGCCTTATGCCCTCCGATGGTCTCGTTGCGCTCCCGGCCGGTGGCGCCTTCGGTGAAGCTGATGCCCTCCAGGATGGCGTTCTTCCCGAACTTCTTCTTGATGGAAAGCATGGCCTCCTGGCGCTTGCGCTCCCGCTGCCGTTCCGCCTTGGCCGCCGCCTCTTGGCGCGTTACCTCCTCCGGGTCGCTGAACAAGTCCAGCTGCTGGAACTGGGCAGGGACAGTCCCCTCCTCCACCACGTGGGTGGCGGCCATGTAGAACCGGCGCACCAGCAGCTTGGGGTTGACAATCCGATCGAACAGGGCGGTGGCTGCCTCCACCAGCTCCTTGGAAGAGGAGGTGTAGTTTGCCAGGTTCTCCGTGCCGTGGGCGTGCTTGGGGACCTTCCGGCCGTAGGCGTCGGTGGTGACCTCCCCCCGGTAGCCGATTTTTGGGTTTTCCAGGCTCTCCCGGTCGTAGCCCACGGTGAGCACCAGCTGGTTGGTCACCAGGCCCTTGTCCACCAAATCCAGGGCCAGCTGCCCCGTCATCTCCCGCAGGACGGTGCGGGCCTTCTGGAAGGGGTAGGGCTCTTGCAGCACCTGGCCGGAGCCCACGCTATTGGACTCCGGCTTATAGGCCTTGATGGCGGCGATGGTGCAGGGCTCCCACCCCCAGGCGTGGTCGATGAGCAGCTCGGCGTTGACACCGAAGAGCTTGTATAGGAGCTCTTCGTTTAGCAGCTGTCCCGGCTTGCCCACGGAGCACCGGGCCACGTCCCCCATGGTGACCATGCCGTACTGTTCCAGCTTTTTGGCGGTGCCCGCCCCCACCCGCCAGAAGTCCGTCAGGGGCCGGTGAGTCCACAGGGTGCGGCGGTAGCTCATCTCGTCCAGCTCCGCGATGCGCACCCCGTGCTCATCGGGCTGGGCGTGCTTGGCGCCGATGTCCATGGCCACCTTCGCCAGGTAGAGGTTGGTGCCAACGCCCCCGGCGGCGGTGATGCCCACGGTGCGCTGGATGTCTAAAATCATCCGGGAGGCCAGCTCCTTGGCGGTGAGGCCGTAGGTGTTCAGGTAACCGGTCACGTCCATGAGCACCTCGTCGATGGAGTAGACGTGGATATCCTCCGGGGCCACATATTTAAGATAGACCTGGTAGATCTTTGCGCTGTACTCCATATACAGGGCCATCCGGGGCGGGGCCACGATGTAGTCCAGGCCCATGGTGGGGTCGGCTCGAACCTGGGTGTCGTCCCAGGAGCAGTTGGAGAGTTTGCGGCCAGGGGCCTTCCGGCGGCGCTCCTCATTGACCTGCTTCACCCGCTGGACCACCTCGAACAGCCGGGCCCGGCCGGAAATGCCATAGGCTTTTAAGGAGGGCGTCACCGCCAGGCAGATGGTCTTTTCTGTGCGGGACAAATCCGCCACCACCAGGTTGGTGGTCATGGGGTTCAGGCCCCGCTCCATGCACTCCACGGAAGCGTAGAAGGATTTCAAATCGATGGCAAGATAGCTTTTCGGTTCCATGGAGCGCCTCCTCTCGTTTCTTTCATCTTACCACAGACGCCCTGGGGATACAATGGTGCTTTGTCCCAAAAATTGGGGGTTGCGAAAACCGAATGAATGTTCTATAATAACCTCAGAGTCTCGAACGTATATTTGCATTTGAGAGGAGCTGTGTCCACATGATAAGCACCTGCCGACGGAAACAATATGTGGAAGTGGTGGCTACCCACTACATCGACGGGGGCGTGCGGCCCCAGAAAATCGTGCTGGCCACGGGCCAGGTGTACGACGTGGAGGACAGCCGGGAGGCCTCCAGGGGCAAGGCCCCCACCACCGGGGAGGTGGCCCGCAGGTACCTGGTGAAAATCAAGGGCAGGGAGACCTGCCTGTACGAGGCCTCCGGCCGGTGGTTTGTGGAGATGAAGGCGTAAAAATGGAGCAGGTCTTTTACGGCCTACTCCTTGCCTCTCACTTTTTCGTTGGGGGGATCGAGACCTCATCGCTATCCCCCACCAGCCACTCCATGGAGACCCCCAACGCCTTTGCCAAGACCCGCAGCTCCGCGTCGCAGACGTGGCGCTGGTTCTTCTCGATGCGGGAGATGATGAGCTTCGTCATGTCCTCCTCCCCCATGAGCTGGATCTTCCTGGCCAGATCCTCCTGGGTCATGGGCGGGGACTGCAGCGCCCTGCCAATCCTGACCCTCTCAGAGCATAGATTCCCCTGTATGATAAACATCCCTTTTGCCATATTGAGCCCCTCCAGAAAATCTGATTGAGATATTTTATGTCTCAATTCTTGATTTTAGGAGAAAATCGCAGTATATTCACAATAGGGTAGATATTGAATGTCTAAACAAGATATTCAAGCTAAATTTTCTGCGATGGGAAGAGGATTCTGCGATGAAGAACGAAGTAATACGCACGGAATTTGGAGCGGTCCTGCGCCGCATGAGGCTGAAATGCGACCTCACCCAACAGGCGGTGGCGGACGCCCTGCACGTCAACCGCGCCACATACAGCTACTACGAACTGGAAAAACCCAGCCCGATTTTATCCAGCTGGGCCATCTCGCCAAGATCTTTGGCGTCACACGAGAGACCCTTTCCGCTTACCTGGAACACCCGGAACAGTCAGCCGATTGGCGGCTCCCCCAGCGCCCACCGAAAAAAGCCGCCAAGGAGCCAGACTCACTGGGACAGCTTTGGCCAGAGGAAAAGTCCCTCATCGCGTTATACCGCCTGTGCGGCAAACAGGACCAAAAAGCTGTTTGGGAATTTGTCCATCAACTTGTGCCCAAGGACCCATCTTGATTTCTGGCTTTGCTGTTATCCCCCGCAACGGGAAATGGCGCCCCAATTTGTCTCTTGCACCAATCTCCGTGACGTGGTAAAATGCTGCTACGGGTGGTGATTTGCTGCCACCCACCTGATTTGTTGCTCAACATTCAGACGGCAAAGGCCCTCCCACCTTAGGAGGGCCTTTGTTGTATCCTATTACGCTGAGCCTGAAGGACACCCCAGCATCCGCTGGGGCGTCTATTCTTTTCCTATCGCTATTCTGTCAGCAGCTTCTGGTCGAACCGCATAAGGATGTTCGTTGCCTGTTCCATGGCCAAATTCCTGCCGCTATGAGGATTACACCATCAGCTTAAACTTATCCCCGATGCACAGCTGCTGGCACAGGTAGCGGTTTTCGCCGCTGTCGTCCCACACGGTGCTGCGGATGGA
>CALWCD010000036.1 GCA_944376265.1 uncultured Clostridia bacterium | reverse complement strand
GCGGGGTGGACATGGTTCTTGATGGCGTAGTTCTCGGTGGGCAGGCCGAAGGCGTCCCAGCCGATGGGATACAGCACATTGTACCCCTGCATCCGGCGCTTTCTGGCCACCACGTCCAGGGCGGTGTAGGGCCGGGGATGGCCCACATGCAGGCCCTGCCCGGAGGGGTAGGGGAACTCGATGAGAGCGTAATACTTGGGCTTGTCCGAGCCGTTCTGGGCATGGAACACCCCGGTCTTTTCCCAGGTTTCCTGCCACTTGGGCTCGATCTGCTTGTGGTCGTATTTCATCTTTATCAAACCTTTCCCCTACTTTCTTGAAAGAAAGTAGGCAAAGAACTTTTACGTCGCGGTGCTGGTGCCCGGGGGCACATTCCCACAGCGTCCGCGGGGAACGACTCTTTCCAAACCAGCAGCTGCTTTCTGGAAAGAAAGCAGGCATAGAACTTTTACGTCGCAATGGCGTGCGCGGGCTTTCTGTCTGCCCCTTCCCGTCCGGGGCTGGCGCATGCGGCTTCGCCCCTGCTTGTTCTTCGGCTGCGCCGATTTTAAGACCTTGAAGCTCCGCCTCAAACTCCGCCAGCTTTTTGAAAAAAGCTGGGCCAAAAACTTTTACGCGCCTTCGGCGGTCTGCCAATCCAGCTTTTTGCCGTCTGCCCACAGCCGGTCCAGGTCGTAAAAATCCCGGCCCTCCTGGGTGAAAATGTGCACCACCACATTGCCCCAATCCAGCAGGATCCAGGAGTTGGACCGGTAGCCCTCCATCCGGGCGGGGGGCAGGCCCTCGGCTTTCAATTTCTCATCCAGCTCGTCCGCCAGGGCACGCACGTGGGTGGTGTTGTTGCCGGTGGCGATGACGAAATAGTCCGCCAGGCTGGAAATGTTCTCAATCTCTATCACGTTGAGCTTCTCCGCTTTTTTGCTGTCCAGAAAAGCGGCCGCCTTTTTTGCCAGTTCCAAAGACGTCATGGCTGTTGCTCCTTTTCTGTTTGTAAGGTGAAAATCGCGTCGTTGTACGCTTCGATGGACTCCGCCGCCACCGGCAGATTTTGGCCCATCAGCTCGTCCACGGTATAGCGGATTCCCTCCACCATGGCTTCCTCCAGGCTTTGGTCCGCCAGCCGGCGCATCTCCTCCACCCCGGGGTAATCCCGGTCGGCGGAGATGTAGTCCGCCACAAACAGCACCTTGTCCAAAAGGGTCATGTTTCCCTTGCCACTGGTGTGGCATTCCACCGCCTCGACGATCTCACGGTCCTCGATCCCCAGCTTTTCCCGCAGGTAAACCGCCCCGGAAAGGGCGTGCCACAGCTTTCGGTTGCGCCGCTGAGCGTCGGTGAGTATTATACCAGAATCCGTCAGTATTTTCAACTGTTCCTCCGGGACCGTGTCCTTCATAATGTCGTGAAGGATTCCCGCCAGGCGGGCCTTTTCCACATCGGCGCCGTACCGCCGGGCCAGCCGGGCCGCCTCCTCTGCCACGCACTGGCTGTGGTAAAACCGTCGCTCCGTCAGGTGGGTTTTCACTTCCCTTTCCAGCTGGGAAAAATCCATGGTCTCCCGTCCTTTCCTGTAAATGCCTCGTTCTCGAATAAAATCCGCCACCGCCTCCGGCACCAGAGGCGTGATGTCCTTCCCCATGCGCACCCATTCCCGCACCTGGGTGGAGGACACCGGCAGGTAGGGGATGTCCTCCAGAAAGCACCGGGCGCCGTACCGGATCTGGTACTCGTCCTGTTTCATCTGGAGCTTTCCCATGCCGTGGAGGCTGCGGGGGGTGGCGCACACTGCCGCCAGGGAGAAGATGGTCTCCGGCCGGTACCAGTGCTCCACCGTGAGAAACATGTCCTCTCCCATGAGCAGGTAAAACTCATCCCGGGGAAACAGTTCCCGCAGCTCCTCCAAGGTTTCGGCGGTAAAGCTCTTTCCCTCCCGGCGCAGTTCCAGGTCGGAAATCTGCAGGTGGGGCCTTCCCCCCACCGCCAGCCGGCACATCTGCAGCCGGTCTTCCCCGCTTGCCAGGTCCGGGGCGGCCTTGTGGGGCGGCACCCGGGTGGGGATCAGCAGCACACGATCCAGGGAAAGCCGTTTGGTGAACTCCTCCAGCAAATGGATGTGTCCCCGGTGGATGGGGTTGAAGGTGCCGCCGTAAATGCCTGTTTTCAACCGTCTCCCCCCTTCAGCGGGGCAGAACGATCTTGGGGTCTTTTTTCTTCCGGCGGTACAGCACAAACCGGGAGCCGATCACCTGGACCACGTCGCTTCCCGTCTGCCGGGCGATCTCCTCCGCCGCCTCTCTCGAAGTCAGGGGGGAGGATTCCGGCAGCACCCTGCCCTTAATCAGCTCCCGCTTTTCCAGGGCGTCGTCCGCCTGTTTCACAAGCTCCGGGCTCATGCCGGACTTGCCCATCATCAGAATGGTGTCCTCGTTCACCGCCAGAGAGCGGAGATACGCGCGCTGTTTACTGGTTAACATAACTCATTCTCCTGTGTCATTTCTTGTTTCGCCGCTGAAAGGCCACGATCTCCGGGTGGGAGCCGTTGTCGCCGTATTCGCACACCAGCAGGTAGTTCTCATCGGCGGTGAGGCCGAAGCACCGGCCGGTGCCGTCCTGTTTGCAGATCTGGTTTCCCAGGTACACCCGTTTATCATCCCAGAGCTTCACCTTCTGGCCCCCGGGCAGGATGTACTCCAAATTGATGTAAAACCCGGGCAGGGCGTTTAAGTCTGTCACCTGCTCCATGCCGGGGATGGCAAGCTGGTTAAACTCCCGGCAGAGCTGCTCCCTCAAAGGGCACTTTCCGGAAAAGCAGCTGCCGGGGGCGGAACATCCCTCCGCCTTGCAGCACTCTCCCAGCACGCAGGTGCCCCCGTAGGGCTTACCCCCGGTGGCGGCGCATCCGGGACAGTTGTCCACAGCGGGACACTGGGTGCAGTCCAAACCGCAGTAGTTTCCCATGGGGCTCATCCTTTCCGGTTCAAGTATTCCCGGAGCCTTGTTTCAAACTCCGCGAAGGCTTTCCCCCGATGGCTGCGGGCGTCCTTTTCCTCGTCGGTCATCTCCCCGAAGGTGCGGCCCTCCTGGACGAAAATGGAATCGTACCCAAAGCCGTTCTCCCCTCGGGATTCCAAAGCGATGGTGCCGAAACACTTGCCCTCGGCGTCGATCCGGTCCCCGTTGGGGAACACGCAGCACACCGCGCTGACAAAGTGGGCGCCCCGCTGCTCTTCCGGCACTCCCTGGAGCTTTTCCAGCACCGTCAGCCGCCGCTTGCCAGGCTGGGCAAACCGGGCGGAGTAGATCCCCGGGGCCCCGTCCAGGTAGTCCACGCACAGCCCGGAGTCGTCCGCCACGGCAGGCAGCCCTGTTTCCTTACAGGCCGCTTCCGCCTTGATGAAGGCGTTCTCCCCAAAGGTCTTGCCGGTCTCCTCCAGCTCGGACAGCTGGGCTGTCACCACCTCAATGCCCATGGGCTCCAGCATCCGCTTGAATTCCACAATCTTCCCCTTGTTGTGGGTGGCGATCACCATCTTCATATTTCCCATCCTTTCCCGGTGTTTATTCCTCGTCCCGCTTCCGGCCAAAGGGCCAGAACCGGCGTTTTTTCTTTTCAGGCTGGTCCTCTGCCGGTTCTTCCTCCGGCTGTTCCTCCAGCATGGCGTCGATGTCGGAGAGCAGGCTCTCCTGGGAAAGAACCTCTTCCTCCTGCTGCTCCTCTTCCCCTTGAGCCGCGGCTTCCAGCTCCGCCTGCTCCCGGTCCTCCGCAAAGGCAGGGGTGTCGTCCACCTGGTTGTCGAACAGGGCGTCGGCAAAAGCGGCGGCGTCAAAAGGCTGCAGGTCGTCCACCTGCTCCCCCACGCCGATGAACTTCACCGGCAGGCCCAGGTCCTGCTTGATGGGCAGCACCACGCCTCCCTTGGGCGTGCCGTCCAGCTTGGTGAGCACAATGCCGGTAATCCCCGCGGCGCTCTGAAACTCCTTGGCCTGGTTCACCGCGTTCTGGCCTGTGGCGGCATCCAGCACCAGCAGCGTTTCCCGGTCGCAGCCAGGCAGTTCCCGGTCGATGACCCGGGAGATTTTCCCCAGCTCGTCCATGAGGTTTTTCTTGTTGTGGAGCCGGCCGGCGGTGTCACAGATGATCACATCGCAGTTTCTGGCCTTGGCGGCGGCGATGGTGTCGAACACCACAGCGGCAGGGTCGGCCCCCTCCTTGTGCTTGATAAGGGGCACCCCGGCCCGTCCGGCCCAAACCTCCAGCTGCTCGATGGCGGCCGCCCGGAAGGTGTCCGCCGCCCCCAGGATCACCGACCTGCCCTCCCCCTTCAGCCGGGAGGCCAGCTTGCCGATGGTGGTGGTCTTGCCCACCCCGTTGACGCCGATGACCAAAATGATGGAGGGCTTGGTGGAGATGTGGAGGGTGTCGTCCCCCTGGAGCATTTCGGCCACAATGGCTTTCAGCTCGCCCATAATGAGGCTGGGGTCGGTGATGCCCTTCTCCTTGATCTTCTTCCGCAGCTGGTCGCAGATATACCCCGCGGTGTTCACGCCCACGTCTCCCATCACCAGAAGCTCTTCCAGCTCCTCGAACAGGTCCTCGTCGATTTTGGTGAAGGAGTTGACCATCTGGGTGATCTGCCCGCTGATGTTGTCCCGGGTCTTTTTCAAACCCTCTCGGATCTTGTCAAAGAAGCCCATAGCTTTCTTCCTCTCTGTTATGGAATGTTGACTTTACGTGCCGAACTCGGCGGCTTCCTCCGTGCGCAGGGCCAGCAGCTTGGAGATGCCCTGGTCCTGCATGGTGACGCCGTAGAGCATGTCCGAGCCCTCCATGGTGCCCCGGCGGTGGGTGATGGTGATGAACTGGGAGTTGCCGCTCATCCGCCGCAGGTACTGGGCAAAGCGGGCCACGTTCACGTCGTCCAGGGCGGCCTCGATCTCGTCCAGCACGCAGAAGGGCGGCGGGTTCACCCGCATAATGGCAAAGTAGATGGAAATGGCCACCAGCGCTTTCTCTCCGCCAGACAGGGACTCGATGTGGGTGACGATCTTCCCCGGAGGGTGCACCTTGATCTCGATGCCGGAGGTGAGCACGTCGCTCTCGTCGGTAAAGGACAGAGTGCCCGTGCCGCCCCCGAACAGCTCCCGGAAGATCTTGCCGAAGTTCTCGTTGATCTGCTGGAAGCGTTCGGTAAACTGCTGGCGCATGTGCTTGGTCAGGTCCTGGATCAGGTCCAGCAGCTCCGCCTTGGATTTTTCCACGTCCCCGATCTGAGCTTTCAAAAACTCGTACCGCTGGGACACTTCCTCATATTCCACCACGGCGCCCACGTTCACGGCGCCCAGGGCTTTGATCTTGTTTTTCAGCTCCTGGAGACGGCGCTGGGCAGCGGGCAGGTCCTGGATCTTCTCCCCCACCTCTTCCGCCTCCCGGCGGGTGAGCTCGTACTCCTCCCACAGCCGGGACAGGATGGTGTCGTACTCCTTCTGCAGGTTTTCCGACCGCTCCTGAAGCCGGGCCAGCTCGTGGCCCACGTTTTCCCGCCGGGCGGTGACTTCCCGCTCCCGCTCCCGGAGTTTGGCAGCTTCCTGCTCCAAAGCGGCCCGCTTCTCTCCCAGGGTTTTCAGGCTCTGGCGGGTCTCCTCCGCCTGCAGCCTCAGCTTCTCCGCCTGGGAGAGGGCCTGGCGGCGCTGTTCCTCCAGCTGGGCATTTTTCCCTTCCAGCTCCTGGATCTCCTGACCCAGCCGGGCCAGGGCGCCGGCGGAATCCCGCTTGCGCTCCTCCAGGCCCGCCACTGCGGCAGCCAATGCGTCCCGGTCCTTCTGGGCGGAGAATTCTCCCAGCCGGATCTCCTGAATGGTCTGGGAGATGTCCTCACACCGGGCCATCTGTTCCTCCCGGCTGCCGGACAGCTTCCTGTTCTCCTCTTCCCCCTGAGCCACCTGCTCTTCCAGCTGGGCAATGGCCTTGCGGATCTCCTGCTCCCGCTCTCCCAGCTCTTTCAGGCGGCCGGCGGAATCGGTGCGCTCCCGCTCCAGGTTGGCGGCGTTCTCCGCCAGCTGTTCCAGTTCCCGGCTCACCCGGGCGCTCTCCGACGTGATGCGGATCAGCTCCTCCTGGGCGGAAGAGAACTCTCCTCTGGCGGCTTCCAGCTCTCCCTCGCAGGCGGAAAGCTCCTCCTGCCGCTGGCGGTACTCCTGCTGAGCCTCCTTGGCCTTTTCCTCCAGGGCGGCGGCTTTCTCCCGCACCCGCTGGATCTCCGAGGCCCGGTTCAGCAGGCCGGAATTGCGCCCCTTGGAGCCGCCGGTCAGGGAGCCGCCGGCGTTGACCACCTGGCCGTCCAGGCTCACCACCCGCAGCCGGTAGCCGGTGCGCTTGGCAATGGAGGCGGCGCTGTCCAGGTCCTCGGCTACGGCGATGCGCCCCAGCAGGGAATCCCGGATCTCGCTGTATTTGGGGTCGCAGGAACACAGGGTGTTTGCCATGCCCACAAACCCAGCCATATCCTCAATGTCCCGGGGGTCGTACTTGCTGCCCCGGATGGTGGTAAGGGGCAGGAAGGTGGCCCGGCCCCAGTCCCGCTGTTTCAGCAGCCGGATGGCGTTTTTGGCGTCCTGTTCCGTCTCCACCACAATGTTCTGCATGGAGGCCCCCAAAGCCGTCTCCAGCGCCACGGCGTACTCCCGGGGCGTTTTCAGCAGCTGGGTCACCGGGCCGCAGACTCCTTGCAGCAGGCCCCGGCTGGCTTCTTTCATCACCTGCTTCACGCTTTGGGCAAAGCCCTCCAGGTTCCGCTCCAGGTCCTCCAGCAGTTTGGCCCGGCGGAGCTGTTCCCCCACGTCCAGGGTCAGCTGGTTCCAGGTCTCTCGGGCGGCCTGGGCGCGTTTCTTCCGGCCTTCCAGCCGCAACTCGTACCCCTTGACCGCGTTTTCCCGGCCCGCCACAGCCTGCTGGGCATCGGAGAGCATTTCCTTCAGCTGAGCGGCTTCCGCCTGGGCGGCAGCCAGCCGTTCCTGGGCCTGCCGGACGCTGTCCTCTACCGCGCCGGCCCGCAGACGGATTTCCGCCATGGAGGACTGGGTGGAGGACAGCTTGATCCGCTCCTCCGCCAAGGCGGCGTTGTGCCCCGCCAGCTCCACGGCAGCCTGTTCCATCTGCCGGGTGGCAAGGTCCGCCCCTTGACGCAGCTCTTCCAGCCGCTGGGTGAAAGTGAGCATTCTGTCCCGGCTCTCCTGGATCTGCCGCTCCTTCTGGGCCATCTCCTCCCGCTTCTGGGCGATCTCCCGGTTGGTGTCCTCCCCGGAACGGGAGGTCTCCTGGATCTGCCCCTCCAAACGGTGAATGTTCTCCCGGTTGTGGGCCGCGTCGTTTTCCAGAAGGCTTGCCTCCCCTTCCCCGCGCACGGCCTGCTCGTCCAGGGAGGCGGCCTTGGCGCGGGCCTCCTCCATTTCCACCGTGCACTGGTTGGTCTCCCGGTAGTTTTCCTCCGTGCGCCGGGCGATGGTCTGGATCTCCTCTTCCAGCTCCCCGTGCTGGGCCTGCACCAGGGCAATCTTCTCCCCGTGCTCTCTCAGCACTTTGCCGGAACGGTCCAGGGTCTCCAGCCAGATGCCGATCTCCAGGCCTTTTTTCTCCTGGTCGTAGGCGATGAACTGCTGGGCCTTCTCCGCCTGGATCCGCAGGGGCTCCACCCGGCTCTCCAGCTCGGACAGGATGTCCCGCAGGCGCACCAGGTTTTCCTCGGCCTTGTTCAATCGCCGCTCCGACTCCTCCTTCCGGTAACGGTAGCGGGAGATCCCCGAGGCTTCCTCGAAAATTTCCCGGCGGTCCTCGGAACGGGCGGCCACAATGCTGTCGATCTTGCCCTGGCCGATGATGGAATAACCGTCCCTTCCCAGGCCCGTGTCCATAAACAGCTCGTTGATATCCTTCAAGCGCACGGTGTTCTTGTTGATGAGGTACTCGCTTTCCCCGGAACGGTAGTACCGCCGGGTGATGGCCACCGTGTCCCCGGCAAAGGGCAGACGCCGGTCGGAGTTGTCGATGGTGAGGGTCACCTCGGCAAAGCCCAGAGCTTTCCGCTGGGGGGTGCCGTTGAAGATCACGTCCTCCATTTTGGAGCAGCGCAGGGTGCGCACCGACTGCTCTCCCAGCACCCAGCGCATGGCGTCGCTGATATTGCTTTTGCCGCTGCCGTTGGGCCCCACCACCGAGGTGATGCCCCGCTCGAACTGCAGGGTGGTCTTGTCGGGAAAGGTTTTGAACCCCTGCAGCTCCAAAGACTTTAAGATCATGGCTTTCCTTCTTTCACTTGATTTCCGTCCTGCTGAGCGCGAACCCGCCCCGGGGAACCTGGTCCTCCGGGACAAACCTTACGGCAAACCCCCTGGCGGCCAGAAATTCTACATTGGCCCGCTTCTGTCCCGCCGCCACGGACAGGCTGCGGGGATTCACCTTCACCTGGTAGGCTCCCGGGCCTTCCCGTTCCAGCCGGGGCAGCAGGCCCTTGAGAAACGCCCGGCTCTGGGCCAGCTCCCCCAAGGCGGGATGGTAGGGCCCAGCCACCTGCCGCCGCTGTACGTCCTCCTGGGCGTGGAGCCCCACCCGGATCACCCGGACGCCTGCCCCTTCAAACAGGGGCAGCAGCTCCCCGCACAGCTCCACCGCCTCCTCCAGGGTCTGGGGTCGGTACACCCCTTCCCGGTACAGCCGGGCAAGCTCCGTGCCCTCCAGCACCACCGTGGGATAGATCCGCGCCGTAGCAGGTCCCAGGGCGATGAGCTGCCGGGCGGTTTCCAGGTCCCTCTCCGGGGTGGAGCCGTAGAGGCCGGTCATCATCTGCAGCCCCAGCTCCAGCCCGGCTTCCTTTATCAGCCGGGCAGCTCTGCGGGTATCCTCCGCGGTGTGGCCCCGGCGGTTTTTCCGAAGCACTTCCTCGTCCATGGACTGGGCTCCCAGTTCCACAGCAGTGGCGTGGTGCTCCTTCAACAGGGAGAGCACCGGTTCCTCCACGGCGTCGGGGCGGGTGGAACACCGCACCCCGTGGAATCCCCACCGCTCCACCGCCTCCTTGGCAGGCTCCAGCAGGGACAGCATGTACTCCCGGGGAATGGCGGTGAAGCTGCCCCCGAAAAAGGCGATCTCCGTCTGGGCCGTCCGCTCACCCAGGTGGGCCGCGGCGGTTTTGGCGGCCTCCCACACCTGGTCCGGCGTGGGTGCTTCCCCTCCTCCGGTAATGGCCCGCTGGTCGCAGAAACTGCACCGGCAGGGACAGCCCACATGGGGCACAAACAGGGCTACATTTCCGTGTTTCAATAGCCCATCAGCTCCAGGGCTTCCCGGGCAGCCTGCTGCTCCGCTTCCTTTTTGCTCCGGCCGCCCCCCTTGCCGATCACATTGGAGTTCAGGTGCACCTCCACGGTAAAGTGCTTGTCGTGGTCCGGGCCGCTTTCTCCCGTGACCACATACTCCAGCCGCTCCTCCGGATTCTGCTGGATGATCTCCTGCAACGTGGTCTTGTAGTCCTTAAAGGGCTTCACGCTCTGGGCCTTGGCCGCCGGGATGATGAACCGGAGAATGAACTTCTTGGCCTCCTCCAAACTGCCGCTGTCCAGGTAGATGGCAGCCGTGGTGGACTCGAACACGTCCGCCAGGATGCTGGGCCGCTCCCTTCCGCCGGAGTGGCGTTCCCCGTGGCTGAGCCGGAGGAAATCCCCCACGTGAAGGGCTTTGGAAAACCCGCACAGGCTGCGCTCGCACACCAGGGAGGCACGGGTCTTGGTCAGCTGGCCCTCAGGCAGCTGGGGAAAGTTTTCAAACAGGTACTCCGCCGTGACAAACCCCAGCACGGAATCCCCCAAAAACTCCAGCCGCTCGTAGCTTTTGCTTTTGTGCTCGTTGGCGTAGGAGGAATGGGTGAGGGCAGTTTCCAGCAGCTGTCTGTTCTGAAAGCGGTAGCCGATGCGCTTTTCGTACTCTTCCAATGGCAACATGGCTTCCCTCCTCACCGCTTTTTGGACACGGCTTCCCCGATCTGGGCGATAATCCCGGACTGGGCGTAGTCCCGGGTAAGCCGCAGGGCACTTTTCACCGTGGAGGCCTTGGCGCTGCCGTGGATTTTGAACACGGGCTTGGCGCAGCCCATGATGGGCGCCCCGCCGTACTCGTTGTAGTCCAGCTCTTTCTTCATTTTCTTCAGGTCGTTGTACACCACGGCGGCGGCCAGCTTGCCCTTCACGCTGCCCATGAACACCCCTTTGATCTTGTCCATCAATGCCATGGCAACGCCCTCGTAGAGCTTCAGGATCATGTTGCCGGTAAAGCCGTCGGCCACAATCACGTCCGCCCCGTCGAAGGGGATGTCCCGGGCTTCCACGTTGCCCACAAACTGGATGCCGGGGCACTTGCGCAGCAGGGCCAAAGACTCCTGCCGAAGCTGGTCCCCCTTGTGGTCCTCGGTGCCCACGTTGGCAAGGCCCACCCGGGGATTCTCAATGCCCATAACGCTCTTCATGTAAGCCGCGCCCATCACGCCGAACTGGGTGAGCATTTCCGGGCGGCAGTCCACATTGGCGCCCCCGTCGATGAGCATAAAAAAGCCCTGGCTCTTGGGCATGATGGGGGCAAAGGCCACACGCTTCACACCCCGCACCCGCTTGACGATGGTGGTAGCACCCACCACCAAAGCGCCGCTGTTGCCGGCGCTGGCAAAGGCGTCCCCCCTGCCCTCGGCCAAAGCCCGCAGGCCCACGGCCATAGAGCTGTCGGACTTTTCCCGGATGACGCTGGTGGGCTCATCCTCCATGGTCAGGGTCTGGCCGCAGGGAAGGATCTCCATGGCTGCCAGGTCCTGGGTGATGTTCAGCTCCTTGGCGCAGGCCTCCAGCCGGGCCTTGTCCCCGGTGAGGAGGATGTCCACACCCAGCTCCTGCCTTGCCTGGGCACAGCCCAAAAGGATCTGCTCCGGGGCGTTGTCCCCGCCAAAGGCGTCCACGATAATTTTCATACGTTCTCCCTCTCTTCCGCGCTCCAGGCGCTTTCTTGTAACGGCTCGTCCATCTCTTGGCAGCAGCGCTTAAGGTCCTCCAGGCCCCGCAGGGCCAAGGCCATGTACCGCTGCCGCTTGTCCCGGATCTTTTCCGGGAGAGGGGGCAGCACCCCGAAGTTTGCCCCCATGGGCTGGAAGTCCTTTCCCTGATACCCGGAAATGTACCGGGACAGGGCGCCCATCATGGTGGTCTCCGGCAGCACCAGCGTCTCCCGGCCGGCAAGGCGCCTGGCCAGGTTGATCCCCGCCAGAATCCCCGAGGAGGCTGACTCCATGTAGCCCTCCACGCCGGTGATCTGGCCGGCGAAAAACAGCTCCGGCCTGCCCCGGAAGGAATAGTCCCCGTTCAGCAGCCGGGGAGACTCCAGAAAGGTGTTCCGGTGCATCACCCCGTAGCGGACAAACTCCGCGTTTTTCAGGCCGGGGATCATGCCGAACACACGCTTCTGCTCCCCGAATTTCAAATTGGTCTGGAAGCCCACCAGGTTGAACAGGGTACGCTCCCGGTTTTCCGTGCGCAGCTGCAGCACCGCCCAGGGACGGTGGCCCGTCCGGGGGTCCCGCAGGCCCACCGGCTTCATGGGGCCGAACCGGATGGCGTCGTGGCCCCGGGAGGCCAGCACCTCAATGGGCATGCAGCCCTCGTACACCTTGGGGTCCCGGGCGTCGAAGCTGTGGACGGGAGCCCGCTGAGCCTTCACCAGCTCCTCCACAAACCGGTCGTACTCCTCCTTGTTCATGGGGCAGTTGAGGTAGTCCCCCTCTTCCCCTTCCACGTCCCCCTTGCCGTAGCGGGAGGCGGCGAAGCACCGGTCCATGTCCAGGCTCTCCCGGGTGACGATGGGGGCGGCGGCGTCGAAAAAGCTGAGGCTGCCCCCGCACAGCTGCTGGAGCTGCTCCGAAAGCCCTTGGGAGGTCAGGGGACCTGTGGCCACCACCACCGGACCTTCCGGGATGCAGGTCACCTCTTCCCGGCGGACTTCAATGAGGGGCTCCCTCTCAATGGCCAGAGTGGCAAGCCGGGAAAACTCCTCCCGGTCCACCGCCAGGGCGCCCCCCGCCGGGACCTGGCTCTTTTGGGCGCAGTCCATCAGCAGGGAACCCAGCCGGCGCATCTCCTCTTTCAGCAGCCCGGCGGCGCTGTCCACCCGGGCGGCTTTCAGGGAGTTGGAACAGATCAGCTCCGCGAAGTCCTCCCGCTGATGGGCGGGGGAAAACTTCTGGGGCTTCATCTCATACAGGGTCACGGCCACGCCGTGGCGGGCCAGCTGCCAGGCGGCCTCGCACCCGGCAAGTCCCGCTCCCAGAACGGCGGCTCTCTGCTGGGCCATCAATCCTCGTCCTCCTCAGGGCGCTTCCCCGGGAAGGTGCAGTCGGGGGTGACGCAGTACAATGTCTTGTCCTTGCTCTTTTTCTGCATCAGCGTCTTGCCGCACACAGGACATTTCTCCTTGCTGGGGGGATCCCAGGAGACAAAGTCGCACTTGGGGTACTCGCTGCAGCCGTAGAACACCCGGCCCTTTTTGGACTTGCGCTGGATGATCTTCCCGCCGCACTTGGGGCACTCGGCGCCGGTGTCGTTGACGATCTTCTTCACGTTCTTGCACTCGGGGTAGCCGGGGCAGGCCAGGAACTTTCCGTACCGGCCCACCTTCACCACCATTTTGCGGCCACACTTTTCACAGATGACGTCGGTCTCGTCCTCTTTCAGCTGGATCTTCACCCCGTCCATTTCCTTTTTGGCCTTCTGGACGGTCTTGTCAAAGTCGTCGTAGAACTTCTGCAGGGTGTCCACCCAGTCCTCGTCTCCCCGCTGGACCGCGTCCAGCTCGTCCTCCACCTGAGCGGTGAACTTTACGTTGACGATCTTGGGGAAGCACTCCTTCATCAGCTTGGTGATCACCTCGCCCAGCTCCGTGGGCTTGAAGGCTTTCCCCTCCCGGGTGACGTACTCCCGGGTGGTGATGGTGGAGATGGTGGCAGCGTAGGTGGAGGGGCGGCCAATGCCGTTCTCCTCCAGGGTCTTGATGAGGGAAGCCTCGGTGTATCGGGGTGGGGGCTGGGTAAAGTGCTGGTTGCCCTTTAGGTCCTTCACCTTCAGCTTCATGCCCACTTCCAGGGGAGGCAGGTCCTTGCCGGCCTTTTCCTCCTCGTCCTTGCTCTCCTCGTACAGGGCGGTGAAGCCCTCGAAGGCCACGTTGTAGCCGGAGGCCTTGAACAGGTACTTGCCGGCGCTGATGGTGGCCTGGGTGGTGTTCATGACACAGTTGGCCATCTGGCAGGCGATAAACCGCTCCCAGATCAGCTTATACAATTTATATTGGTCCGAGGTGAGGGAGTCCTTCACCTGGTCGGGGGTCAGGGAGATGGTGGTGGGGCGGATGGCCTCGTGGCCGTCCTGGGCGTTTGCTCGGGACTTGAAGTGCCGGGGCTTACTGGGCAGGTACTTGCTGCCCCACCGTTCCTGGATATACTCTCCCGCGTCCCGAATGGCATCCTCGGAGATACGCAGGGAGTCGGTACGCATATAGGTGATGAGACCCATGGAACCCTGGCCCTGGATCTCCACGCCTTCGTACAGCTCCTGGGCAGCCTTCATGGTGCGCCGGGCCTGGAAGCCCAGCTTCCGGCTGGCCTCCTGCTGGAGGGTGGAGGTGATGAAGGGCGGGGCGGGAGCCCGGTTCTTCTTGCCCTTTTTCACCGCGGAGACCAGGAACTCCTCCTGCTCCAGCTGGGCGAAGAGCTGATCCGACTCCTCCTTGGAATTGATCTTGATCTCCCCGTTCTCGTCCCCGTAGAAAGCGGCGCCGAACACGGCCTTGGAGGGGGGCGCGGTGAGCTTGGCGTCGATGCTCCAGTACTCCTGGGGCACGAAGGCGTTGATCTCCTCCTCCCGGTCCACGATCATCCGCACCGCCACAGACTGTACCCGTCCCGCGGACAAGCCCCGGCGGATGGTCTTGGCCAGGAAGGGGCTCAGGGTGTAGCCCACCAGCCGGTCCAGAATGCGCCGGGCCTGCTGGGCGTTCACCAGGTCCAGGTCGATGGCCCGGGGATGGGCCATGCCCTCCTCCACACCGGTGCGGGTGATTTCGTTGAAGGTCACCCGGTCCTGGGAGTCCTCATCCAGGCCCAGGATATAGGCCAGGTGCCAGGAGATGGCCTCTCCTTCCCGGTCAGGGTCGGTGGCAAGGAGGACGCCGTCGGAATTGGCGGCCGCCTCCTTCAGTTCCTTCACCAGCTTTTCCTTTCCCTTGATAATGCTGTACTTGGGCTTGAAGTGGTCCTTCACGTCCACGCTGAGCCGTGCCTTGGGAAGGTCCCGCACATGGCCCATGGAGGCCATCACCTCGTAGCCGCTGCCCAGATATTTCTGAATGGTCTTCGCCTTGGAAGGCGACTCCACAATCACCAGTTTTGACATTCGCAGTTTTTCTCCTTTTCTCCGCCCGGCCAATTCCGGGCAGGAACTCGCCTGTCCCCTTCAACCCGTTGAGGGTCCAGGCCTCTCCGGACGCCATATCCAGATCCTTTTTACAATACTCCGGCGGGAAGTGTTTGTCAAACGAAATTTCTCGAAAAAAGCCTTATCTCCGGCGGTAGCGCTTTCCCGGGCAGGCCTGGGCAAGGCCCATCAGCTCCAGCTCCGTCAGCGCGCCCAGCACCTTCCCGGCGGGAAGTCCGCACCCCGCCTCCAGCTGGGCCACGGACTGAGGCTCCCGGCTCAGGGCGTTGAGCACAGCGGCCTGTTCCCCGGTCATGGTAAGCTGGGTGCCGGAAGAGCCGCCGCTCTTTTTGGGGGAGACCTTCTCGGCACCCCGGCGGTACCGCTTCCCGGGACAGGACTGGGCAAGGCCCATCAGCTCCAGCTCCGTCAAGGTTCCCAGCAGCTTTCCGGCGGGAAGGCCGGAGGCCTCTTCCAAAACCGCCACCGACTTAGGCTGCTTGTCCAAAGCCTCCAGCACCTGTTTCTGTTCCGGGGAAAGCTCCCCGCCCCCTGGGTCCGCCAGAGCCGGCAGGGGCTCCTCCTCTCTCCGGTCCTCCTGCTGAAACAGGGGGATCACCCGGTGGCTTTCCTGGAACCGGTGCTCGTACTCCTCCAGGATCTCCTCGCCCCGCTGGACCGCCTTGGCCCCATCGGCGATCAGATCCCAGCCGCCGGCGAAGGCGGGGTCGTCCTTGGGTCCGGGAAAGACAAACACGTCCCGGTCCTGGTTTTTGGCGTGGGTGGCATACATGGAGGTCCCGCTTTTCCGGGCGGCCTGGATCAGCAGCACCCCGCAGGCCAGGCCGGTGATCAGCCTGTTTCTGGCCTGGAAGGTTCCGAAACCCGGGGACTGCTGGGAAAAGTACTCGCTGAGCAGCACGCCGCCCTTGTCCACAATGCTCTCCCGCAGGAAGGCGTTCTGGCTCACATAGGGGCTGTTCAGGGCCACCGGCAGCACACTGATAACCGGGGACTGGCCGCTCATGGCGCCCATGGCCACCGCCGCGTCGATGCCCACCGCGCCTCCGGTGATGACCACGGCTCCTCCAATGGCCAGCTGGTACCCGAACTCCTTGCCCTTGTCCACGGAAAGGCTCTTTGCCTTCCGGGCGCCCACCACCGCAATGGCGGGCCGGTGGTCCACATTGGGCAGACGGCCTTTCCCATACAATACCGCAGGCGGGTCGAAAATATTCTTCAAAGCCTCGGGGTACTGGTCGCTTTCCGGGGTGAGCACCTCCCAGCCCACCCGAAGGGCGTGCTCCAGCTGTGCCTGGGCCTCCTCCGGGGAAAAGCTGTACAGCGCCGCGGCGTCCTTCTCCCGGATGCCGCTCAGGGTATTCCACATTCTCGGGCCGCTCTCGCAAAATTCCTCCACGCCGCCCGGCAGGCTCCGGTGGATTCTCCAGGGCATGGGGCTGCCCTCTCCAAAGGCGTGCTGCAGCCAGATCCAGTAGGCGCGTCTATCCATGGGATACCTCCTTCTCCCGGGTTCGGGCCATCTCCCACAGCAGGATGGTGGCCGCTGCCGAGGCGTTCAAGGACTCTGCCCTTCCCGCCATGGGGATGGTCACCCCCTTGTGGCACAGGGCGATAGTCTCAGGGGTCAGGCCGTTGCCCTCGTTTCCAATAAACACCGCCCACTTTCCCCCACCAAACTCCAGCTCCGTCACAGGGAGAGCGGCGCTGTCCGGCACGGCGGCAAGCAGGGTGTAGCCCTTTTGGCCCAGGGCTTCGCACAGGGCATCCCGGGAGGGTTCTCCCACCAGGTCCACCCGGAACACCGCCCCCATGGATGCCCGAAGGGTCTTGGGGGAAAGGGGGTCGCAGCAGTCCCCCAGCAGGTACGCCCGCCGGAACCCCAAAGCCTCGGCGGTGCGCAGCACCGTCCCCAGGTTGCCCGGGTCCTGCAGGTCCTCCAGTACCAGGGCGAAAGGCTCCTCTTCCTCAACTGTGACCTGCGGCCGGCGGCACTGGCAGAACACTCCCTGGGAATTCTTGGTGGAGGAAAGCAGTTTCGCCACATGGTCCGCCACCAGGTAGCTTTCCCCGCTGGCGGCGGAAGCCTCCTCCACATAGGGCGCGTATTTTTGTTTTGCCTCTTCCGTAAAGAAGCACCGCAGAATCTCCACCCCGGAACGGGCCGCGTCCTGGCAGAGCCTTGCCCCCTCGCAGAGGAACTCCCCCCTGGCCCGGCGCTCTTCCCCCGAGGAAAGCGCCGCCGCTTCCCGGATAATCTTGTTCTGCCGGCTGGTGATGGTCTCCATCACGCCGCCCCCTTTCCCCTAGATCGGTTTGGAAAGGGAGGCCCAAGCCTTCGGCCTCCCCCTTCCTTTTCAGCGGACATAATAATAGGAACGCCCAAGGCAATCCCTTGCCTCGGGCGCACTTACAGCTTTTTTACAGAGCAGCCTTGGCCTTCTCTACCAGAGCGGTAAAGCCGGCGGCATCGGCGATGGCGATCTCGGAAAGCATCTTCCGGTTCAGGGTGACGCCAGCCTTCTTCAGACCGTTCATAAAGGTGGAGTAGTTGATGTCGTTCATGCGGCAGGCCGCGGAAATGCGGGTGATCCACAGACGGCGGAAATCGCGCTTGCGCTGCTTCCGGCCGATGAAAGCGTAGTTGCCGGACTTCATGACGGCCTGTTTGGCCATTTTAAAGTGACGGCTCTTGGCGCCCCAATAGCCCTTGGCGAGCTTCAAAACCTTTTTTCTTCTCTTGCGCGTCATCATCGCGCCCTTAACTCTAGCCATTCCTGTACCATCCTTTCTTATGGTGAAGCAAAGTGATAATCCTTGTTTTTAGGGGCAGCGCCCTGTCTCAGAGACTCCGGCCCCGAAGAGAGCCCTTCTTATTTGTAGGGCAGCATCCGCTTGATGGCGGCCTCGTTGGTGTGGTCGGCAACGGTGGTGCCGCGGGCATGGCGCTTGGTCTTGGGAGTCTTGCCGTGGCCGTTGGCCAGATGGCTCATATAAGCGTGGGCACGGATGACCTTTCCGTTCTTGGAGAGCTTAAAGCGCTTCTTGGCGCCGCTGTGAGTTTTCAGTTTCGGCATTTTGCGTTCCTCCTAATAGGGTATTTTGAAACAACATCATTTGGCGGGCTTGGGGGCAAGGAACATCAGCATGGTGCGGCCCTCCAGCTTGGCGGGCTTCTCCACGTTTGCCACCTCGCTCATGGCGTCGGCAAAACGGCGCATAATCTCCAACCCCAGCTCGGGGTGACCCATCTCCCTGCCGCGAAACCGGATCGAAGCCTTGACCTTGTTGCCTTCGGAAATAAACCGCAGGGCATGGTTTTTCTTGGTCTCAAAATCGTGGGTGTCGATATTGAGGGAAAGGCGGACCTCTTTGATCTCAACGACGCGCTGGTTCTTTCTCGCTTCCTTTTCCCGCTTGGCCTGTTCAAAGCGAAACTTGCCGTAGTCGATGATCTTGCACACCGGCGGGTTTGCCTGGGGAGCGATCTTTACCAGGTCCAGATTTTTCTGCTCCGCAATCTCCATGGCCTGACGCAGGGACATAATGCCCAGCTGGGAGCCGTCGGAATCGATGACACGAAGCTCCTTATCCCGGATTTGTTCGTTGATCTGCAGTTCCTTGTTGCTAATGGGTAGCACCTCCATCACTCGTTGTTCTCAAGCTGTTTTGCAAAGCTGGCGGCCGGGTTTTCTGAGGGAAAACCAAAAGCGGGCAGAATTCCTTCTGCCCGCAAATCAACGCCCCTGGAAAAGCCACAAAACTCTTCCGCACAGGACCGGTGAAAAACCGTCCCCGGGATATTGACCTGTGTCAGACAGAACTGCACGGGTGGGAGCCGCCGGATCCGCTTTGTTTTACCGAGAAAATATTATAAACGCTGAACGCTCCTCTGTCAAGAGGAATCCCGCATTTTCCCGCGGAAATTTTCCAGCACAGGCCGCAAATCCGCCGTCCACGGCGCGACTTAGGTCCAGCGTCACAGGTTCAGGAAACGCCCCTTGAACCCAGCGGCGCGGACGCGCGCCGACGCCCCACACAGCCCGAGCGAAGCGAGCGGCCCATGGCGCGGCTTGGGTCCAGCGTCACGCTGGTGGCGCGACCCGGGTCCAGCGTCACGCTGGTTAGTGGATGTGGTAGACGCTGCGAAGGCGCAGGTTTTCCGGCTTCCCGGAAAGGATCTTCACCCGGGTCTCCCCAGCGTTCATGTCAAAATAGTTGTCCGACAGCAGCAGGTCCTCGTTCTCGTTCTGAACCTCCACGCTCTTGGCGTAGGCCTTGGCGGTGACCACAATCTCGTCCCCTTCCACACGGCAGGCCAGCTGGGGGTCCTGGTAGTGGAAGTACTTGGGCACGGAGAAGATCACCGTGCCGCCGGATACACGCTTGCCCCCTTCGTACAGGTCATAGCTCACGTACTCCCGGAAAATGTCCACATCGGGCAGCTCCACCTTGTCCAGCCAAACGCTGGTGAGAGCCGGCACCGTCAGGGAGATGGTCTCCTCCCGCTGAATGTTCCCCAGGCTGTCCCGCAGCGCCCACTTGACAATACAGGCACGCTCCTGCATGGTCTCGTTGGACACGGACAGGCGAATGCTCTTTTCCATGTCGTAGGGCTCGGCGTTGATGTTGGGCTCCTGAGTAAGCATGCCCTCCTCACAGCAGGAGAGCAGCACCGGGGCGAAGAACCGCTTGGCGTAGTAGTGAAGAGCCTTCCACCGTCCCGTGTAGTCGATGGAAGCCCAGGAGGCCACCGGCCAGCAGTCGTTAAGCTGCCAGTAGACCGCCCCCATGCACACCCCGCGGATCCGCCGGAAATGTTCCACCCCGTAGCGGATGGCGTCCGCCTGGAGGAGCTGAGAGGCGTACAGGGTGGTGTCAAAACTGGTGGGATACAGGTACATCTGCTGTAAGTAGGCCATGGTGAGCATGCTGCCCCGGGCGCACCGCTGATGCTTTTCCATCACGTAGGAGAACAGGTTCCGGTCCTCCGGCTGGGTAAAGGTCTCCACAGTCTTCTTGCAGGGCAGGCTCTCGAACCCGAATTCGGACAGATACCGGAACTGGTGCTGCCGGTAGGCCGCAAAGGGCAGCTGGCCGTGCCATACGGACCAGTAGTGCACGTCCCCCCGGGTGGGATCGTTGGGCTCGTCAAACCCGCCGCCGCTGGAGGGACTGGCAGGCCAGTAGAAGGTGTCCGGGTCCATGGTGAGGAGCACTTCGGGGATGAGGTACTCGTACATGCGGATGTAGTCCGCTTTCTGGCGCTTGTTCAGCACCCACTCCCCCTGGTCCACAAACATCTCCATCTCGTTGTTGCCGCACCACAGGCCCAGGGAGGCGTGATGCCGCAGCCGGCGCACGTTGTCCTTCACTTCCTCCCGGATGTTCTTGGCGAAATCGGGAGTCAGGTTGTACACGGCGCAGGCGAACATGAAGTCCTGCCACACCAGCAGGCCCAGTTCGTCGCAGGCATCGTAGAAGGCGTCGTCCGGGTAGCAGCCGCCGCCCCACACCCGAACACAGTTAAAATTGGCCGCCGCGCACTGCTCCAGCAGATGCCGGGTGCGCTCCGGGGTGATCCGGGACAGGATGTTGTCCTCGGGGATGTAGTCGGCGCCCATGGCGAAGATCTTCACCCCGTTCACCTGGTGGGCAAAGCTCTCCCCATACTGGTCCTTCTCCCGGGAAACGGTCATGGTCCGCAGGCCGATCCGCCGCTGCCAGGAATCCACCTCCACCCCGTCCAGGAAGGCAGTGACCTTCACCGTGTAAAGAGGCTGGTCCCCGTAGCCGTGGGGCCACCACAGCCGGGGATGCTCAATGAGGATCTCCCGGGGGGAGCCCTCATACCGGGAGACCTTCCCCTCCGGGTCGGTCACCTCCGCGGTGTAGGTGAGGGTTTTGCCGTCGGTGTAGGCAAACTCCGGCTCCAGCGTCAGGGTGACCCGGCCGCCAGAGTGGCGCTGCCGGACAAGCACCGACTCCAACTTGCCCCCGTTGATCCCCAGCAGGTACACCGGCCGCCAGAGTCCGGCGTCGGGCAGATGAGGGCCCCAGTCCCAGCCGAACATGCAGTGGGCCTTCCGCAGGTTGGCAAAGCCCTTCATGGCGTCGGAGCTGCCCTCGGCGGGGTTCTCCTTGTACGCTTCCCGAATCCACTTGGTGGGGGAGTAGAACCTCACCTGGAGGTGGTTCTCCCCCTGCCGCAGAATTCCTCCCACGTCGTACTGGAAGGTGCGGTGCATGTTCTCCACATGGTCCAGCAGCACCCCGTTAAGCCGGATGTCCGCCACGGTGTCCACGCCCTCAAAGCGCAGCACCTGGTGGGGGCATTCCAGAATTCCCTCCGCCGGGGTGAAATACTCTATGTAGTAGTAGTCGTTCTCCATCAGGGCAAGAGCTTCCAGCTCGTTGTCCCTGTAGTAGGGGTCCTTCATCTTTCCCGCCGCCAGCAGGTCGGCGTACACGGACCCGGGCACCTGGGCCGGAAGCTTTTCTCCCTGGTCGGGCACGGTCAGCGTCCACTGTTCGGTCAGCTTTTGTACAATCATACAGGTCCTCCCTCCGGTAATCCCGGAAATACTCTAGGCTGGGCTATTTCCCATGGCACCATAGTAACACAGTGAACAGGAAAGTCAATGCGAAATTCTTGTTTTTTTCACAGGCCGGGCGCTGGCCCGATTCAGCCAGGTGGAGTAAAGGATCAGCTCTCCCACAGGGTGGCCGGAAACCTCTTCCATGGCGGCACCATACAGCCGCAGCTGGGTCTCGTACCGCTCCCAAAGCTCCTCCAGAGAGTCCACCCGGTCCGTTTTGAAATCGATGATGTGCAGCAGGCCATCCTCCAGGAAGGTGCAGTCCACGGCGCCCTGGAGGATCACCTCTTCCTCCTGGGACACAGGCAGGTCCGGCTCCGCCAGGGAGGCGGGGACCACCGCGGTGAACCGGCGCTCCTTCTCCACCTCCGGAGAGGCCAGAACTCTTTGGCCCAAGGGGCTTTCCAGGAACGCCCGCACCCGTTTCAGGTCCACCACCGCCCCCTGCTCCGGGGTGAGCAGGGCCATGTCCACCAGCCGGTCCCGCTCTCCTTCCGGGTCCTTCCGGGCGGCGGCAAAATCCGCAAACTGCATGAAGGCGTGGAGGGCGGTGCCCCGCTGGGCCGGGGTCATGCCCTGGGCCCCCAGCCAGGCAGGCCGGGACAGGGTGATCTCCCGGGTACCGTCCTGCTGGGAGGCCAGCTTGGAAGCCGCCACCTTGGCAGGGATGGCTGCGGCTTCCCGGTGGGGATAGACAAACTCTATGCGTTCCTTCAGCCGCTGGTACAGTTCCCGGTCCGGGGGCTCCGGTGCAGGAGGCTTAAGCTGCTCCTGCTCCTCCTGGGGCTGGAAGCTGTCAAAGCCCACGTCCCAGGGGGTGTAGTCCTCCCAGAACACACAGCCCTCCGGGGCGCCGGTCTCCTGGCGGAGCTTGGCTCCGTCCGGATGGCACAGGGCGCACAGCAGCAGCCACTGGGCGGCGTTTTTGGCACGTCTCACCGTGTAGGGGGCCGGGCCCAGCTCCGTCAGCTCCATGGCAAGCTTTTCCGCCGTGCGGGCAGGGTCCTCCCAGGAGCCCACCAGAATCAGCTTTTCCTTGGCCCGGGTCAGGGCCACGTAGAGCACCCGCATCTCCTCCGCCGAGGAGGAACGGCTGGTCTCCAGGTCGATGGCCTCCCGGGCGGTAGTGGTGAAACTGGCGGAGCGCTTCCGGTCCCGCAGCTTCACTCCCAATCCCAGCTCCGGGTGGAGGAGAATCTCCGCCCGCTGGTCCGTGACGAAATTTCTCCCGCAGCCCGCCACGATGCACACGGGAAATTCCAGCCCCTTGGACTTGTGGATGCTCATCACCGTCACGGCGTTCCGGTCCTGGGGGGCAAGCTCCGCCGCCTGCAAATCCGAGTTGTTCTGCTTGAGCCTGTCCAGAAACCGGACAAACCCAGACGCCCCGTGATACCCAGAGCTCTCGTAGTCCCGGGCGTACTTTTCCAGCAGACGCAGGTTTGCCAGCCGCTCCTCCCCGTTTTCCATGGAGAGCACCATGTCCGGGTAGCCGGTCTTGCTGTACAGGTAGTTGAGGAAGGCGTCGGAGGCCATGGTGGCCGCCACCGCCCGGTACTGGCCGATCTCCTCCACCACCTGCCTGCAGCGGGGGTCCGTTTCCGTCCCCTGGAGCAGGGAGAGGTACACCGGCAGGTCCCGGCTCTCCAGGCGCAGCCGTGCCGCGTCGTCGGCGGTGAAGCCGTACAGGGGGCTCATGAGCACCGAAAGCAGGGGAATGTCCTGGTTGGGGTTGTCAATAATCCGCAGCAGGGACAGCATCACCCCGATCTCCGGGGCCTTGAAAAAGCCCCCCGCCACAGAGGCCCTGGCAGGGATTCCCCGGGCCTGAAGCTGCTGGGCGTAAGCGTGGGCGTACTGGTTGGCGCTGCGCAGCAGGATGCAGAAGTCCCCGTAATTTGCGGGGCGTTCCCCCTCCTTCCCGGTGACGGTGAAGCCCCCCTCCACCAGCTGGCGGATCCGCCGGGCAATCCAGGCGCCCTCCGCCTCCTCCGCCGGCACGCCGCCGCTGCGGGAAAGAAACTGCAGCTCCGTCTGGCACCCCTCCTTGGGAGGGTACTCCGCCCCGCAGACCAGCCGGTCCTCCCCGGTGTAGTCCATGTCTCCCGCTTCCTTGCTCATCAGCCGGGAAAACACGAAGTTCACCGTGTCGGTCACCTCTTTCCGGGAGCGGAAGTTCCGGTCCAGCACAATGGAGGCAGGGTACCGGTCTTCCTCCCGGTGGTACTTTTCATAGGCTTCCCGGCACCGGAGGAAAATTTCCGGCATGGCCCTGCGGAACCCGTAAATGCTCTGCTTCACGTCTCCCACCATGAACAGGTTGTTCCCCTCTCGGGACACCGCCCGGAACAGGGAGTCCTGAACCTCGTTGATGTCCTGGTACTCGTCGATCATAATCTCGTCGAAGCGGGCAGCCACCTCCAGAGCCGCCTGAGTGGGAGAGCCGTCCTCCCTTACAAACAGCCGGATAGCCTGGTGCTCCAGGTCGCTGTAATCCAGAAAGTTCCCGGCCCGCTTTTTCTCCCCGTACCGCCGGGAAAAGGCCAGGGTCAGCTCCTGAAGGCTCTTCACCAGGGGGGCCGTCTGGACGGTTTCCCAGGCGCAGTCCTCCCGGCTGGCGGAGAAGTATTTCCCCAGTTCCTTGGCCGTCCGTTTGGCCTCCTCCCGGAAGGCTTCCAGCCGCTGCTTCAAGGGGTCTCCGTCGTAGCCCCGCAGGGCTCCCCGCCGGGCAGGGGAATAGGCAGCCACCGCCTGGCACAGACCGTCCCAGTCCCCGGCGGCCGCCAGCTCGCCCATGCTCTCAAACGCCTGACGGTCCTTTTCCAGGGCGGGGGCGTAGGCGGCCTCCACCGCCAGGTCCTCCCGGCTTTCCTCCCGGGCCCTGTTCAAAAGCCCCACGCAGTGCTGGATGCCCTCCCGGGCGTACTCCAGAATCACCTTTTCCCAGGGGGAAAGCTCCTGACGCTCCCTTCCCAGGAAGTACATGTCCACCTTCTCCGAAAGCCACCGCTCCGGGAAAGGGTGGCTCTGCATGAAGCGGTACAGGGTAAGCACCATCTCCATCAGCCGGCGGTCGTCCCGCTCCCCGGCAAAGGCGTCCGCCAGCCGGCCCACGGTGCCCGCCTCGAAGGCCTCCTGGAGCACCTCGTTGAGCGCGGCATTCACCAGTTCCTCCTCCTGCTTGTCGGAGACGATCTTGAAATCCGGGGAGATGTCCAGCAGGTGGAAAAACTCCCGGACCATCTCGGCGCAGAAGCTGTCCACCGTGCCGATGTGGGCCTGGGAAAGCAGAATGCTCTGCCGCCGGAGATGGGGGTCTCCCGGCGCCTCCCGCAGCATGTCGTGAAGCCGTTTTTCCAGCCGGGCCCGCATCTCCGCTGCCGCCGCTTTGGTAAAGGTGACAATGAGCATCCGGTCCGCGGAGGTGGGATGCTCCGGGTCGGTGAGCCGTTCTATGGCACGCTGCACCAACACCGCCGTTTTGCCGGACCCTGCCGCGGCGGCCACCAGCACGGTGCCCCTGCGGGCGGAAATGGCGTCCTGCTGGCTCTCCGTCCAACGCATTTCAGCCACGGTACTCTCCTCCTTCCTTCAATGCCTCTTCCATGCGGCGCAGGGTTTCCTGAGGGCCGGTTCTGTCCTGCTGCACGTCCTTGTCGCCGTATTCCTTGCCGCACACGGCCCCATAGGGGCACCACCGGCAGGGGTTGTGATTCTTCAGGTTGGGCACCGCTTCCACCCAGCCCTCCAGAAGCTCCTCCCCCATGGCGGCGATAAGCCGCTTGGAGTAGTTCAGCACCACCTGGAGCTGGTCCTGGTCCAGGGCGGAGCTGAACCTTCCCAGGCTGCCGTCCTTGTTCAGGGAGGCCGGGATGAACCTTCCGTGGGCCCCCGCCTCCATGGCCTGGATAATCTCCTGGTCGCTGAGGACCACCCCGCTCATTTTCAGCTGCTTGTCCGCCTCCGCCTTGATCTTGTCATCCCCGGCGCCCCGCTCCACCGAGACCGAGGGCTCCGCCGCAGGCATGTAGAGAATCCCCGCGGGCTGGTCCCGGCCGTTTTCCACCAGGGCAGCCAGATAGATCAGCATCTGCATGTTCAGACCGTAATAGGCGTCCACCAGGCGGAAGTCCTTTTTGCCGGTCTTGTAGTCGATGACCCGCACAAAATGCCGGCCCTGGGGGTCGGTGTAGGTGTCCACCCGGTCCACGGTGCCCCCCACTGTGACCATGCCCTGGTCCGTGGGGATCTTCAGGGGCGGGGCGTCCTTGCCGTAACCCAGGCTCCACTCCAG
>CALWCD010000035.1 GCA_944376265.1 uncultured Clostridia bacterium | reverse complement strand
ATGTAATGGCCGCTCATAATGTAGTCTCTTCCCACCCGGGACCGGTCCTTGGTGATGACCATGTTCACCCGTTTCGCCTCGATGTCCCCGATCATTCTCTTGAAATCGGGCCGGTCAAAGTTTGTCCCGCTCCAGCCGTCGTCGATGTAGGTGTCCACCACCTGCAGCCGGTGCTGCTGGACAAACTCCCGCAGCAGAGATTCCTGGTTCTGTACACTTTGAGAGGGTCCTTCGCTCTCATCCTCCTTTGACAACCGAATATACAACGCCGCATGGTATTCCATGGGATCGCTTATCTCGAAAAACATAGCATACCTCCTGAGATAAACGAAGGTCCGTCACTCATAGAATACCACCTGCTCCCCATGTTCTGCAAGGATGCGATTCAAAAAAAGTCGAAAAGATTCTTCCAGCAGCTGGGGAAGCTCCACTTCCTCCTGAGAATAGACGCAGTGGATGACCAAATCTTTTTCTTTCATCATGGAATTCCCTCCTTTACAGAATCCTATGAGGGCCGTCAAACAAAGTTGCCTGTTTCAAAGATTCTCCCAAAAACCGTCCTTTCTCCTCAGGCTTGTCCTCTCCCTCCCAGGGTGTACACCTGATAGGTGCGGCCGTACCGCTGGCCGCAGAAGGTGCACAGGTCCTTGCGGGCGGAAGGGTCCACCTGCTTCAGGGAATGCCGGCCGTCCCACCGGAAATTGTCTGCGCAGGCCGGGCAGAGATTCATCACCAGGGGCGGCCCGAATGGCGCCTTGTTCCTCTCCGGAGGCGGGTGGTCCAGGCCCAGGCTCGCCCTGAGCCCCCGGTCCACCCCCTCCATTTCCCTAGGGCTCACCCTTCCCAGAAAGGCTCCCAGCCGCCGCTTGTCCAAGGTGCGGAGCTGCTCGCACAGCACAAGAGAGGGCCCCTGTGTCAAGCCTCTCAGCAAAAAATGGGTGGGCAGCCTTGCCTTGTCCTTCACCCGGCTGGTCAGCGCCGCCACAATCACCGTGGGGCTGTAGTGGTTCCCCACATTGTTCTGGATGATGACCACCGGCCGAAAGCCTCCCTGCTCCGAACCAAACCCCTTTCCCAGGTCCGCCATGTACACGTCTCCTCTGAAATAACTGCTGCTCACACTGAATAACCTCCTTCACGGGCCGGCGTCCTTTTGCCGCCCTATGTACGGGAGAATGCCGCCGGCGCAGCACTCTCCCCTGGTCAGGTCAAAGCATCAGACCTTTCTCACCGGTCTCCCGGCGTTAGTTACGCCCACACTTCCGTTTCCCCGGTGCAGTCAGCCTCGTGGGGGTTCGCAGCCTCCATCACATGGCCGTAGCCCCAGTAGGAGGGCAGCACGTCCGGGAAGGTGATAAGAGCGCCTGTGTTTAGGTTTACATAATCCATATCCACTTCCCGACCCAGCAGCCCGTTGACCACCGCGGCGGCTTCGGCCCGGAGGATGGAGTTTTCCCCTCGGAAGGAGCCGTCCTCATAGCCGGAAATCCAGCCGCGGAGGGCAGCTTCTTCGATAAATTTCGCCGCCCAGTAGCCGGGAGCAATGTCGGTAAACTCCTCGTACTCCTCCTTCAGGTCCTCGTCGCCGCCGTCGTAGACATTGAAGAACTTCACAGCCATGGCGGTGAACTCCGCCCGGGTGATGGGCTCATTGGGGGCGAACTTGTCATCCCCCACCCCGGAAATGACCCCGTACTGATTTAGGAACCACACGTGGCCGGAGTACCATGTGTTGGCGGGAATGTCAGCGAAACCGGCCTCCTCCACAGTGTGAATGTCCACTCCCTTCTGCTGGGACAGCAGGTTGGAGAACAACGCCGCTGCCTCCGCCCGGGTGATTTCTCCCCGGGGCTGGAAGGTGCCGTCCGGGTAGCCCACCATGTAGGCGGGGTGGGCCTCATACCCCAGCTTGGGAATGGTTTCCGTGTCCAGAATCTCCCCGCAGTCCTCACACTCCTGGTGCTTGCTTCCCTCTTCGTCAGCAGTGGGCTCCTTGTCCACAATCCAGCCGCCGGGAGTGTGGCCCTTGGGCAGCTCCAAAATGGCCCCGCAGACCGTGCAAATCTGGGGTTCCGTGCAGGTGGCCTCCGGGCCGGGGGTGTGGCCGGCGGCGTCCTTGGCCTCCAGCCGGGTCAGGCCGCAGCGGGTGCAAGTGTACTGGATGACTCCCGCTCCGCTGCAGGTGGGGCTGGTGATCTCCTTCCCCTCGTCCCAGGCGTGGCCCAGGGGGTCGGTGTAGTCGGTGATGAAGGAGCTGCCGCAGCCCTCACAGATATGCAGGGTGCTGCCCCCTGTTTCGCACCCGGGAGCCGTGACACGGGCCTCATAGTTATGGGGCAGTGCGTCGGTCAGGTGGGTGATGTGCCGGTCACCGCAGACGGAACACTCCTTCACCGTGTAGCCGGGGCTGGTGCAGCTGGCCTTTACGGTGTGGGTTTCGTACCGGTGCTCTCCCTTGGGAGTGTCCACCTCCTTTACAAGACCGCACCGCTGGCAGATCTCCAAGGTCTTGCCGGGAGTTTCGCAGGTGGCGTCGCGGACCACCACGCTTTGCCAGGCGTGGCCCAGGGAGTCCACATAGTCCACTTTCTCCACCTTGCCGCAGTTGACACAGGCCCGCCGGGTATAGCCCAGAGCGGTGCAGGTGGGTTCCACCCGTTCCAGCTCCACCCAGGTGTGCTTTTCCCCGCAGGAGCCATCCCCGGAGGAGTCCTCCGTGCTCCCGGTGTCCACCAGCCGGACGTAGGCCACACCATCCTCCACCATGTTTACGTTGTCGTAGGTGTAGGTGATCTGGTAGTACACGGGGTAGCTCCCCGCCTGGGTGTAGTTGGGGGCGCTGGTGAGGGTGCAGGTCTCAGCGCTTTCCCCGTAACGGATCTGGGTGGTGACCCCGGCTTCGGACAGGTCGGAAACTGTGATGGTATGGGCCTGGCCGTCCACCACCCCTTCGTAGTTGGCCACTACAGATTTGGCCAGCACATACTGGGTCTTGTCGTACTCGCAGTCCTTACAGCTGTCCATCACCACGAACCGGTCGTGAGACAGCTCCGGGCGGATGGATTCCTCCAGGTTGTGGGCCTCCGTCACCACGTTTGTCTGCTTGTTGGTGCCAAAGCAGAAGCCGCAGTAGGTGCCGGTGGTCACGGTTCGGGTGTGGTGTTCTCCGTCCAGGCATTCCCACTCTGTTTCCTCCGGGAGTGCCTGCTGCTCAAAGCTGGAGGCGCAGTCATAGAGGATGTACACGTCCCGGTCGTAGGCGTGGTCGGTGATGGGGTAGTTGGTGTTGATCCGTCCGCACCCCAGACACATAGACTTGGACCAGTGGTACCCGGTGTAGATGCCGCCGTCGTTGGGAGACTGATAGTTCATGTTGGCGGTCTCCCCGGTGGTGGTGTAACCGTCGGAATAGCCGATGTTCCGCACGGCGTCAGACACGCCGGTAGAGGTGTACTCCGGCACCCGGTAGGTGATGCAGGAGGTGTAAACATAGGGCTGGTTTACATTGCCGTTCTGCTGGATGGTACAATACCGGCACTGCATGGTGCCGTAGGTGCGGGTGGCGTTCTGGGTGAAGGTGTTGGCCCGATCGCCCCCCTCCAGCCAGTGTTCCGCCGGGTCGTGGTAGATGTTTTCCTGGCTGGCGGCGCTGGCGGACAGGGGAATCATCCCCAGCACAAGGGCAAACGCCAGGAGCAGTGCAAAGAGCCGTTTGTGGTTTGAAATCTTTTTCATGTGCACAAGTCCTCCTTTGTCAGAATGGGATGGCATGGTTTGCCTCACAAGGGGCATCGCGGATGCGCCGAAACATGGGGCACCTCCTTTGCAGAATGAGATTATGTAAATGGCTTCCCCGCAGAAATAATGTGAAGCATATAGAGAATATGCGGTTCTTTTCGGCAAAGGAAGCCCTCTTCTGTCAACTGCAGTCCCACTTGTCCCCGACCTCCCGGACTGCCAAGGGAAGCATCTCCAGCGGCTGACGGCTTTTCAGCTCCACGGGCCTTCGCCCCCGGCAGGATCTCTGCCGGCTGCCCCCACTTGTTGCGACGGTTTTACCGCTCGACTTTATGGCCGGACAGGCGTATCATTGTCCCTCACAGCGGATCATCGCCCTGCCGGGTGCCGCCCGGCAGTTTCGGAAAGCAGTTCCCGCTCTCTCCCCCAAAGGGAGGTCCTTGCGTGCTTTCCTGCGCGGCTTCGGCTTTCGCCCCGCCGTGGGAAGGTACTGGATGCTTGCGTATGAAGCTTTCAAGGTGCTGGAGAGGCTCCCGGAGAGGTCCCCTCACAGTTAGGTCACGAAAACGGGGAAATTCAAAGGTCTGTCCAATAATTCTTTTTCAGCTGCCGGTAAATGGTTTGAAGCCGGGCGGAAATCGCTGCCGTGGTGACCCCTTCCTCTGCCGCCAGCTCCTTCTGGCTTTTTTTCAGCCAAAAATACCAAAACAGCAGCCTCTGCCGGTCCGGGGACAGGGCGTGGATTCTCCGGCCCAGCCGCTCATACTCCGTCTCCACCACGCAGGCAGGCTCCGCGGTATCCTTGGCCGCCAGGAAGTCCCCGTCCTGGTCGACGGCGCTGAGAGAGCACTGGTGTCTCCTGGCGGTTTGGTGGTTGTTGTACTCCACCCGGTCCAGTTCCCGAAGGACTTTCTCCCAGCGCTCGTCCACCTGAACCACCACTTTCTCATTGGCAAAGCGATATACTCGTTCCATGGAAAAGACTCCTTTCTCGCACATCTCAGAAGAAAAGTCTTACATCAGGGACAGCGGCAGACAGCCTGCTGCCATTGGGCCAAAACCATACGTTTCTCCGTTTCCGGAGCCGAAGCAGAAAAAAAGGCCGGACATGGAAAGGAACCCTCTCGGAAAGAGGCATTCCATTTCCACGTCCGGCCATTTGGTGTCTCACGGTGTTACCCGCGGACCCGCTGCTCGGTACGAGGTCTTATTTGAGCTTTCAGCTTCCTATGGGACGTTTTGCTTTTGAAGGCGTTTTGGTCTGGAGCGAACAAGGGTGGTCCACCGTTGGGAATGTCAATTCCACAGTAACGGTCTGGTGGCAGTGGGGACATTTCATCTGAATCTCCCCTGACAACGGCGTGATCCTATCGAACAACCTCCACCCACAAACAGGACAAGAAACCTTTCCGCCGGAATGCTTCACCATACGTGATTCCTCCTTTTCAACTGCGTGTCAAAACGGTCCAGGGATTACTACCACTCTCTAGGGACATTATAACAAACGTCAGTTCGATATGCAAGTACTTTTTTAAATTTTTTTCGATTTTTTCCAAGTTTTTCTTCCCCCCTTTTTTCCATGGAAAAAGGGAAAGCGGCACGCGCTTTCCCTTTTCAGGCTTAAGCTGATTCTCCTTGCTTCCTTTCTGGACTTCCCGGGAGTGCAATCCCACACGCTTCTCTCCCCTGCCGCCATGGACCATTCCTGCGGTCAAGCTGCTTTGTAGGGCCTGGCCATTGAAAGTGGACGAAGCCTAACGGTGAAACCGGAAGAATTCTTCCCCCTTGCAAGCTACTGTTTTTGGCAAGCCTGCTTGGCCGGGCAGACCAGCAGACGTGTTCGTTCAAGATTCCGAACTCAGCAGGAAATCCGCCAAATGTACGATTTTTACACCATTGACATTCCCCGCAGCCAGTTCATCCAGCGTCACCACATATTTGGGGTAGTGGTCTCTGACTTCCAGGAGATTGGCAATCTCCCGGTCCGATTCCTCCGGCAGTCGGCGGCACACCTGCACATAGATACGCTCGTCGCGCCGCACTGCCACAAAGTCAATTTCTTTCGTTTCGTTTTTTCCGATATAGACCGCATAGCCTCTGCGCCGCAGCTCAAAATATACGATGTTCTCCAGCATAGCTGCGATTGACTTTGGATTAAATCCCATGATGCAGTATTTTAGGGACGCATCTGCCAGATAGAATTTTTCCTGGGTTTTCAATACAGATTTTCCCTGCAGATCATACCGCTGGCAGCGATAGATCACAAACGCCTTTTCCAGCCAGTTCAGATAGTTATAAACCGCCTCCACCGACAGGGAACGCCCCTCGCTCTTGAGAAACTTCGCAATGGCATTGGCCGAAAAGGTCTTGCCCACATTTTCCACGATATACTTTACAACACGGTTAAATAAATCAAAGTTCGTAATGTTGTGCCGTTTTGTAATATCGTTCGTAATGACAGAGTTGTAGATGCCCTCCACGATTTGATAGGCGGAGCGTTCGTCAAAATTACTCCGTGCCACAATGGGGAACCCGCCCAATCGCAGGTATTCGTTTAACAATTCCTTTGGAGAACGGGAATCTGATTTTTTGAATTCCAAGTACTCTGAAAAGGACAGGGTGTAAACGGGTATAGAGAGATAGCGCCCTGTCAGATATGTGGAGATCTCGCTTGACATCAGCTTAGAGTTGGAGCCGGTCACATAAATATCGGTGTTGGCATTCTCCAACAGACTATTGACCGCTTTTTCCCAGCCGTCAATCTCTTGCACTTCATCCAGCAGAAGATAATAACGCCCACTGTCAACCATTTGACTTTTGATGCCGTGATACATATCCTTGTCGGTCATTCCATCGTCAAAATCTTCGGACGTATAGCGCATGCTGATTATATGATCTGCTGCGATTCCACTTTGCAGCAGGTCCTCCTTAAGCATCTCCAAAATGGTTGATTTTCCGCATCGCCGGATTCCCGCCAGTATCTTAACAAGGGGAACGTCTCGGTAAGCTTTCAATGCGTTCATATACTGTGGCCGGATGATCATCTCGCTCGCCTCCTTCTCCTTATTAATAGTATAGCCAAAAGCTCCTAATTATTCAATAGTTTTTACTTGTAATCCGCTAAAACTTATTATTTCAATTTACTTTATGCGAAAGTCCGATTAGAATTTCCTGCTTTATTACAGATTGTTGTCTGGAGCACCAAGCCAACTCCTCGTTGGCATATGGCAGCATTGAAAAGGATGGAAATATGCCCGACAAGACGATTTACTCGCTTACAGACAAAGGGAAACAAGAATTTGTGGCAACATTACAGCAATCAATTTTGTCCTTCGACTATGATACCAACATTTTCTCGATTGCCGCATTTTTTATTGATGCGTTAGATGATCCGCGAAGTCTGCTTTCACAGCGTTTGAAAATATTAAATAGCTATCTTGAGGGAATTGAGCAGCAGATAACAGTCATAAAAGACGACATACCTTCCATTGCAAAGGCTAAGCCTGCGCCCCGGGTGGGTCCGACCATATCACCATCCATCTAAAACGCCTGCTGAAACAACATCCCGCAAGGGAAGATTTGCTGGAGCGGGCCCTCCGAAAAATCATCCTCCAGCCGGAATGCGATGTGCGCCTCCAACTGGTTAACGGAAAAATATTTTGAAAGGATGAGCGCCATGCCACGGGAAGTCACCGAGATCCCCGCCACCCTGACCTACAGCCAAACATCGAAACAGAGGAAATGCCTAACGGGTGGCTGCCTACTGCCGGGTCAGCACCGAGGAAGAAGAACAGCAAAACAGTTTTGAGGTCCAGGTTCACTACTATACCGAGAAAATCACCAACCACGAGGGCTGGCTGTTGGCAGGAATTTTCGCCGATGACGGCATCTCCGGGGTACGGACCAAACACCGAGACCAGTTTAACGAGATGATCGAGCTGTGCCGCCAGGGAAAAATCGACTTGATTTTGACCAAGTCCATCTCCCGGTTCGCCCGGAACACGTTGGACTGCATCCATTACGTCCGGCTGCTGAAAAGCTGGGGCATCCCGGTGATCTTCGAGAAGGAGTGCATCGACACCGGAACCATGAACAGCGAGATGATCCTCACCTGTCTCAGCTCCTTTGCCCAGGCGGAGAGCGAATCCATCAGCGGCAACGTCACCAAGGGGATCCGCATGGGGTACCGGCAAGGGCGGTTCGCCTTTCGTTATACCAACTGCCTAGGCTACCGAAAAGGCGCCGATGGAAAGCCGGAGGTCGTTCCGGAGGAGGCCCGGGTCATCCGGCTCATCGCCCAAGATTTTCTCAATGGGGAGAGCCTGCACACCATCAAGCTCACCCTGGAGAGGCTGGGTGTCCGCTCCCCATCGGGGAACATTACCTGGAGCACCCAGACTATCCAGCGCATCCTGCAAAACGAAAAGTATGTGGGGGACATTCTCCTGCAAAAGACCTACACGGCGGATTTCCTGGAGGGCAAAGTGAAAAAGAACAACGGGGAGCTGCCCCAATACTACATCCGGGACAACCACCCCGCCATCCTCACCCGGGAGGAATTCACCGGGATTCAGGAGGAACTGGCCCGGCGGCGGAGCAAACGGCCTGTCCATTCCAAAAGCAAATCCAACAAAGGCCGGTTCACCAGCAAGTACGCCCTTTCCGAGCGCCTAGTGTGCGGCTGCTGCGGCAGTCCCTACCGCCGGGTGACCTGGAACATCCACGGCCGCAAAGAAATCGTGTGGCGGTGTGTCAGCCGGATCGAAAGCGGGAAATCCGGGTGTCCCAACTCCCCCAGCATCCCGGAAACAGAGTTGCACCAAGCCATCTTGGAGGCTGTCCGCTCCCTGGCGGAAGGACACCAAAAGGAAATGGCACACACCCTGGAAAATAGCCTGGTGCGGCCTACCAGCCCTGAGGAAGATACCGACAGCAAACTGGCCCAGCTGGAGGGAGAATTCGACCGGCTGCTGGCCCAGGCAGGAGAGGATGACACCTTAGACAGCCAACTCCAGCAGGTCAGCACCGAGATCCTCTTCCTGAAAAAGCGCCGGGAACAGGCGGAGAAAGCCGCCCAGCGCAGCCAAACCCAGCAGTGCAAAAGGGAAGAACTGCGGCGCCTCCTGGGGGAGCAGGAGCTGAACCTCACCCAATACGAGGACACCTTGACGTTCCGCATTGTGGAGCGGGTAACGGTACTGTCCCGGGAAGAGGTGCAGATACGGTTTGCGGGTGGGGTGGAGAAACGAGCGTTGCTAAGAAAATTCCCGCGATAAAATGTGTTGATTCTCTCATTCTATGCTATAATGAAAAAAACACCAGGGAGGGCTACCATGACCGACTATGAAAAGGCACTGGCTTTGTGGCAGCGCAAGCACATCACTACGGATGCGGAGTTGGCGGAAGCCCTGAACGGCCACAGCATTGCCTTTGCCTATCACTCCGGTAAACTGGAAAATGAAAATATCACCTATCACGACACACGGGAGATCTTCGAGCATGACGGTGTGACCTCTTACACCGGCGACCTGCGCACTCTGTTTGAGATACGCAACGCAAAAGAGGCCAACGAACTGTTCCTCTGCGCGTTCCGGGACCGTAGAGCGCTGGACGAGGGATTCGTCAAGGAGTTGCAGCGCCAGTTGACCCACGGCACCTATGACACCCGCCGTTGGCAGTTGGGGGAGCGCCCCGGCGAGTACAAGCGCCACGACTATGTGACGGGCCGTGAGGAAGTGGGCGCCGCGCCGGAGGACGTGGCGGATGAGATGAGGGAACTGCTCTCTGAGATACAGGACGTGCCAGCACAGAACGCTCTAACGGCTGCGGCCTATTTCGACGCCAAGTTTGAGAACATCCACCCTTTTGCAGACGGGAACGGGCGCACCGGGCGGCTGGCCATGAACTATTTTCTGGTGCTGCGCGACCATCCTCCCATCGTCATCCACGAGGAAGACCGCAAAGGCTACTACGAGGCGCTGGAATCATGGGACCGTGAACAGGAATTGGCCCCCCTGCGGCAGTTTCTTCAGGAGCAGACTGCTAAGACCTGGCAAAAGCAGATCGCGCGGGAAGAAAAGCGAAAAAGCCGCTCTTTGGATCGATAAACAAAGACCGAAATTTGGAACACAAATCTGTGCTATCCAAATTCCGGTCTTTTTTCTATACGCGGATCGCCCAAAACGCCAAAATAGCTCTCCAAAAAATAAAGCTCATTTTATTTGACATTTTTCTCGATTTTAGCTATTATTGGTACAAGACAGCCACGGACGTGTCTTTCATGTTCATTGATGAATTTGACGCCTTTTATCATTTTGAATTAGCGGAGAGTATCGTCCAGGTGCTGAAAAAAATGAAAAACACCCAAGTGATCCTCACTTCCCACAATACCAATTTGCTGACAAACCGGATCATGCGGCCTGACTGCTATTTCATCCTCACAAAGGACAAATTGACCTCCCTGGCCAACGCCACCTCTCGGGAACTGCGGGAGGGCCACAACCTGGAAAAACTCTATATGAGTGGTGAATTCAATGGATAAGGAAAAAAGCCAAATCCTCGTGTTGGTGGAAGGAAATAAAACCGATCACAACCTGATGAACAAGCTTTTAGAAGTTTATGCCCTTTCTGACAGCCATGAAGTGGTTTCTTACCACACCAACATTTACACCCTGTATCAGGAGATGTTTCAAGAGGGCGACCCTGCTTCTGTCGACCTCCTGCAAAACCTCAAAGAGCATGAACCAAATCCTCAGTTGAAAGAATTATTTGACAGAAGATATTCTGACATTCTGTTGATCTTTGACTTAGATCCCCAAGACCCCCTATTCTCAGTGGATAAAATCACGGAGATGGCCTCCTACTTTGTGGAGTCCTCCGACATGGGAAAGCTGTACTTAAACTACCCCATGGTAGAGGCATACTACCACATGAAAAGCATCCCTGACCCAGAGTTTGACAGCTAGACGGTCTCCCTAGAAGAACTGACAAGCCACACATACAAAGGCCGGGTCAACCGAGAAAACCGCGATCATGACTATCGGAAATTTGGCGTGGACAAAAGGGAAAATGACATTGTAATCCGTCAAAATATCGCTAAAGCATGGCGGATCGCAAAATTAGGAGCTCCGTCCCCTCTGTCAATCACCCCACCAGAGGCCGGGGATATTCTTCGCCAGCAACTGAAGATGCTTTCAAAGGATAATATTCTTTCTGTGCTGTGCACCTGTGTGTTCTATATTGCGGACTACAACCCTAAATTGCTAGAATGAGACGCGGGCAGTTTTCATTTTACGTTGCCCAATATCTAAGCGTGTAAGTGCTTTTGGTTAAAGCATCTGCGGATTTGTGCAGACGGGTTCTGCACAAACACTAATATTATTTCCCACAATAATCCACGCCTTGATGCGGATCGTACATCTTCTTGACAACCACACTTTAAAATTCAAAGGGTATCACGAGATCCGCCGCACCAGCGACCAGATCTGTAAAGAACATGGCCTATCCGTCATCGTCACCGGACGGGACAAGGGCAAAAGCTACAACGGCACCAGCTATAAGGCGAAGCTCCGTACCGCCATTGACCGGCTCCTGCCCGGCTGCTCTGACCTGGAGGACCTGTTCGGCCGCCTTCAACGGGAAGGGTACGAACTGAAACGAGGCAAGTAGATCTCCGCCCAGGCTCCAGGTCAGGAGCGGTTTACCAGTCTGAAGACCGCGGGCAACCATCGAGAACCTGAAGCGGACTTTGGAAACGCTGAACTACTTGACAAAACACGGGATCTCCATCTATGAGGAGCTGTCCGAGCGGTGCGATGAGACAGCGGCGCTACGCTGTCCGCTCTGAACTTCATCATCGACGAGCTCATCGGGGGCTCAGTCCTGGTATGGCGTCTGCTGGTAGCGGTGTGGTATGTGTCCCTCACCATTTACCGAGCCAATAAATCATTGCGCAGAATCGTTCGCACCCGTGGTCACGCTACTAGTTTTGTTGTCCGCAAATCCAACCAAGCTGGGAGTGGTGATCTCCACATTCAGTTGTTCACCTGCCAAACCGGATTGCAACGTGAAGCTCAAGCTGGAAAAACCGCCCACCAACACAGACAGAGAACCAGGCGCTTCAATCCCTGTGGGGCACACACCTTTAGAAAACGGCCCGTTCTTCCGGCGCCTTATTCAAGGCAAACACCACTTCCTGCACCGAAAGCCTGTCAAGCCTATCTTTGGTGCCTTGGCCCGCAGGAAGAACATCTATGCCGCACACCTGGCGGCCAATCTTTTCTTTGTTCACATCAACGAAGCATACCGGTTTATATACTGTGTTGGGATTTCGAATCAATTCCTCGGCCAACATGGCACCCATACGCCCTGCACCAATAATCGCAATCCGAATTTTGTTCTGGTCAGGCATAACATTCACAAGCGCTTCTGTGGAAAGTGAAATTCCTGTCGTACGGTACACCAATGTATTGACGATCCGGGTCAACAGGGTCCGTTTCCCAAAGAAATCACGCACCCGCCCGTTAAACGTGCAGAGTTCAAAAAGGAACGTGTACAGATAGCGCAAAATAATGCAGCCCAGGCAAGAGATGGCCACCACACCCGCCATACGGAATGAGGTGGGCCGTTCCCAGGGAAGGAAATGGCCAATAGAGATTATAGAGCAGCCCTCCTGTGGTATCCGCCAGCAGCAGACTCAGGTAGCTTTTTGTGCGGCTGTACCGCCACACCTGGGAATAGACCTTCCACAGATACCGTGAAAGGGTCAAACTAATGGCCGCCAGCACAAACTGGAGACCGGTCAGCACCCAGGAAAGGTTGCTTGCTCCTCCCCGAGGGAAAACCCGCAGAATCATCACGGACACAAATGCCAGCACCAACAGGTCGTAACTGACAAGCTTGAGCGTTCTGCTCCTGGATTTTCCCCCATGGTCTTGAAAAACAAGTTTGGAAGAACCCCTGCTCCCCTGTTTTTCTTTCAGATAGTCCATCTTATCCTTCATCTTTCCCAAAACCAGACATATTGTTCCAACCGCCGGACACCATATGAAATTACCCTTTTACAACGCCTGCCCCTTCCACCATTCTTCCAGGATTTCTCCTGAGCAGCAGCTCCGCGCATCCCAGGGAATACCGCTGTGTTAGGAACTGTTCCAGCCGGGCAAAGCTTGCAGTGCGAGTCAGAAGATTGTGGGCATCACTTGCCACCACATGTGCGAATCCATGCTCCAGAACCCAGGCGGACGCCTGATAAGCACCCTGCCCAAAGTCACCTAAAACGCTTCCCTTGTCAAGCTGAATCACCCAGCCGTTGCGAAACCACTCGGCAATACAGTGGAAATCGCGCTGAACCGCCTCATATCGCTCCGGATGAGCCAGCACAGGAACCAATCCCATGTTTGCCACCTGACCAGCCGCAAACTCTATCTGGGACAGCCTTTCCCGGAAGGAAAACTCCACAAGAAGGTATCGGGAACCTGCCAAGGTCAACCTGCGGAGTGTGTCAAGATTCCCCGAATGCCCGCCCCAGAGCACCTCCGCTCCGGGGAAGGCCTCCACTGGAATCATTTCCCGCGCCGCAGCAGCCTGGACGTAGTTCACCATCCACCGGATAGCCTCCCCTTTCTCTTCCAGCAAAGGATCGCCCATCCGCAGGTGGGGGGTGCATACAATCCTCCCCACACCGGAGGCTGCGGCCATTTCCAACATTCTCAGGCTTTCAGTCAAGTTCCGTGCCCCGTCATCCAGACCTGGCAGCAGATGGCAGTGGAGATCGGTTATACTCCTCATAGGTGCCTCCCGGGTCACGCAGGCTGGCCGCTGTTCGGCTCCTCAGGTTTCTCTCCGTAACCGTACTGGCTGTACCCGTATCTGCCGTATCCATATCTGCCATACCCATATCGCCCGTATCCGTAGCCGTAAGAACCTGGCGTCTGGGGGAAGGCGTTGAACACATACCCTAGCACCGATGCCTTTCCTCCCTCCAGCATGGACAACGCTTCCGTCACATGAGAGACTGTCACTGTATCATGGCGCACCACCAGCAGGGATGCATCTGCGTAGTCAGCCAGAATAGCTGCGTCCTGGTAGAGGGCACACGGCGGGGTGTCCAAAATGATGTAATCCACTTGGGGCTTCAGCCGCAGAAGCATCTCCTGCAGCTTGGGATCTTTCAGCAAAGCAATGGGATTCTGTTCACGGGTCTCGCCACCCCAAAAATAGATGCCAAGACGCTTGGAGAAGCGGATGAAATTCACCTGGCGCAGACCTTCGTCCCGGAGCACTTCCGCCACCGTGTGGCCGCCCCGGGTTCCCAGCAGTTTTCCATCCCTCTGACTCCGCAGGTCCAGGTCGATCAGCATGACCTGCTTTCCCTCCCGGGCCAGCTGCTCCGCCACATTGATGGATACCGTGGACTTTCCTTCACCGGCCGAACTGCTGGTGACCAACAGGACTTTGCCCCCTGTTTCCCCCATGACAGAGCGCAGCCGCAGCACCAGGGAGTTGATGCTTTCCCGAAAACCGTGGGGCGTTCGGGGGTCCAGAACAGAAACATACTGACTGGCAGTGCTGTTCTTTCTGGCTTTTTGCCTTACCTCAGGCAAGGCGCCCAAACATTCCAAACTGGAAAAACGCTCCATGTCCTCCGTAGTCTTAACGGTGTTATTCAGGAATGCCATCAGCAGCACAAGAGCTGCCGCAAGGCACAAGCCTCCGCCTCCCCCCAGCAGCAGAATTCGCTTCCAGCTGGGCACATTGTACGGTGCTTCCGGCGTCTGGAGCTCATCAATCAGATTCAGCTCAATGTCCCCCAGCACAAACCGTGACACCTCTGGATAGATTTCCAGGGCGGTCTCAAGAATAGCCCGAGCGTCCTCCGGAGAAGGGCTGCTCACCACCATGGTGACCATGTTGGAGTTTTCGATAGTCTGGGCAGTGATTGTGCCGTTCAGACTGTCCGTGCCCAGCCGATCTGTCAGGACGCTGCGGAAATAACCGCTGTCCAACAGATAGGGAAAAGTTTTCGACATCTGGTCCGCGGCATTGGCGGAATAGTAAAATCCCATATTTTCGCCGGTAGAAACCGTAAAAGTCGCCTCACACCGGTAAAGAGGATCATACCGCAGGTAGTAATACCCACTGACGCTTGCCAAACACAGGGCGAAAAGAACTGGAAAAAGCCACCAGCGGCGTTTGGCCATGTGAAAGAAATCCAGCGCCAGCTGAAGCAGGTCAATCTCCATCTCAGGGTTTTGCTGAGAAACCTGCTTGTTTTCGTCCATGGGACTTCCTCCTTTCCGGCTGATGCCTTTAGTCATAATAGTTCCGTCCAGAGGGTCTCCCCTCCTCCTGCCGAAAAGCGTTCAGGATAATCCCCGAAAAATCTCCGGTACTTTTCCAAATCAGGTCCACCGTATCGTTGATGACCCGGATATCCGACACGTCCTGTCGGACAACAAGCACCACAGTGTCCGCCTGGTGCATCCAGATCTCCGCGTCGGCAGCCGCCACCACAGGGGGACAATCCACCACGATCAAGTCCATGGATTCCTTCAGTTGCTCGATCAACTGGCGAAGTTCAGGTCCCGCCAGAAGATTGCCTGCCTGGGCCGCCGTGGGAACATATTGGAACAGCCCCCAGAATCCGCTTTTTTTCTGGTAAAAGAGGGCCTCTTCCAGAGAGGATGTCCCTTTCAGGACATCGGACAATGAGGGGTGCTTTTCTTCCCTTTGGTCAAAGATCTTGTACTGTGCAGGCTTGCGCAGATCGCCGTCCAATAGCAGTACCTTTTTGCCATGCTCCGCCAGCGCGATGGCGATATTGGCCGCTATTGTGGACTTGCCCTCGTTTTCCTCCACACTGCACACCAAAAGCACCTTCTGGCCCTGGTGCCGCAGATGGGACTCCAGCTTGGTCGCAACCCGGCGGCTCGACTCCGCAAAGTTCATGCTCACCAAGGACGAAGTCAGTAGCAAGGCCGGGATTTCTTTCTTTCCCCGCTTGCCGTCGGCGGCAACCTGCTTTTTCTCGTAAGGCACGGTCCCCAAGATGGTACCGTCCAGCAGCCTGGACGCATTGCCTGCCGCTTTCACCGTTCGCCGCAGCAGATAAATCAGCGCAAGCAGTCCCGCCGAGGCAAAACCCGCCAAAATGGTCAGTTCAAGCCGATGGAGAATGAGGAATGCGCTGCTGGACGGTGACTCCGGGACGTTGGGCTCCTGCACCACCTCCAGGGCGGCGTCGGTAAACACATACCCCGCCACCTGCTGATAGTTGCGCAGGGCCGCCTGAATGAACAGGTACGCCTGCCGGGGCGTGGGAGACGTGACGCTCAGCACCAGCAGGTTGGTCTCCGAAATCTGGCTGCAGGAAATGGTGCCCTCCACCGGCTCGCCGATACTTTCCGAAACGAGCTTCCGCAAAGCCTCGCTTTGGAAAATCTCGCTGTAAACCGCCGTCATCTGGGTGGTCTGAGTCAAGGAGGTGTAGGCGTCCGAACCCATCATGCGGATCACCAGGGTGGAAGAAGAGGTATAGGCAGGCGTGTAAAGGAGCTTCCCCACGCCGGTGGTCCCCAAAAACATGGCGATCATCCAAAGAAGGACCACCCACCAGTTTTTGAGCACCTGGAGCCCGGCGCCATGGAAGGAAGCCTTGTCCAGGAAAACGGTTTGTTCGTTCACGGCGTGGCCTCCTCTACAATGACAGTGAGCCAGGACTGGCCATACTGACCGTCAGCTCCAAGGAACTGGTAATGGACTTCGTAGATCCCTGGGACCGAGGTATCCACCTGGGAGGAAATCTGCAGCTGATCCACCGAATACCGGGCCCCGTCCTCACCGGAGATCCTGGACACGTAGTCGTTCTGCTGGAACTTCCCCCCCTGCTCCACATAGACAAGGCCCGTGGTTAATTCGATATCCACCGTCTGGCTGTTTTCCTCGTAAACGTGGATGGGGAACGGGTAGGAAACCGTATCTCCCAAGGAGTTCCGCACTTCCATGGTGATGGTGTAGTCACCCGGCGTGCTGTAAGAAGCGTCTGTTTCCACGTAGGTGATCCAGTCTGTCAGGTCCCCATCCAGGCAGTCCTCCGCGGTAAACATGGCCCGGACCTCCGTGTTGTTGGTGGCCCCTTCCTCAAAACAGAGGGGCTGGCTCAAGCTGAACCGGGGAGAGTGATAGTCGGTGAAAGTCACCCGGCGGGTCAGTGTGGCCATATGTTCGGAGGAGTCAAAGACCACATAGGTGAGGTCGCTGACCCCCGGCTCGATGAACCGGGAAAAGTCCCCCACCAGGATCTGCCCGGTAAGGTCCCCGTCCTTCTCGTCGCTGGCGGTGACACCTTCCAGCAGTTCTTCTTTCGTATACTCACAGGAGATTGCCAGAGAGTCGCTTTCCGCCGAGATCTGGGGCATGGTATCATCCCGTCCCAGGAACTCCGCCACCATGGCCACCGCAAAGACCACCGCAGCCACCGCCGTGATTAAGACGGTAAAAACTTTCAGCAACCGCATCATATGGCAAACCTCCCTTCCTTAGGGTCTTCTTCGTTCAAATTTTCCTCGTCAAGGCTTCCCTCCAAGAAGGAAGCCAATTCCTGCTGGTCTATTTCCCGGAACTTTCCATCCCCCACCAGGTACACGCGGGTGCACTGGGCGAACACACTGGGGCGATGGGCGGTGACCACTACCGTCCGGGTGGGGTCATGGCGAATGATGTTCCGAAGAACCCGCCGTTCCGTTGCCACGTCCAGAGCGCTGGTGGCCTCGTCCAGCAGCAGTACGGGGGTATCCGCCAAAATGGCCCGCGCGATGGAGATCCGCTGCTTCTGGCCCTCGGAAAACCGTTGGCCGTTATCCCCGGTATCGGTCTCCATGGCGTTGGGAAGCTCCTGGACAAAGTCCCAGGCGCAGGCGGCTTTCAAGGCGCGTTCCAGGTCCTCATCCGTCGCCTGGGGGCGCAGCAGCCGCAGGTTGTCGGCAATGGTGCCGGAAAACAGGGTGTTGCCTTGGGGGATATAGCTGAAAAGGCGCCGGGTGGCCGCTGAAACCGGCTCCTCCCCTTCCCCCTGGACGGTCACGGCCACTTGGCCTGCCTTGGGATGGAGCAGCCCGAGCAGCAGCTTCAGGGTGGTGGTCTTTCCCAAACCGGAAGGCCCCACCAGGCCGACAATCTCCCCTGGGCTTGCCAGGAATTGTGCCTGGGTGTAGATGGGCTTGTCCTCCCCGTAGCCGGCGGTAACGTTCTCCATTTTTACGGAAACGCCCTGGGTCTTTGCCTTTTCAACAATCTTCCGAAGGGTGGGGGATTCCACCGCCTGCTCCCGGGGAAGTCCCGTGACCTCCATAATCCGGCCGGCGCTGATACAGGCGCGGAGCGCGCTGGGGACCAGGTTCACCACGGAGCTGAAAGAGCCCCGCAGGGAACCTGCCATTCCCACCAGCATGGTCATAGAGCCGTAGGTGATGTCCCCCCGCCACAGGCGATAGATGGCGAACCCGTAGCAGGCGTAGCCGATGGCCTGCCCCACCAGGGAGGTGGCGATGCTGCCAATCTGCTGGTACTTGTTCCGGTCCAGCTGGATGCGGACAGACTCCCTCTGCCGGTCCTCATACCGGCGGGTAAAGGTATCCACCAAGCCAAACGCCTTGATGGTCTGCATATGTTGGAAGATCTCCTGGTTAAAGGAGACATTGGTGCTGGCAAATTCCTGGTTTTTCTTCTCGTACTCCCGCATCTTCCGGATGTTGTACCGGGAGACAAAAAGGGAAATGGGGGCGCCGCACAGGGCAATGGCGGCCATGGTGGGGTCGTTTTGGACCATGACCACCAAGGCGCCCCCAAAGCTGACCAGCATGGAACAAAGGCTGGGGATAAACGTGAGGACATTGTTGATCACCATCATCACGTCGCCGTTTAGGCGGTACTGCAAATCACCGGGGCGGAACTCCGACAGGGCCTCCCAATCCGTTTCAATGATCTGGTGGAAGATGTCCAGTCGGACCTTGTTGGAAATGTGCAGGTTAATCCGCAGGGATATCCTGCTTCGGATGGCGGAGATGAAAATCTGCCCCACGCCCACGCCCACATAGGCTGCGGCGGCGATCCCCAGCATCCCGCTGTTGTGGCCTGTGACGCTGTCCACCAGGGTGCGTGACACCATAGAGGTGCCCAGCCCCAGCAGGGACCCAGTCATGTTCAGAAGGGCGTAGCCGCCGATGAGCGGCCAGAACTGCTTTACGTACCGGCCTATCCAGAGCCACTGGGAGAGCAGCTCCTTGAGCCTGCCCTCCCGGACTCGCTGGAATATGTGCCGGCTTCGTTGTACAAAATGGTTCATGAAATTCGATCCAGTTCCTTAGCTAGAAGTTCCACAGCCTCCCGGTCCGCCCGGTTGTCCAGGCGGTAAACGGGCAGGTCCGTGAGCAGGTGGTTCAGGGTGTCGGTGCAAAGCTCCATGCCGTCCTCCAGCCAGGTGGGGTAAAACACACTGCCGGAAACCTCCGCCACCTTCTCAAAGCCCGTCAGTTCCCGCAGCTTGTTTTCCTGGGCCTGCTTGAGCACCACCAGGGCCTTTACGGGCACCGAAGCATTCAGGCAGTAGGGCGAGGACCCATGCCAAGGGGTGCCCCAGGCTATGTATTCCCGCTCCGTCCTCTGGACAAAGCCCACGTCCCCGTTGATAATGGAAGAACCCCGAAACTCCGCCCACCGCTCCGCCTGGGTGGTCTTCCCAATGCCCGAGGGCCCCAGGAACAGCACACCCCGCTCCCCGTCGTCGATGGTGGCGCAGTGGAGCTGGAGCATTTGGCGGCGCACGGCGTGGGTGTAGAAGAGGTATGCCAACAACACCTCCTCCATCCCCTGCTCCGCACGCAACGTGTAGAAACGAGTGTAGTCCTCGCTGGCCGCCACTATGCTTCCCTGGGCGGAGAAAAAATGCGCGGCGTCAGGCAGATGAAAATAGGAGAGGTCCCGATTGACTGTTTGAACTGTCTGGGCACGCAAAGAAAAAACAACAGCCTCTGGCGAAAGCACGCTTTTAAAGGAAGGCCACGGCCCGGAAAGACACAGCCCCCCCACGTGAAAACAAAGCCCGGCAATACTATATTGCATATTCTTTACGCCTTAAGATTGCTCCAACAGTCGTAACCTACAGCCTTTTGGAAATCCTGAAGAACATCGGTACCGATAGAGCCTTCTGCATCCACGTAGTATTGCCAATTTTGAAACACATCGTTCAGGTCGGTTCTGCTCCCATTTTCAAATCCATTCAGAATTCCCTCTAAGGTCATGCCATAATTTTGAATACTATACCAAATTGGCGAACCCTGTGTATTTTCGAACCAACCCTGCCCTGTAAACCCAGAGGGGTTGCCAGATGAATTACTGGGATTATACACCCATTTAAAGTTCACACCTTTGGTCGCCATGGTCTCACCGCCGATACCTCCGGAAATGATTCCTCCATCCCGTGTACCTACACTGTATGCCGCCACAGGGCTGTTTGCATAAACATCATTATCTCCATAAATAGCCATTTCAATAGAATCCTTTCTTTTGTTGTAATTTACCGGTCCAAAATATGGCGGTTTCCCGCAACACGGAGCAATTGGCTGACCCTGTTACAAGGCTTGCCGCGCACCTTTGGCACACCTTGGCCGCTTCACAGGTTTTGCACTCTTCCGGCCAGTCCAGGGCTTCCTCGAAGTCCAGCAGCTGGCTCCAAGCTTCCTTGAAGGGCAGGTCCCGGACCGGGATATTGGGCTCGTCCATGAAGCTGCAAAAGCGCATCATGCCGTTCCACACCACCCAGTAGCCCAGGCGGTAGTCCCTGCAATAGGTTGCCGGCTTGCGGCTGGGGTCGAGGAACCTGCCTTCCCGGAGGCGGGCTTCCGCGTTCTTTTGGGCCTGCTCTTCCAGCTTTTCCGTAACCGCCACGGAAAGGGCGTCGGTGCTTGCCCCCCGCAGGGAGGGCTTGACGCTGGCCGTTGGCAGCCACTTCAGCCCGTGGCGGTAGGCGTAGAACGCCATGCGCTCCACGTCGTGCTGGTTCTGCCGGATGACGGTGCTCACCAGGGTGACAGGGATTCCCACGCTCATCAGGTTGTGGATGCCCTCGTTCACCTGGGTGAACCCGTTCTCCACCCCGCACACCGCCTGGTACACTTCGTCGTCGGAGCCGTAAAGCGTGACCTTCACCTGCCGGGGCGGGCAGCGGTCCAACAGGTCCAGCATTTTCCCCCGGATCAGGGAGGCATTTGTCTGAAGAGTGAGGAAGAATCCCATCTCCGTAAGCCTTTCCCAAATCAGCGGAAACTCCGGGTGGAGCAGCGGCTCCCCGCCGGTGATGCAGAGCCAGGTAGTGCCCGCCTCCTTGGCCTCCTCCGCGATGCGAAGCCACTCTTTGGCCGTGAGCTCCACCCCGTTTTGTGGAATCTCCTCCGGCTTCAAGTGGACGTAACACATCTTGCAGCTAAAATTGCACCGGGGAGTCAGCTCGAAGGTGCCAGAAATGGGAATGCCTTCGGCGAAGGCCTTTTCCCACACCTGCTTGTAGAAGGGGTCCAACCATTCCATTCTCCGGCAGGCGGGCTCAAAATCATCGCTCACGGGCCACCACCTCCTTTGTCCTTGGGACGTTTCAGGCCGCCTTTCGGCCAAAGCCTATCCAGAATCCCCTGGGGCACCCGGACAAAAGCCTGCCCACGCATGACTCCATCGTCCAAGATGTTGTTGTCCGCCAGGGTCTTTAAGAATTTTTCAATGTCCTCGGCGGCCTTCTCCTCGGTGACGCCGGAGTAATGTTCCATCACCCGGGCCACCAGGTCCTCCTTGGTAAACTCATGGTCCTTCATGTAGTCCCACAGGTACGCTGCCGAAGCGGAAATGTACACAATGGAGGTCACCTCCCGCACCCGCTTTCCCGTGGGCACAATCACATATTGCCCCGCCACTTCCCGAAGGATCAGCTGGTCTTTCAGTTTCATGATGGTCACCTCCTTTTCTCCGGCAGAATTCCGTATTCCTGTAGCAGTTTCGTTCGTTCCTGACCCTTTTTCATTGCCTCCAGCGCATCTTTACCCTGTTTACGTAACACCAAAACGCGATAGAATCTTTTAATATATCCAACTGGCAGCAGCCACGGATTTCTCCTTAACGCTTCCCATCCGCGAACCATATAGTCATAGGATGGAAAGATGGCTTTCAAGACACTGGTCTTCTCCCCGGTATCCACCGCAGCAGCCGTAATAATAGATCCATACGTCCGAGATGGGTCGCTGTGCCCATAGACACCGCCCTCCAGGCTGTCTGCCAGCAGCAGTTCCGGACGCAGGGAAGGAAACAGCTCTTTGGGAGAGAACCCAAGCTGCTTTCCCAAAGCGGTCACATCCCCGTATAACATGCCGCAGCGCAGTTCGCTTACTGCCCTGCGGATATGGGACCAATCGATCTTGTCACGCCACGCCCGATCCGCCGCCATCAGGTCCAGCATCTGTTTCAATCCCACACCGGCGCTTTTGAAGTGCTTCGCCAGGTGAAAGAACAAGTACAGATAGTGGTGCGTTTCATCCAGCGTCCAAAGGGGGAAACCCTTCACCTCCGTGGGGACAGCCTGGTCAAAGGCTTGAGCGTAGTAACCGTCGGACAACCGCAAGTCCTCCCTGACATGTTCGAAAAAATGGGGGTGAAGCTCGATGTGAAGCAACCCGTCCAAACTGTCCATGGAAACCTCTTGTTCGGGATTATCTAGCTTTCGCCGGTCCTGGGGAATCGTTACTTGGAAACCCAGCCGTTCCAGTTCCTGCCGGCACCGGATAGCCTCCTCCGGGCGGACGTATAAATCCTCGTCGCAGGAAGGACGGTAATCGGAAAGGTCCCCATAGAGCTGCCGGATTACGGCTCCCTTCAGCACAACCGGCCGCAACCCAGCCTCCAGAAGCTGTTTATAAACCTCCAAAAAAAGCTCGGTCCGGGCAGCCTGGGAAACCACCTGAGAAATGGTCTCCTGCTGCAGCTTCTGGCGTTTTCCCCCATCCCATTGCTGAAACTCCTGGTACTGAATGGCTCCTGTGTAAAAGAGGGCCGTCAGGGACTGGAGCCGCGCCCATTCCGCCAGAAGGTCCCAATCCGGACCGGACAGCGGTGGCTTGCCGTTTCCCAGGGCAGTCCGCAAAACAGCTATGAAATTATCCATTTGCGTCCTGTTCAAAGCATTAACTCCTCTTCGTAGGTTTAACCCAAAGCTGCCAGCTTCTCTTTTGCCTCTTGTACAGTGGCCTCATCCGGGATCATCACATACAGTTTCTGTGCCATAGAAAAAGTGTAATCGCTGGCATCGCTGCCGTTGACACTGTACCTTTCCACATGCCAGCTGGCGTTCTCCGAAAGCTGGCACTGGACCATGTCCGCCATCAGCTGGTAGGGGACGCTGGTATCCACGCAGTCCTGGACACTTTCCAGAATATCCAGGTACCCCGTCAGAATGCTGGGACTCATAGCCTTCTGCAGCACACCCTCGATGACCGCCATCTGGTTCATTCCGCGCTGCCGGTCTCCATCAACAAACGAGTACCTCTCTCTCGCAAAGGACAAGGCTTCTTCCCCATTCAGAGAATTGATGCCCACATGGTAGTCGTGGCCTCCGGCGGTAAAGTCATAATCCGAATAAACCTCAATGCCCCCCAGGGCATCGATAATTTCCGTAAATCCCACAAAATTTAGCCGGAAGTAATAATCGATTTGGGTGTCGTACAAATCTTCCAGAGTGCCCATCAATACGTCCATCCCGTAGATGCCCGCGTGAGTCAGCTTGTCTTGGGGATTCCCCCAGGAAAACGCAAGAGGTACATAGTAATCCCGGGGAGTAGATACCAGCAGGATTTCATGGGTCTCCCGATTGATCTTGGCGATGATGTTCACATCGCTGCGGCCCAGTTGATCCACCACACTCTTGCGGGTATCGCTTCCGCTGATCAGCACGGTGACCACCGGGTCTTCCAGAGGTTCCAGTTTCTGAGAGTCCGCTGCTTGCACTCCATGTTCCAGAACACGTTCCAACTCCTGTGTTTTCAGTTCCCGCAGCTCTGAAGGAAACGTCTCGTACCCTGAGAGCTCCTCATATAGAGGAAAGAACGCCTGATTCAGCACAATGCCCTGAACCTGGTCACTTTGAAGGGCATCCGCCAGCGAGATCAGACTGTCGTATTCCTGAAGGGAAAAGGTCATGCCATACTCCTCTTCCGCTTTGCGGATGGTCTCGTCTGTGTTGGACCGGTCCATCTCTTCCAGAATGCCCAATCCCTTCCCGTCCAAATCGTTGACGGTTGCAACGGAAGAGCCCTCCAGCGCGTAAAAAGACACTACCGACCGTTCCACCGTAGTATCGGAAACAGCCCGCATGGTCTGGACAGTTCTCCACAAAGCAAAGCCTCCCAATACACAGACAACTGCCAATAGTGCAGCCAAAACATACCCTATTATTTTCTGGTAAATTCGGGAGCTGCACCGTGTAAGGAACGCTACTGCTCCGATGAAAATGGCTGAAAAAATACAGCCAACTGCTACATACAGGGCTGGAACCAACTGAGTGGTCAGAACAAATATCCAGAATGTCAGGAAAAACAGGAAAAGAGCCGACGAAACCACTATGCATCCCAGACCCAGAGACACTATCTTTTCCGGAGTGATTACCGCACTCTCCTGCCCCACCTTTTCTCTTCCAGTTTTCGGCAAGATCGTTTCCTCCTCGTTATCCACCATTTACCGAAATCGTCCTATTTCAAGAAGTCAAAACACAACATCTCTACATAAATTGCGATTTATTTTATCATAGTCAATTTAAAATCGCAAGAGAAACTTATTAAGAAAGCCCAGAAAAAAGCCGAAAGAATCAGGATCATTTTCAATCGGCTTGCTTCCTGCGCTATTTTTATGCTTTACAAATTGTAAAATTATCGAAGGATTATTTGGACGGATAGGGAGACAAAAAATCTATATTCCGATTTGAGACAATATCGGTATATTGAGATTAAATAATCAACTGAAGCTTTTCCAGCGTGTGGGCGTGCTCTGTGCCGGTGGAAATCAGGTAGATTCTTGTGGTTTCAATGGGACTGTGCCCCAGCACATCCGCCAGCTTGGTAATATCCCGGCACACCTTGTAAAAGGTTCTGGCAAACAGATGCCGGAGGTTGTGGGGGAACACCTTGCTGGAAGCCACCTTGGCTTTGGCACACACAGACATCATTTCCGACCATATTTGCTTTCTGGATATTCCAGTTCCGTTTCTGGTGAGGAAAACCTCTCCGGAAACGGTTTTTTGTTTTTTGCAATACTTCAGCAGCTTCCGACACAGTTTGTTTGGCAAAAGGATGGTTCGGATCTTCCCCTTCAGGCAGATTTCTGCTTTTCCCTGGCGCAGAGCCTCCACGGTGATATACTTCACTTCGCTGGCACGAATCCCCGTGGAACAGATAGTTTCCATCAGAAGCATCAGGCGCTGCCTGCCTAGGACAGACGCCGCGGAGATCAGCCGATGGTACTCATCCCGAGTAAGCTCCTTTTTGTCCTCCCGGAACATTCTTCGCTGGATCCGCAGAGTTTTCACCTGGCATTCCCGCCATCCCAAAAACTCAAAAAAGCGATTGAGGGACACCACCATGGTATTGATGGTACCAGGGCAATAGTTTTTGGAAACCAGGTTATCCTTCCAAGCAGCGGCCAATTCCTTTGTAACCAGCCTGTCCCCTGCCCAGCTGTAAAACGCTTTCACATGCCTCAGGTAATTTCCTATAGTTCCAGCAGAACGCTCCTCTTCGTGCAGCTTTCTTTCAAACTCTATCAAAAGGTTTCGATTCAGTTCATATTCAGCCATCATTTGCACCTCCTGGTTTTTTTACCTAGGGCAATACCGCACAGAAAAGTAGGCGCGATACTGCCAGAAGTGATATAATAAGACCATGGATAAACAGATGACA
>CALWCD010000034.1 GCA_944376265.1 uncultured Clostridia bacterium | reverse complement strand
ACCCCTTCCAGGGGTCAGCAAGTACTGACCCCTCTGGGGTCTGAGCAAACCACTAGTTTACTAGTGGTTTTGATTGTTCGGCCAGTTCCGCTGAGTCATTGAATACACGCCGAATTCATTTCGGGGAAACGAGGTCAAAATGCTGGGAAAATGTCTGGAGAACGTGAGGAAAGCGTGCCCCCTGGTGCACAACATCACCAACTATGTCACGGTCAACGACGTGGCAAACGTGCTGCTGGCCTGCGGGGGAAGCCCTATCATGTCCGACGAGCCGGAGGACGTGGGGGAGATCACCTCCCTGTGCGGGGGCTTGAACATCAACATCGGCACCTTGAACAAGCGGAGCATTGAGGGCATGTTCAAGGCAGGGGAAAAGGCCAATGAACTGGGACATCCGGTGCTGCTGGACCCGGTGGGGGCCGGCGCCAGCTCCCTGCGCACCAGCACCGCGGTGGCGCTGATGGAGCAGCTGAAGCTGGACGTGATCCGGGGCAACATCTCGGAGATCAAGACCCTGGCCCTGGGCAGCGGCACCACCAAGGGGGTGGACGCCGACGCCGCGGACACTGTCACCGAGGATAACCTGGACGCCATGGTGGCCTTCGCCAAGGGCTTTGCCCAAAAGGCCGGCGCCGTGGTGGCCATCACCGGGGCCATCGACCTGGTGGCCGACGGGGAAACCGCCTATGTCATCCGCAACGGCCGGCCGGAGATGAGCAGGATCACCGGCACGGGCTGCCAGCTTTCCGGCCTGTGCACCGCCTACGTTGTGGCCAATCCCCAGGACAAGACCAAGGCTGTGGCCGCCGCTGTGTGCGCCATGGGCCTGGCTGGGGAAATTGCTTTTGCGAACCTCCAGCCCGGAGAGGGGAATTCCACCTACCGGAACCGGATTATCGACGCCATTTACAACATGGACGGGGAGACCCTGAACAAAGGAGCCAAGTATGAAGTGCGATAAAAAAGACCTGCTGCTGTACGCCGTCACCGACCGGTCCTGGGTGGGGGACAGCACCCTGTACCACCAGGTGGAGGAGGCCCTGAAGGGCGGGGCCACCTTTGTGCAGCTGCGGGAAAAAGACCTGCCGGAAGAGGAGTTTTACCAGGAGGCTCTGGAGATCCAGCAGCTGTGCCGCCAGTATGGGGTGCCCTTTGTCCTGGACGATGACGTGGAGCTTGCCAAACGGGTAAATGCCGACGGCGTTCACGTGGGTCAGTCGGACATGGAGGCCGGAAACGTCCGGGCCATCCTGGGGGAGGACAAGATCTTGGGTGTGTCCGCCCAGACGGTGGAGCAGGCGGTGCTTGCCCAGCAGCGGGGCGCCGACTACCTGGGGGTGGGAGCCGTGTTTCACACCGACTCCAAGGCCGACGCCAAACCGGTGAGCTACGAGACTTTGAAGGCCATCTGCCAGGCGGTGACCATCCCGGTGGTGGCCATTGGAGGCATCGGCCAGGGAAACGTGAAGGAACTGGCGGGAAGCGGCATCTGCGGGGTGGCGGTGATCAGCGCTATTTTCGCCGCGGAGGACATCCGGGAAGCCACCGCCCGGCTGAAGGCTCTCACTGAGGAAGCGGTGGCCCCATGATCCGGGGAGCCATTTTCGACCTGGACGGCACCCTGCTGGACTCCATGTCCCTGTGGGATACCCTTGGGGCGGATTACCTCCGGTCGCTGGGCAAGGAACCGGCGGAGGACTTGGCGGAGACCTTCCGGTCCTTCACCCTGGAGGAGGCTGCCCAGTACTACCGGGACCACTACGGGGTGACCTTGTCCGTGGAGGAGATCCTCCAGGGCATTGACGGGATGATCCGGCGGTACTACCTGGACCTTGTCCCCCTGAAGCCGGGGGCGGAAGGCTTTTTGCGGAAGCTGCGGGACAAAGGAGTGAAGCTGGCCGTGGCCACGGTGACGCCCAAACCTCTGGCAGAGGGCGCCCTGAAGCGGCTGGGGGTGCTGGATTTGTTGGAAGGGGTCTTTGCCTGCGGTCCCGGGGACCCGGGAAAGGAGGAACCTTGGATCTACCGCCAGGCGCTGAACTGCCTTGGCACACAAAAGGGGGAGACGGTGGTGGTGGAGGATGTGCTCCACGCCCTCTCCACCGCCAAACAGGACGGATTCCTCACCGTAGGGGTGTATGACAGCCACGAACTGTGCCAGCGGGAATTGCAGGCCCTGGCGGACTGCTACCTGCCCGACTTCCGCCATCTGGAAGCGTTTTGGGCGCTGGCGGATTGACAGAACGAAAAACTCATAGCGGCAGATCGGGGGCACCACTTTCTGTCGCTTAAGAAAAGTAATGCGATTATTTTTGGAAGGAGCAATCCCATGAGAACAGCATTAACGATCGCGGGAAGCGATTCCAGCGGAGGCGCCGGGATTCAAGCGGATATCAAGACCATGGCCATGAACGGCGTGTACGCCATGACCGCCGTCACCGCCCTGACAGCCCAGAACACCACCGGTGTGCGGGCCATTCAGGAGGTGACACCGTTGTTTCTCCGGCAGCAGCTGGACGCGGTATTTGAGGACATCTTCCCCGACGGGGTGAAGATTGGCATGATTCCCTCGGCCCAGCTGGTGAAAGAGGCGGCCCGGGGACTGAGAGAGTACGGGGCCAAACGGATTGTGGTGGACCCGGTGATGGTGGCCACCAGCGGCTCTGCCCTGACCAAGTCGGAGGCGGTGGGGGCCCTCACCCGGGAGCTGCTGCCTCTGGCGGCGGTGGTCACCCCCAATATCCCCGAGGGGGAGGTCCTCTCCGGGAGAAAGATTCAGGGGGAAGAGGACATGGAGCAGGCGGCCAAAGCCATCAGTGAACGGTATGGCTGCGCCGTGCTGCTGAAGGGGGGCCACAGCGTCAGCGACGCCAATGACCTGCTGTACCGGAACGGCCATTGCCGGTGGTTTGGGGGGAAGCGGATCCACAACCCCAACACCCACGGCACAGGCTGCACCCTGTCCAGCGCCATCGCCGCCAACCTGGCAAAAGGCTTCTCTCTGGAGGAGTCGGTCCAGCGGGCCAAGGAGTTTATCTCCGGGGCCCTGGGAGCCATGCTGGACCTGGGAAAAGGGTCCGGCCCTATGGACCACCTGTTTGACTTGACCAGCCGTTTCGCAAAGGAATCTTGATATCTGTTTGAAAGGAAGAATCAACATGAGAAATTACACCACACAAATGGACGCTGCCAAACGGGGCATCATCACCCCGGAAATGAAAGCCGTTGCCAAGAAAGAGTACCGCACCGAGGAAGAGATCCGGGACTGGGTGGCCAAGGGACAGGTGGCCATCTGCGCCAACCGGCTCCACACCTGTGTGGACCCCAACGGGGTGGGCTCCATGCTTCGGACCAAGATCAACGTGAACCTGGGGGTTTCTCGGGACTGCAAGGACTACGACGTGGAGATGAAAAAGGTGATGGCAGCCGTGGATATGGGCGCCGAGGCCATTATGGACCTTTCCTCCCACGGCAATACCCAGCCCTTCCGCCGGAAGCTCACCGCGGAATGCCCTGCCATGATCGGCACCGTGCCGGTGTATGACAGCGTCATCCACTACCAGCGGGACCTGGCCACCCTTTCCGCCAAGGACTTCATCGACGTGGTCCGGCTCCACGCGGAGGACGGTGTGGACTTTGTCACCCTCCACTGCGGCATCACCCGGAAGACCATTGACCAGATCAAGAAGCACAAGCGGAAGATGAACATTGTGTCCCGGGGCGGCTCGTTGGTGTTTGCCTGGATGAGCATGACCGGGGAGGAGAACCCCTTCTATGAGTATTTCGACGAGATTTTGGACATCTGCCGGGAGTACGACGTGACCATCTCTCTGGGAGACGCCTGCCGCCCCGGCTGCCTGGCCGACGGCAGCGACGTGTGCCAGATTGAGGAGCTGGTGCGGCTGGGCGAGCTGACCAAGCGGGCCTGGGAAAAGGATGTGCAGGTGATGGTGGAAGGTCCCGGCCACATGCCCATGGACCAGATCGCCGCCAACATGAAGCTGCAGCAGAGCATCTGCATGGGGGCTCCCTTCTACGTGCTGGGACCCATTGTCACGGATATCGCTCCCGGCTACGACCACATCACTTCCGCCATTGGCGGGGCTATTGCGGCGGCTTCGGGCGCGGCCTTCCTGTGCTACGTCACCCCGGCGGAGCACCTGGCGCTGCCCAATGTGGAAGACGTGAAGCAGGGCATCATCGCGTCCCGCATTGCGGCCCACGCGGCGGATATCGCCAAAAAGATTCCCCATGCCCGGGACCTGGACGACGCCATGGCGGACGCCCGCCGCACCTTCGACTGGGACAAGCAGTGGGAGTGCTCCCTGGATCCGGAAACCGCCAAAGCCATTCGGGACAGCCGTTCCCCCGAGCAGGAGGACAGCTGTTCCATGTGCGGCAAGTTCTGCGCTGTCCGAAGCATGAACAAGGCCCTGGCGGGAGAGTACATCGACATTCTGTAACCGAAGAAAAGGCTGTCGCGCTGGCGGCAGTCTTTTTTTGCGGCCATACACAAGGAAAAAGAAAAAATTCTTCATGTTATTGCGAGCGCACGCAGTTTGTGCAATACTTGTCATAGCAATGTTCCTGGAAGAAAAGAGGTCAACCTATGAAACTGCTGAAATGGCTGTCCGTGGCGGACCGTTTCGCCAAGGCCTGTCTGGACGAAAAACTGGCGCCTTACGGCATCAACAGCAGCCAGCACATGTACCTGCTGAAGGTGTGCAGGGAGCCGGGCATCACCCAGGAGTCCCTGCTGGAGACGTTTTATGTTCACCCCAGCAACGTGGTGCGGATGATCTCCGCCCTGGAGCGAAAGGGGTTTTTGAGAAGAGAGCCCTGCCACCGGGACAAGCGCACCTGGCGGCTGTATCCCACCCAAAAGGCCCTGGACGTTGCCCCTCAGGTGCGGCAGGCCTGCCGGGAGACGGAGGACTGCCTGCTGGAAGAGTTCACCGGGGAAGAGGCGGCGCTGCTGGAACGGCTGCTGTTCCAGGCCGGAAGACACATGGCCCGGGAAATGAATATCACGCGGAAAGAGGATGAGTTCGATGAGTGAAAAACCCTTAGGTCAGGAAAAAATCTCCAAATTGCTGCGAAGCTTTGCCATTCCCAGCATCACGGCAACCCTGGTTAGCTCCCTGTACAACATTGTGGATCAGATTTTCATCGGCCAGGGCGTGGGATACCTGGGCAACGCTGCCACCAATGTGTCCTACCCCTTGTCCACCATCTGCCTGGCCATCGCGCTGCTGATCGGCGTGGGCAGCGCGGCACGGTTCTCCCTCTGTCTGGGAAGGAAAGACCCGGAGCAGGCGGCGAAAATTGCCGGGAATGGGGTCATCCTCATGGCCGCGGCGGGGCTGCTTTACTTCCTTTTGGGAGAGGTGTTCCTCACCCCGCTGCTGCGGATTTTCGGCACCACCGACGAGGTGATGCCCTACGCCCAGCAGTACGCAGGCATCACCCTCATCGGCATGCCCTTCCTGATCCTCACCAACGGCATCAGCAACCTGGTCAGGGCGGACGGCAAACCCAAGTACTCCATGGCCTGCATGGTGGTGGGCGCCATAGTCAACACCATTCTGGACCCCCTGTTTATCTTCGTGTTCCACTGGGGAATGGTGGGGGCTGCCCTGGCCACCATTCTGGGGCAGATTCTCTCTTTCTTCCTGGCGTTCCGGTACTTGTGGCGGTTTCGGAACATCCGTCTCACCAGGCCCTGTTTCCAGGTGGATTTCCGGGAGATAGGCAAGACGTTCTACACGGGGATCAGCAGATGCATCAACCAGGTGGCCATCACCATTGTGCAGATCGCGCTGAACAACTCCCTCACCTATTACGGCGCCCTGTCCGAATACGGCAAGGAGATTCCCCTGGCCGCCTGCGGCATTGTGATGAAGACAAACGCCATTCTGCTCTCCATCATTGTGGGCATCTCCCAGGGAGTGCAGCCCATTATCGGCTTCAACTTCGGCGCCCGGAAGTATGACAGGGTAAAGCAGGCCTACCTGCTGGCCATCAAGTGGAATCTGGCGGTTTCCGCAGTGGGATTCCTCCTGTTCCAGCTGTGCCCCCGGCCCATCATCTCTCTGTTCGGCACGGGGGAGCCCCTGTACTTTGAGTTTGCCATTCTGTTCATGCGAACCTTCCTGTTCATGGTGCTGGTAAACGGCGTGCAGCTTCTCTCCTCCAATTTCTTCACCGCCATTGGAAAGGCCCTGAAAGGCCTGTTCCTCTCCCTGACCCGCCAGATCTTTTTCCTCATTCCCCTTATGCTGCTGCTGCCTATGTGGCTGGGCATCTTTGGGGTGCTGGTGGCGGGCCCCATTGCCGACTTCATCGCCTTTGTCGTTTCCGTGGCGTTTGTGGTCCGGGAATTCCGGAAAATGTCCGTCTTGGAAGAGCAGATGAAAGCCCGCCTGGAGGCAGGAGCTCAGGAGCTTTGAGACCCCTGCTGTTCCAGGAGAAAGGTCCAAACACCCGGCAGGTGCTTCAGCCGCACCTCCAAACGCCGGCTGGGGTAGACGGTGATGCTGTCCAGCAGGGCCCCGTAAAAGCTTTGGAAAGAGGTTTCCCCCCGGGCAACCGTCCCAGCTCTCTCTTCCAGGTCGCGTTTCAAGGAGGCAGGGTCCCAGGGCGGCTGGTTCTTCGCCAGGGCTGCCCCGGCGCTTTCCAGCTCCTGTCTCTGCTGCAGGTAGTAGTGCTCCATCAGCTCCAGGTCGTCTTGCGATAGGGTCCCCGCCAGGAAGGCGTCCAGCAGCCCGGCTCTTTTCGCCTCCAGCCGGTCCAGGGCTTTCTCAAGCCGCCGTGCCTGGAGCAGGACGGCCCCGCGGGATTCCTGGACCGCCCGGGCCGCAGCCTGGACCACAGGGGGAAGAACCTCTTGCAGGTCCACCTCCAAAGAGGCGACCGCCTGGCGGACCAGCTCTATGCAGGAGGAATTCCCCAGCTGGAAGGGCAAACGGCACTGGGGAGAAGGCCGCCACGCCTGGTACAGACTGCCGTCCTTCCGCCGGCGCCTGTGGGAGACAAGGCTTTGCCCGCACTGGCCGCAGCGCAGTTTCCCCGACAGAGGGTAGCGGTGGCCGTGGGAGCCGGTTCCGGCTGCGTCACGCCGCGCCATCTCCTGCTGGGCGGCTTCCCACAGCTCCCGGCTGACAAGGGGCTGGTGGTGGTCCCGGAGATACACAAAGGGCTCCTGGCCATGGTTGGGCTTTTTTTGGTGGGTGAGGTAGTCCGGGGTGTAGGTCTTTTTCTGTTTCAGGTCTCCGCAGTATTTCTCGTTTTTTAAAATCTTCAGCACCACGGTGCTCCGCCAGGTTCTGCTGCCGGTCAGGGTCCTGTACCCGGCCTCTTCCAGCTCCCGGGCGATGGCCGTGGTGCCTTTTCGTTCCACCACGTATTTGTGAAAGATCAGCCGCACCAGGCGGGCACCCTGTGGGTTGACGGTCATGCGGCCGTCCTTCACATCGTACCCCAGAAGGGAATGGCCGAACACCACCCCTTGCTCCATCCGCCGGGTCTGCCCCCATTTGACCCGGGAGGAGGTCCGCCGGCTTTCCTCCTGGGCAAGGCTCCCCATAATGGACAGCCGCAGTTCGGCGTCCGGCTCCAGAGTGCGGATGCCGTCGTTGAGAAATTCCACTTCAATCCCCAGCCCGCGCAGCTCCCGGGTGCAGGAAATGGTGTCCAGGATGTTCCGGGAGAAACGGCTCACCTCCTTTGTGAGGATGCGTTGGAACCGGCGGCTCCGGGCGTCCTGGAGCATCTGAAGGAAGGCGGTTCTTTTTTGCGTGCTGGTGCCGGACAGTCCCTCGTCGGCGTAGATCCGGTACAGCTCCCACCCGGGCTGCCGCTGAATGTACTCCCGGAAAAACAGCTGCTGGCTTTCAAAGGAATGGGCCTGGTCCTCCTTGTCGGTGGATACCCGGCAGTAGACTGCGATCTTCTGCATGGCGCTGCCTCCTTTTTTCAAGGGGAGCAGCCTTCGCAGGGATGCTCCTCCGCTACCAAATGTATGGGGGAAAGCTGCGCCGGCTGCCTGTCTCTGAAAAAAAGACGGCGGGGGGTGCATATTTCCCTTTCCCGTGCTATAATACCTTCGCCGCCCGGCTGGCCCCGGGCAGGCCATCACCGTCTCCAGGAAAGGAAAAAACCATGAAACGCATTCTGTTTGTCTGCCACGGCAACATCTGCCGAAGCCCCATGGGGGAGTTTATCTTCAAAGACCTGGTGAGGCAGGCGGGACTGGAGGATCAGTTCGAGGTCCAGTCCGCCGCTACCAGCAGGGAAGAGCTGGGAAACCCGGTGTACCCTCCCGCCAGAAGAGAACTGGGGAAGCACGGCATCGACTGCGCCGGGAAAACCGCCAGGCAGCTCACCCGGGAGGACTACCGCCGGTTCGACCTGCTCATCGGCATGGACCGGGAAAACCTTTGGAACATGCAGCGGCTTTTCGGAAGGGATCCCCAGCAAAAGCTTCACCTGCTCATGGACTACACCTGCCGTCCTGGGGAAGTGGCAGACCCCTGGTATTCCGGGGATTTTTCCACCGCGTGGAAGGATATTCTGGAGGGGTGCCAGGGGCTGCTGGCGCATCTGACCGGGGAGGAAGGCTGAAACAGGGGAAATGTCCGGTTATTCTGAAAAAACCACCTCTCCTGGGATTTTTTTCCGATTTTTCAAGATTCTTTCACAAATCTTCCCTAAAAATCTTCCTATTTCTAAAAATTTGTGGTAAGATATCTTTAAACTGTGGAAATATGGGTTCCGGCGGGGAAACTACGGGAAATTCCCCCTGAATCCGGCAGTTCCCTTTGGCCAAGGAGCAAAACATTTATGAATCTCAACTTTGAGTATTACAAAGTTTTTTATTATGTTTCCAAATACGGGAGCCTGACCAGGGCGGCCCGGGTGCTTATGACCAGCCAGCCTGCTGTGACCCGCATCATCCACAATCTGGAAAACGACCTGGGCTGCCGGCTGTTTATCCGCAGCAAGAAAGGCGTGGAGCTCACCCCCGAAGGGAGACTGTTTTACGAATACATCTCCGCCGCCTGCGCCCAGATCTTCAAGGGGGAAAACGAGCTTGCCAGCATGGTCAGCCTGGACAACGGCACCATCTGCGTCAGCGCGACAGAGACTGCCCTTCACTGCTGCCTGTTTCAGGCGGTGGCGGCCTTTAAAAAGCAGTATCCCAACGTTCGGTTCAAGCTGCTGAACAACAGTTCCACCGATTCCATTCAGGCCCTGAAGGCCGGAAAGGCGGATCTGGCGGTGGTGTCCTCCTCCGTGCCGGAGACGGTCCACCCTCTCAAGGTCCAGCCCTTGCGGAACTACCACGATATCCTTATCGCCGGGCCGCAGTTCCAGCATTTGAAGGGGAAGCTCCTGTCTCTGGAAGACTTGGTGGGGTGCCCCTGGATCAGCCTTACCTCCGGGTCCATCACCCGGGATTTCCTCAACCAGTACTTCGCGGACCACGGCCTGCCTTTCCACCCGGACATTGAGCTTGCCACCACGGACATGATCCTGCCGGCGGTGCGCCAGGGGCTGGGCATTGGCTTTATCCCGGCGGAGATTGCCGCGGAGGACCTGCGCCAGGGCACTGTGTTCGAGGTCACCGTCAACGAGAAGCTCTCCCAGCGGCACATTTACCTGCTGTACGATACGGAATACCCCCAGAGCGTCGCCGCGAAAACCTTTCAGAAGTTCCTGTTCCAGGGGGAAGGGTGACACGGTTTGGGACAACTTTTCCATATCAGAATTTGATGAATGTAATGCGTGAATGTTATTTTACCCACCCCCCCTTTTGTGGTATAATGCGGGATGGTTAAAGAATTAACAATACAATTTGTTGTTGTTTAATCGTTAATTATACGGCGCCCCTTGCCGTAAATATAAACAAAGAAAGAGGGAACAGCATGCAAGAAGCAACTTGCCTGGAAAAACAGCCTCTGAGCCAAGAGATGCTGGAAAAGATGAACGCCTATTGGCGTGCTGCCAACTACCTGTCCGCTGGGCAGCTGTACCTGCTGGACAACCCCATGCTGCGGGAGCCCCTGACCATGGACCAGATCAAGAAGAAGATCGTGGGCCACTGGGGCACTGTGCCTGGACAGAACTTTATCTATGTCCACTGTAACCGCGCCATCAAGCGTTATGATCTGGATATGATCCTCCTTTCCGGTCCCGGACATGGCGGCAACTTCCTCATTGCCAACACCTACCTGGATGGAAGCTACAGCGAGGTTTATCCCAACATCAGCCGCGACGTAGAGGGCATGAAGAAGATGTTCAAGCAGTTCTCCTTCCCCTGCGGCGTACCCAGCCATTGCGCTCCCGAGACTCCCGGCTCCATCAACGAAGGCGGCGAGCTGGGTTATTCCATCGCCCACGGCTTCGGCGCTGTGCTGGACAACCCCGACCTGATCGCCACCGTGGTGGTGGGCGACGGCGAAGCCGAGACCGGCCCTCTGGCCACCTCCTGGCAGTCCAACAAGTTCCTGAATCCCATTACCGACGGCGCCGTTCTGCCCATTCTGCACCTGAACGGCTACAAGATCTCCAACCCCACCGTGTTCTCCCGTATTTCCCATGAAGAGATTGAGAACTTCTTCAAGGGCTGCGGCTGGAAGCCCTACTTCGTGGAGGGCGACGATCCCATGACCATGCACAAGCTCATGGCTGAGACCATGGACACCGTCATCGAGGAGATCAAGGCCATCCAGAAGAACGCCCGCGAGAACAACGATCCCGAGCGGCCCATGTGGCCCATGATCGTCCTGCGCACTCCCAAGGGCTGGACCGGTCCCAAGGTTGTGGACGGCAAGCAGATTGAAGGTTCCTTCCGTGCCCATCAGGTGCCCCTGACCATGGAAGCTCCCGAGCATCTGGGCCTGCTGAAGGAGTGGCTGGAGAGCTACCATGCTGAGGAGCTGTTCGACGAGAACGGCACCCTGATCCCCGAGCTGCAGGAGCTGGCCCCCAAGGGCAACGCCCGTCTGGGCGCCAACCCCCATGCCAACGGCGGCCTGCTGCTGAAGAACCTGCGCCTGCCCGACTTCCGCAAGTATGGCATTGAAGTGGACCCCGGCAAGACCAAGGCTCAGGACATGATCGAGCTGGGCGGCTATATCCGCGACATCTTCAAGCTCAACGAGGAAAACAAGAACTTCCGTATCTTTGGGCCTGACGAGAGCATGTCCAACCGCCTGTACAAGGTGTTTGAGGCCCAGAACCGGGATTGGAACGCCGAGCTGCTGGATTCCGACGAAGCCCTGGCCCGCAACGGCCGCATCATGGACGGCATGCTCAGCGAGCATATGTGCGAAGGCTGGCTGGAAGGCTACCTGCTCACCGGCCGTCACGGCTTCTTCGCCAGCTACGAGGCCTTCATCCGCATTGTGGACTCCATGGCCGCGCAGCACGCCAAGTGGCTGAAGGTTTGCAATCAGCTCTCCTGGCGGCAGCCCATCGCCTCTCTGAACTTCATCCTCACCTCCAACGTGTGGCAGCAGGACCACAACGGCTTTACCCATCAGGATCCCGGCTTCCTGGATCACATTGCTAACAAGAAGGCAGACGTGGTGCGCATGTACCTGCCCCCGGATACCAACTGCCTGCTCTCCTGCTTCGACCACTGCATCAAGAGCAAGAACTACGTCAACGCCATTGTGGCCTCCAAGCATCCCAGCTGCCAGTGGCTGTCCATGGACCAGGCTGTGAAGCACTGCACCCAGGGCATTGGCATTTGGGAGTGGGCCAGCAACGACGACGGCGAGGAGCCTGATATTGTGATGGCTTGCTGCGGCGATACTCCCACTCTGGAGACCATGGCCGCCGTCACCATTCTCCGTGACGAGATGCCCGAGCTGAAGATCCGCGTTGTGAACGTGGTTGACCTGTTCAAGCTGGAGTCTGACCACAAGCATCCCCACGGCCTCAGCGACGCTGAGTACAACGCCATCTTCACCAAGGATAAGCCCATCATCTTCGCTTTCCACGGCTATCCCACTCTGATCCATGAGCTGACCTACGAGCGGTTCAACCGCAACCTGTCTGTCCATGGCTACCTGGAAGAGGGCACCATCACCACGCCCTTCGATATGCGCGTGCAGAACGAGATCGACCGGTTCAACCTGGTGAAGGACGCCGTCATCCATCTGCCTCAGCTGGGCAACAAGGGTTCTCACCTGATCCAGCGGATGAACGACAAGCTGGTGGAGCACAAGCAGTATATTGCCGAGTACGGCCAGGATCTGGAAGAGATCCGCAACTGGGAGTGGCACACCAACAAGTAATTCCCCTATTTTTGCGAAAAGAAGGGACTGCTGCATTTCGCGGCAGTCCCTTTTGCGCTTTTGTGACCCTTCTGTAGGGACAGAAGAACTGGGGCATTTGGAAATGGTGGGCACCATCGTCTACCAGCTCATCCGAGGGATGACCCCGGAACAGATTAAGGCTGCCGGGTTTGACGACTACTTCGTGGACCACACCGCAGCGGTGTACCCGGTGGCAGCCTCCGGGATGCCCTTTAACGCCGCCACCATCTCCGTCACCGGTGACACCATTGCCGACCTCCATGAAGACCTGAGTGCGGAACAAAAAGCCCGGATGACCTACGACAACATTCTCCGCTTTACCGACGACCCCGACGTGAGGGACCCCATCAAGTTCCTGCGGGAGCGGGAAGTGGTGCATTTCCAACGGTTCGGAGAAGCGAACCATACCAAATTAAGTAAACGAGAACCCCCTGCAGGCCACCGCCCACAGGGGATTTTTCCATAGCCTCAGTCGCAGATTTCGCCCTCCCGATAGCAGGCAGCAATGTAATCCCGGGACTGGTAGTAGAAGTCGGAATTGAAGTTGGAGATGGCCCCATCAATCCAGGAGGTGAAGACCTCCATCAGCTTGTCCACAATGGCTGCGTCGGTGTCTTCCTGGGCAGTGTCCTCAATGAGCCGCTCATAGACCTCGCCGATGGTCCAGTAGTCCGGCACCGCGTAGCGGCAGTCAGCTACGTTGTCAAAGGAGCCAAGAGGAATTTGGCGGAGGGTAATAAAATCATCGGCGGTTTTCTCTATGGGTTCGCAGTGGAAGACATCGGCAAACTGGTAGATGCGCAGGATGGCATCCTTGCCCAGAAAATCCACCACAGCGGAGCGCGGTTGCTTCTGCATCCTTCCAATGAATTCAATGAGGCTGCATGTGTAAAACAGAGCGCTGTTATTTTTCATTGCGAACCTCCACTCCCTTCACAAAGGATAGGGTCGCCAGGGCTCGTGCCGTGTGGAAGCTGATTTGATGAGTGGGATGCTTAAATTTTGCCAGTGCCCAGAACGCCTCCCGGCTGATCTTTCCGTCCGCAAAGTTTTGAACGTAGTTAAAGATGGTGTCGTTTGCCATGGGGCCTTCCACAATGTCATAGTCGTGGGCGTGTCCCAACCGGCAGGATACAATAAAGTCCAGCCATTCCTCCGTCATCTCCGGGAACCGTTTCACCCTGAGGCTGCTTTCCGGCGTATAGACGTACTCATTCAGATATCCAACGCCATCGAACCGAATGGCCCAGCGAACGGCTTGTTCCGGGTATAGGGTGCAGTAAAACCCAAAATAGAAATCCTTGTTGTATCTCTGAACCCGGATTTCTGGAAACTTTACAATACTCTTGCTTCCGTGGTATAGGATCATGCCATACCCTCCCACCGTCTCTTTCTCTACAACAATTGTAGCCCAATGGGGCGCTGTCTGTCAAGGAAGGGGACGAATTGCTCCGAAGAAAAGACGAAACCGCCAGGGCTTGGCTGCCTTGACGGTTCTCAATCAAACATTCCATATAATCTTTGCGTCTCCATCCTCGCTGATGAGGATCTTATGTATCATAATCATGGCGACCGCCTTCTTCCGTTGATAATCAGCGGTCTTCCAGGACTTGGCCAGGTTGACCACAGCGCCAGCCTGGTCCTCTTGGTTCTTCAATTCCTCAATCCGCTCATAGAGAGCCAGACGGTCGCGCTTGAGCTGGCTGGCCTTCTGGTTGGCGATGGTCAATAGATCCTCGTTGAAGCCCCCAGCCAGCATCGTATCCAACAGTTGCTTCTCTGCCTGCTCAATGGCCTTGACCTTCAGCTTCAGGTCGTTGCGCTCTCCGCCGCCCTTGTGAGAGCTGTATCTGGCCTCCTTCAGCCCAGCCAGCTTCTCGGCGATGCACTGGTAGACCATGTTTTCCAGATCCTCCGCATAGATGGTCACCTTAGGACCAGCACATACCCTCTGGGATCTGCCGGTGCAGTTGAAATACCGTCGCACCTGCCCGTTCTGGTTGGCATTCCCTTTGATGGTGGTCATGGTGTGGCCGCATTGTTCACACACCACTTTGCCGGCCAGCCAGCTGGTAGGGTTGCTGTAGCTTTTGCTGATTTGACGGTTCTTCTCCAGCTTGTGCTGGCATTTGAGCCAGATTTCGGAATCCACCATACCAGGGTGGCTCAGTAAAACCAGCCGCATATCCGACCAATCCGGATTGTCGGATTGGTGTTTGGTGCGGCCATAGAGCTGAGCGCCACATTCTCCCGTAAATTGGGAGACATCCGTGACGATCTCCGTTCCATGCCGGTCATAATAGTCGTACACGTTGGAGTCGGCTTTTACATAGATGGGATTTTTCAGCAGGGTGGAAAGCTTTGCCGTGGTCCAGTGGCTGCCATCCAAAGGCTGTTTTCCCTGGGTATTCAGGATATCCACCAGCCTGCGCAGGGATACCGTTTCCTGGGCGTACACCTCAAAGAGGTACCGCACCTGCTCCGCCTCAGAGGGGATGGGATCTAGCTTCTTGGTCTTAACGTTGTGAATGACCGTGGGCACCAACTGGAAGCCGTAGGGCCTGCGTCCTCCCATGTAGAAGCCCATCTCGCTGCGATGGAGGTAGGCCTGGGAGACACGGTTGATGATGGATGTCCGCTCAAACTCGGCGAAAACCATCAGGATTTTGACGATCAAGTCCCCATAAGGGGAGGAGGTGTCAAACGCTTCCTGGGAGGACACAAACTCCACCTTATTTCCCTTAAACTCTTGCAGGATGTTCATGAAGTCGGAAAGGGAGCGGCTCATCCGGTCCAGCTTATACACAATCACCTTGCTGACCTTACCTTGGCGGACCAACCCCATCATTTTCTGAAACCCATCCCGGTTCATATTCCCTCCGGAATAGCCGTTATCGATGAAGGTGACCACCTTTTCCCCCCGTTCTTCTGGGCGGATCATCATCCTGCAATACTCAATTTGGGTTTCACAGCTGATGCTGTTTTCCCGTTCTACAGATTTGCGGGCATAGAGAGCTAACGTGTCTGATACCTCCTTTCATAGACGTTGTTCTTAAGTTATGCGGGAATCTTCCCTCCTTTTAGGGCCCAGGCCAGTTCTTCCAGCAGCTTCTCCCGGTCCACAGCGTGAGTGGGGGAGAGGATGGAGTGTTCTACCCGGTGCGTGACTGACTTGATATCGGTGTACTCGGTCTGTAGTTGTTGAGTTTCCATAATGGATCACTCCTAGATTGCCCCGCATAGGGGCGTGGTGTTGGAATCCAGATCGATTCCCTCTGTCACCAGGATATGCGTAAAATCACAGCATAGTTCCTGGTTGACCAGTGTCAGGATGCCTTCCCTGGTATAAGGAAAGAAACAACTGACCAAAGTGGGCGGTGAGACAGCGGTCATCCGTTTTCTGTACTGCCGGTCATAGTAATAACACTGCTTGACTACGCCCCGGCCTTCCTTGTCATCATCATAGTAATCCAGTTCAAGGTAGATCGACCGGTAAAGCTTGTTCTTCAAGCGAGTATGCAATTTCATGGGCAATCCATTCGGACATTGCCCTCCTTCGCCAACCAAAATCAGAAAACGGTATTTACAGTCTGTCTCCTTAGCCTTATAATAGAGATAGTCCGCTAAGGGCATGTCTGCTGTCTCGGTCTGGACATACTCTACCCCGTAGAAAACCTTGTCCAGCTCGGACGCTATCACCTCCAATAGGTTGTCCGCCGGAAAATGGCGGGTATTCAGTTTTTTGGGCGTCAGGAGGCGTCTTGGACGCCCCTGGCCCCGGTCTACATAGAAACAGTCCACGATGGTGCAAACCTCTCCTGAGAGCTCCAGAGAGAGGTAGAGTGTGCGTCCGTGGCGAGTTTTGAAGACTGTGCGGCAACGATGAAAAGCCCCCTGACAGGATGCTGTTTCTTCTAATCTCAGTATGGTGTACTTCATGCACTTTACCTCCTATTCTTTTATGATAGTGACAATCTGCAGCAAAATGCATGTTCACTTACCACAGTCTTTGGTTGTGTGAGCGCAAATGATTTGTGCACCGGCAAATTGTCTCCTTGACCTACGCTATGAGAATATATAAGGTCGAGATTAGAAGATACGACTAATAGAGATGACCTAGGAGGAAGAAGAAAAAGCGTTTGCCTTTTAATGCGGCGATTTGTTTCGTCGTATCCTTACTTCCCGTTTCTAGAAGTCCTTCTCGCTTCCATTGATCAATAGCTAAGCTAAGCTCTTCGTTTGAAAAGAACTTTTTGAGAACGTCCCTACGAATGCATAGCTTATTATTGAAGTAAAGGGCATCGTGCTTGGTCGCATCAAACTCCTCTGGGCAATTGGCTATGCGAAAAGATTGGTGTTCGTACAGTTGTTTCAGTTGGGCAGAATAGTTTTTTCCACTTCCTGAATTGCTCTGAATGGCCTGCCGCACAAGTTGATCTTGTTGATCGATAATTTGTGTGAGCAGATTACAGAAATACCTGTCTGCCTCCACAATATCATCCTCGGATAGGTAGAATTTTGCCTGGCAATATGCTAAGAAAACCAGATAGGCAGAACGAAGGAAAAAGTGCATTTCCTTCAATCTTGTGTGTACACCAGAGGTGACCTCTGCGCTGTAGAAGTTGTAGTGATCCCGCAGGAACTCGACCACATCATCATAGTTTTCCAGAATCCACTGTATGAAAAACTGATAGAAAGTGGAAAGCATGAGTGGCCGTTCCTGATACTGCTTTAGTAGCTGCAGATCTGGCTGCTTCATTTCTATGGACAGAAATCGCGCGGCATCTGAACCTGTGCCAATCCGGTATTCCCCTGTAAACAGCACGCCACAGCGCACCTCTTGCTGGGAAACCTCGCTGCCTCTGCTGCGTGCCGGGACCGTACCATCTCCCACATAGCGGAGAACTTCCAGAAACGTTTTCTCCTGTTGCTTTCGAAGATCACTGTCAGCGTGGGGGAATAGGTCGTCCAAGACAACTACTTCATCCCTGGCGTTGCACAATATTTTCGCGGCAGCGGATGTACTGGCATTGAGCCTGGGGGGGCGTTGGATGCCGTTTCCCCGATTGTAAAGCTGGGTGAAAAAACTTGCAACTGTCGTTTTCTGCGTCCCCGTCTGACCGTACAGAAACAGACAAAACTGCGGGGGCCTGCCAATTTCCTCGTACAGCGGGTAAAGGAGATAGCATATCACGTATGCAGAGAGCCCCAAAAACGTGTTGGGACTGAGCGATAACAATCCATAGAAATATTCCGCAGCGTCTTTTTCCTCCACATTAGAATCTGCGTCTAAATTTGGCCCGTCCATGCGCGATTCTATTTTTGGTAAAGCGGTTTCACTGCAGGGGGCGCGGAAAATGTCCTTTCCCGCACAAAATATGTGTTCGTTTTGAACAGTCTGAAACCCACGTTTTTCCATCAAAAAGATAACCTCTGGCTCTCCAAGTTGCTGTGTTACCTGATCGGCCAGGTAGCGTTGTACAAACGCCGTAGACCTATTGACGTCGAATCGAGCGGCGGGACATTGTTCTCTCCAATCGAAAGAGGAGAGCTCTTTCAACGGAAATGAGAAAGATTTGGTAGAAGTGCCATCAGCCAACTTACAGTGAACTGTGATCACATCAATATGCCCGCTGTTCGTTATGTATCGGGAGTATCGCTCAACGTGTACGGTAAAATCGCACGGGGAACCAGCCGAAGAAGAATTCTGCTTGACCCTCATGCTCATAATGACTTACCTTTACGAACGGGAGAAGGCATTTCGGAAACCATCTTTGAAGCGGCTCACCCGACCACAGATCAGGTTGAACGCGGCTAGAAAGTCTCCTGCTGCTAAAAGAAATTTAGTGATTCCTTTTAGCTCTCTCATAAAGCTACGAGCTCTATTCTTAAACTTTTTCCATCTGCTCACTGGCTTTTCCTCCTCTTGTTGTCGTTCTGTTTGATTCATGGGCGGACACGGCTGTGTCTGCGGGGCGTCTGACAACATGTTGGCCTTCATACGGTTTCTGATTTCTTCACTGAACAATGACATTAAAATACCTCCTTGCCACAGTGGCCTCTGTGCTAGAAATGCCATTCAGAGCTTGTGGCTTATTTTTTAGAGGCGTCCGTTTTGGACCTTCCTCTGCTTAAATCATAACACAAGCTCCCAGCCGTTTCACTTGACGCTTAGTCTCTCTTTACACGGAGCCCATGACATGCTATCTTTAAATATACCGCTCGTGAGCGCACAGAGTTCGTGACGCAGGGCGGCGCTGTAACCCAGTGGGGCTTCTCTGCTCAATGTAAGGCCATATTTTAAATGGAGGAGAAAATCAATGGAAGAACATCTGCATCTTTGCTTTGGTGTTGTGGCAAAAGTATTGGACTTGTGTTCCCGAAAATCAGTGACGGATCAGCAATTGATAACAGGCCTGTTCGATTGTTTTTCCTCACAGAGGCGTTGTGGCGAGGTGCCAAAATCCTCGTGCGGTAAATACATTAACTGTTTGAGAAATGATCCGATTACTGGAAATGCCGATGCTTGCTCCGTTTCCCTCCCAGTCCTGACGAAGAAAGTTGATCAGTTCGTAAAAAAACTGATGGATCCGGATAAAATAGCTGTGGCACTATTGGTCCTGCTAGATATTCTCCGACAGAACCCTGACGCTCGCAATATAAATAGGGCCGTTTTTATGGAGTGCTTCCCTACTGACTGGTGGATGCAAGAGAGGAAGGAATGCAGATTTCATTTTCCCCAGTTTCTATCAAGGGCGTTGTTGTACGTCGTTTGCAGCGGTGTTCCCAATAGGAGCGGGATGGGTTTCATCGGCTCCATCAATGCAGAGTATATCAGCTGGCTGAAAAAGCTTTATGAAGGTGAGTATCGTCTCAGCCAGAATGGCTACTTCGTAGAGTTACCATTTTTGCGTCTCTACGATGCTTTTATAGAAGAACTTGACAGACGTCAAGTTGTGCGGTTTCTATTACTGGTGAACACGTCCCGTGCTTTCACCTTTTCCTGCGTAGAAGATCATATGGACTTTGCGATGGAGTGGAACCCCTTTCAAGATGAGACAATAAACATCATGGACGGCTTTACTGGTGAAAAAATTCAGAAGTTTCTGCGCGAATTTGATGCGTATCACAACTTTTTAGCATGCAGTTGCAACGCCGAGTGGCTTCCGAAGGAAAAGATCGGGGACAAATGGGGTAATGTGGATGTACAATGTTATGCAAACGGTGTAGAAAACAGATCTCCCGTACTGGGTCGGGAAGCATGTGTAAGCGTTTTGATTCCCCACTTCTCCGTTGGCGAAAAAGGCTGGAAGGACTTTGCGCAGCAGACGTTCCATTACCGGGAAAAACTGCTGAACATATATTTGGAACTTGCTTGTCACGCTTCTCGCTTGGGGAAAATTCCCATCTATGAGGAAAGGAAGGCGCTTGGCGGATAGCTTCTTACAAAGAAGTATAAAAGCTGTCCGGCAAAAAGTTTGATAGAAGAGCGGTCAGGCATCGACTGGCCGTTTTTTTGTTCGCTGATATCCTTATGATACGTAAAATAAATCTAAAAGCTATCTCTGACTTCCATAGAGCCGTAAGCTGGAAACAGGCATGGTAGGGGAGGAGTATAGGACAATGCTACTGCACAAAGTGGTGGGAATGCGGCATCCAGAAAAGTACAGAAGCTGCGCTGGGCATAAAGGAGATAAGGGGTATGGTTACCCGATGGCAAAGGGGAAATGGGTTTCTACTCGGGAAATGAGCGGTATTTTGTGAGAATACCATATCTACCAGATCATACCAGGGGATAAAAAGAGGGGTGGATATACTTGGAAATCCCCCGGATTTTTTAGCACGATCTGTTGCATACAGCATGATCCAGCGAATCAAAATAGCTTCGATTGACCATCGGAAGGAGCGAAGACGTATCTTCCTTCTGGAAAGATATATATTGTAATTATAGAACCGTTGCTGAAACCTAGTTGATTTTGGGTGGTGAAACTTTCTATAAGGAGCTGAAATGATTGAAGCTGCAGGTGAGAAAAGGAACAAATTGTGAGGAAAAACGGCAAACATATACGCTTCATCTGACGGATGGATTTTTCTATAATAGGTTTCACGCGCTAGCCATGGAGTACAACATATCGATGGAGCACCTGGCAGGTCTCGCTGTAAAACATCTGGTGGAGGATATAGAACTTGTGAGAAACCTCCGCATACAAGAAAGATGGTGGGGTAAGTAAATCTCACTTCTTAGGCTGACCGAGAAGTTCCATACGAGGGGCGAGGGCCATAAGCGCCCTTCCCCTTCCCGCAGCATCTCCTCCACCTTCAATGATATATTCTCTCTTTAGAACGCAAAGCGAAGGGAGGAATGTATTTGGCAAAAAATCATATCTTCAAAATCATCCTGCTGGTGGCTACGGTGGTACTGGCCGCCTTGCAGGGCGTCGCAGAAATGGAGGAGGATAGCGTCACCAACAACATACTGTAGCATCAAGCAAAGGAAGGGTTCCCTGTGGAGGGAGCCCTTCTTTTCATTTCATTTTAACTTAACAGGAGGTACGTACAATGGCAGCTAATGTGGAATCCATGTTTTATGTCCGTCAAGCCCCGTGGCATGGCCTGGGCGTCCGGGTGGAATCTGCGCTCAGTTCCGATGAGGCGCTGCGACTGTCCGGCTTGGATTGGCAGGTAGTCCAGCAGCCCATCATGACCGCCGGGGACATCCCCATCCCAGGCTATAAAGCAAATCTTAGGGATACCGACCACCAGGTGCTGGGGGTAGTCACCGACCGGTACCGGGTGGTACAGAACGCCGAGGCCTTTGCCTTTACCGATGCGCTGCTGGGGGAGGGCGTGAAGTACGAAACCGCCGGCTCCCTGCAAAACGGCAGGAAGATATGGCTTCTTGCCAAACTGCCGGATAAATACATCATTGAGGGGGATAGGATCGAGCCCTACCTGGTGTTCAGTAACTCCCATGATGGCAGCGGGTCCATCAAGGTGGCTATGACCCCCGTTCGGGTGGTGTGCCAGAATACCTTGAACTTGGCCCTGTCCTCCGCGAAGCGAGTGTGGTCTACCATCCATGTGGGGGATCTTGCAGGGAAGATGGACGAGGCCCACAACACGTTGCTTCTGGCGGAGAAGTACATGGGCCAGCTGGGGATGGAGTTTTCCCGCCTGTCCAAAACCAAGCTGTCCGACCAGAAAGTGTTGGACTACATCGACCTGCTCCTGCCTATGGACGACCAGCCCACAGACACCCACCGGAAGAACATGACTCGCCTGCGGGAAGATATGAAACGCCGGTACTTTGACGCCCCTGATCTCCGTTATGTGGAGAAGAACGCCTACCGGTTTCTCAACGCCATCAGCGACTTCGCTACCCACGCCAAACCTTTGCGGGAGACAGCCAACTACCGGGAGAACCTTTTCGCCCGCACCATGGAGGGCAATCCTCTCATCGACAAGGCCTACGAACTGGTACTGGCGGCGTGACGGGTTGTTTCAACCTATGATATAGGAGATTGGGAAACCGTGTGGTGGAATGTCACGATTCGAGAAACCCTTGTCCGGGTGGTGGCGGTGGAAGCGGAGGACGCCTATACAGCCAAGGATGCCGTTCGCAGCCGGTACCGTGCCGGGAAGATTGTTTTGGAAGCTGATGATTTCAGCGATGTGGAAATGGAAGCGGAGAAGGCCGGGGAACCAGTACCCCGGCCCTTTTCTATTTAGGAGGGATGTCTTTGAAGAAACACTGTGACCTGTGCCTTTATTCCTATCAGACAAAAGACCGGGAATCCAGACTGCCCTGCCGGAAACTGCGGCAGCACTGCTGCAACCCACACTACAACGCCCGTCCTTACTCGTTCCCCCGGTATTACGAGGGATGGAACACCGACTACTGCCGGTTCTGGACGCCGCGTTACGAAAGGAGAGAAACTTCATGAGAGATAAGTATTCCATTGCCCAGCGCAACCGGGTAGTGGAGGAGAATCTTTGCTGCATTGACACTGTGCTCCGCCGCCATGGCGGATGGGTCCGTCAAACCCGGCTGGAGTACGACGACCTCTACCAGAGCCTGGCTGTGTGCCTGATCCTCTCGGTGGAGGAGTACGATTCCAGCTTTGGCCCCTTGCGGCCCTACCTTTACCGGCAGCTCCAGGAGGAGCTGCGGAAAAACCAAGAAGAATCCAGAGCGGAACAGGAGGAATATCGTGACAGCGAAGGTGTTGGTATCCACAGAGAATCTTCCCTATGAGGATTGGCTGGAATACCGGAAAACTGGGATTGGCGGGTCGGACGCCTCGGTGGTCTGTGGGGTCAGCCGGTACAAATCCCCGGTGGAGTTGTGGATGGAGAAAACCGGCCAACTGCCTTCCCAAGAAGCGGGGGAGGCGGCCTACTGGGGCAATTTGCTGGAATCCCTGGTGCGGGAGGAATTTACCAAGCGCACGGGGATTTCCGTGACAAAGCCCAGCGCCCTCTACCAGAGTGAGGAACACCCTTTCATGCTGGCCAATGTGGACGGGCTCTGCGAAGACTCCGTCCATGGCCCCTGTATCTTCGAGGCCAAGACAGCCTCGGCCTACAAGGTGGGGGAGTGGAAGGACGCCATCCCGGATGAGTACATGATTCAAATCCAGCACTACATGGCGGTGACAGGCTATCAGGGGGCCTACATCGCTGTGCTCATCGGCGGCAACGCTTTCCGCTGGAAGTTTGTGGGGCGGGACGAGGAACTGATCGCCATGCTGATTTCCCTGGAAGAGGATTTCTGGCGTCATGTGCAAAATGGTACGCCCCCGGCCCTGGATGGTTCCAACGCCTCCGCCAGGTTCCTTGCCGAACGGTTCCCCAACAGCGTTCCCCAGTCTGAAATCGCCCTGCCGAGGAACGCCCAAAAGCTGCTCTCCCAGTACGATGAGGCCTGCCGGCAGTTGGAGGAAAGCACAGCCCGGAAGCAGGAGGCGGAGAATCTGCTCAAGGAGATGCTGGGAGACCATGAGATAGGCACAGCCGGGAACAGGGTTGTTACCTGGAAAAGCGTCACTCAAGAGCGGCTGGATACCAAGACCCTCAAAGCCGAGCACCCCGCATTGTTTAAGAAGTATGCCAGTCAAACATCGTACCGCCGGTTTGCTATCAAGACCGTGCGCTCCCTAGGAGGTTGAGAAGATGGATACCACCAATTTAAAGACCCGCATGAACACAAAAGTCCAAGCATTGTCTGAACGGGAGCCGGGCACTTCCCAGTACCTGGCCCTCACCAGCAACGCCTTGGAACTCATCCAGGAGAACCTGAAGCACCAGCCCTTGAGCTTCCACCTCTTCGATATGGCCAAATCCCCCTCCGGCGGCTCCACTGTGTTCTCGGTGCCGGGGCTTTCCGGGGAGGAAGCGGAAAAGGAACTCACCGGCATCATCCTGGACTACACCACCCCCAGGGCCTACTGGGCTACCTCCGACCCGGTGGAGGGGATGCCACCCACCTGCCTGAGCAAGGACAGCCTGGTTTCCCAGGATGGGAAGGCCTGCGCCCACTGCCCTTTCAATGATTTTGGCAGCAAGGATGGGGAGTCCCCGGCAAAGGCGTGTAAAGAGTCGGTGCTGCTGTTCCTGCTCCGTCCGGGTAGCGTGTTCCCGCTCCTAGTGCGGGTGCCTGTGACCAGCAAGAAGATTTTTCTCAAGTATACCACCCGCCTCATCAGCCGGATGACGCCCCTGAGCAGCGTGGTGACCAGGATCACCCTGGAGAAGGCCACCAGTCGGGAGGGGAAGCCTTATGCCCTGTTCCACTTCGACGCGGTGCAGACCCTGGACCAGGGGAACGCCGCCAAGGCCAGGGAGTTTGGCCGGCAGTTTATGGAATTTGTTAACGCCGCCGACGTGGAGCCGGTGTTTACCCAGGCCAGTTGAGGAGGCGACATGGAGGAAATGCGGAAAGCCTATCCCATGGGGGACATGGTGATGTATGAAAGAAAGCCCAGCCCTCTGGCGGGCAAGACGGTGGTGATCACAGGGAAGCTGTGGCGCTTTACCCGGAAAGAGGCGCACCAGCAGCTTCTCAGTCGTGGGGCTACTGTCAAGCGGACGGTCACCAAGAAAACGGACTACCTGGTCAGGGGGGAGAAGCCCGGAGCCAAACTGGACAAGGCCATCGCCCTGGAGATTCCCATCTTGTCGGAGCGGGAGTTTCTCACCATGCTTCTCATATAAAGGGCGGCGGGGCGTTTCAATAGGCTGTACCTGTATGAGACGGCAGCAAACTGTGTCGTTAGGGTCGTATCGTGCCTTTTGAAACGTCTCACACCTCACGACTATCCTATTGCGACAGGGAGGGGAGTAAAATGAAGATTGGCTACATCCGGGTGAGCACCCAGGAGCAGAACACTATCCGCCAGGAGGTGATGATGGAACAGCTGGGGGTGGAGGAGCTGTACATCGACAAGGCCAGCGGTAAGGACACCGACCGTCCCCAGCTGAAGAAGATGATAGAGTATGTCCGGCGTGGGGACACGGTGATTGTGGAGTCCATCAGCCGGTTTGCCCGTAACACACGAGACCTGCTGAACCTTATGGAGCAGCTGTCCGCCAAAGGGGTGGAATTTGTTTCCAAGAAGGAGGCCATCGACACCACCACGCCCACAGGCAAGTTTATGCTCACCGTCTTTGGGGCTGTGGCGGAGCTGGAGCGGGAGTACATCCTCCAGCGCCAGCGGGAGGGCATTGAGATCGCCAAGCAGCAGGGCAAGTACAAGGGCCGAAAACCGTTATCGCCCCCAGGGTTCCAGGAAACCGTGGCCCGGTGGAAGAGAGGGGAGATCACCGCTGCGGAGGCGTGCCGGCGGTTGGGGATAAGCAAGGCGACGTTCTATCGGAAAGTAAAATAAGGGCTCCCACTCAGGAGTCACTGGGAACTCGGCTGCCAGGGGATAAAGCCCTACCCCTCGGCGCTTGCTGGGAAAAAGAAAGAGGATGACGCAGACCGTCCTCTTTTTTTGCATTTTTAAATTGTGAATTCACTCCTACATGAATATAAAAAAATCCACAAGGAGTGAGTTTAATGAAAAAAATAAGAGTATCGTTTGATCCAATCGGATACACCAGCAAACCATCTAAGACAGACATAAAGAAGATCAATAACCGGATTGTGATATTGTCAAGATTAGTTGACACATTTATTTCAAGGATATCACTGACTATGCTACCAGTTCCAAATCCTCATAATACTGTCTGCGTTTTATCATGGGAGGAAGCCCGCCATTGGCAGAGCAGATCCTCCGGTTATTCCAGTAGCTGAGGAAGTATCTCCAAATGAGCGCTTTTAATTCCTCTACCGTCATCTGGCTTGTGTCATAGCGTATTCTATACTCGCGTTGGTGGTAGAAAAGAAAACAAGTTGACAGAAGCAGCAATAAATAAACGAATAGAAAAGTAC
>CALWCD010000033.1 GCA_944376265.1 uncultured Clostridia bacterium | reverse complement strand
GGTGCAATTTCAGCTCCATCTATTCCCTGTATCAGGACGAGGGGGGAGTCACTGCCCAGCGGCTGGAGAATCTTTCCAAGTCCTGCCCGCCCCGGTATGAGTTTTCCGACGGCCTGGTGACTCACCGGCTGTGGGTGGTGGGCGACCCGGTGGCCATCGAGGCTCTGCGCCAGGACTTTGCCGGGCGGAAGCTGTACATTGCCGACGGCCATCACCGGTACGAGACCGGCCTGCGGTACCGGGACGCCATTCGGGAGAAGGGGGAATACCTGCCCGGCAGCGAGTACATTCTCATGACCCTGACAGACATGGCCGACCCGGGGCTTACCGTGTTCCCCACCCACCGGCTGGTCCGGGGCCTGGAGGGCTTTGACAGCCAGCAGCTTCTCACCGACTGCCAGGAGCACTTTGACTTGCTGGCGGCGGAGAGCCGTCAGGAGAGCCAGGAGGCCCTGGAGCGTCTCTACCAGGAGGGCAGACACGCCTTCGCCCTGTACGACGGGGCTGTGTGGACGGTGCTCACCCTGAAGGACCCGGCAGTGATGGAGGAGCTTCTCCCCGGCACCAGCCAGGCCTACCGGGAGCTGGACGTGTCCGTGCTCCACAGCCTGGTGCTGGAGCGGCTGCTGGGCATTGACAAGGAGAACATGGCAAACCAGAAGAACCTGACCTACACCCGTTCCGCCCAGGAGGCGGAGGAGTCTGTGGACAAGGGGGAGAGCCAGTGCTGCTTCCTGTTAAACCCCACCCGGGTGGAGGAGATCGGCCAAGTGGCCCAAAACTGGGAAAAGATGCCCCAGAAATCCACCTATTTCTACCCCAAGCTCATCACCGGCCTGGTGATGAACGACCTGACGGACCCTGCCGGGCTTTAATCCGAAAAAAGGAGCGAATCCATGATGGAACCCATTATGAAGGAAAAAACACTGAAAGAGACCACCGTGTTCGACGGCCACCTGATCCGGGTGCACCTGGACGACGTGGAGCTGGAAAACGGCGCCCTGGCCAAGCGGGAGATTGTGGACCATCCCGGCGGGGTGAGCGTGGCCATCCTCACGGAGAACAACGAGCTGATCTTCGTCAAGCAGTTCCGCTGCCCCTACAAGGAGATCCTGCTGGAGCTGCCCGCGGGCAAGCTGGAAAAGGGGGAGGACCCCTTCGAGGCCATGAAGCGGGAGCAGCGGGAGGAAACCGGCACCACCGGCAAAAACTACGTGTCCCTGGGCAACGTGTACCCCACCCCCGGCTACTGCGGGGAGATTATCCGGCTGTGGGCCTGCCGGGTGGACAAGGAGACCGGAGAGCTCTCCCTGGACCCGGACGAGTTCCTCCAGAACCTGCGCATTCCCCTTGACAAAGCCGTGGAAATGGTGTTAAATAACGAAATCCCCGACAGCAAAACCCAAGTGGGGATTTTGAAGACCGCCGCCCTGGTGGAGCGGGGCCTGCTGTAAGGCCGGCCCACCCCGGCGGAAGGTCCTGAAACGGAGAAAGGAGCGTTTGTGTATGAAGCCTATGTTTCGCCTGATGTGCCTGACCCTGTGCGCCGGGCTGCTGCTCACCGCCGGGGCCTGCGCCCAAACCCAGGAGGGAAGCTCCTCCCAGAGTTCCACCTCTTCCGCCAGCGTGGTGGAAAGCCAGCCCACGCCCACTCCCGCGCCTACGCCTACCCCCAGTCCTTCCCCCACGGCGGAGCCCACCCAGGAGCCCACGCCTTCCCCCGCCGGGGATTTTGAGGCCGCCTTTGCGGACAACCCCATTGACGCCGCCCTGGAGGAGGACATGATGTACGCCACCTCCACCTCCCTGATCCAGCGGGCCTACGACAGCGCCGCCGGCCGGTGGCAGAAGCTGATCGACACCGCCTATCAAGACGGGGAGCAGGCCCTCACCGGGGACCAGCTTGCCCAGCTTCAGGAGGAGCAGTCCGCCTGGAAGGGAAGCCTGGACGCCGACGTGCAGGCCATTCGGGAGGAGAACAGCGAAGACGCGCTCACCGCCGCCCAAAACGTGATGGAACACTACCGGGACCGGGCCAAGGAGCTGTGCCAGACGGTGTACCAGGCCACCGGAAGCCTGCCGGAATTCCCCACCATCAACGGGGAAGCCCAGGGCTGAGCAATTTGCCATGTCAAAACAGAGGTCTGCCGGGAACCCCGGCAGACTTTTTTTGTCCCGGGGAAGTCCGTTGTAAAACCGGGGGTTCTCTGGTATACTAAAGTCAGCCATAACCACAAGACCCGGCGCCCGCCGCCTGGAAGGAGTGACCGTGATGATCCTGTCCGCCGCCGAAACCTTCGAGTTTTTCATGGAGGACCTTTTGGACGTGCTGGTGTCCAACGCCATTCACCTGTTTGAGCTGGTGGGGGTGATTGTGCTGATCGCGGCCGGCATCCGGGGCGTGGTGAATTACGTCCGCCACGACCCCATGGTGCGGCTGAACCTGGCCAAGGGCATGGCCCTGTGCCTGGAGTTCAAGCTGGGCAGCGAGATCCTGCGCACGGTGATTGTCCGGGACCTGAGCGAGATTGCAATTGTGGGGGCGATTATCGCCCTGCGTGCGGCGCTGACCTTCCTGCTCCATTGGGAGATCAAGAACGAGGAGGCGGAAGCGGAAGCCAACCTGAAGAAGGAGTACCGGGAGCTGAAAGCCCAGCAAATCGCAGACGAGCGCGAAAAAGAGGAAACGTAAAAGTTTCGCAGTACGTCCGAAGGACGTACTTGCCTTCTTTCAAAGGCTGCAGAGCGCGAGACAGCGTCTCGCGACCTTAAAAACGGCGCAGCCGTAAAAAGAAAGAAGGCCATCCAGCCGCATGCGCCCGCAGGACGGTAGGCTGGATGGCCGGCTCTCTTACACCAAGCAAAAAAGGACATCCGAGTGTTCGGCTCGGGTGTCCTTTTTTTAGTTGAGTATAAAAGGTTCGCGCCTTGACCTATCTGCCTTCGGCAGCGTGCGGCCTGCGGCGCTGGTTTTTTCGACGGCTTCGCCGTTCAAGGTCGTAAGGCTCCGCCTTACCAACCGCCAGCTTTTTGAAAAAAGCTGGACCAAAAACTTTTAAGTTTCGTCCTCTTCCACCAGTTCCTCTTCCGGTACGTCGGGGGTATCGGCGCCTTCCTCGGCGGTGCCGTCGTCCTCAATGTCCACCTGGTCCACTTCGTCCTCCTCGTGAGGCACTCTCGCCAGGGTGACCACCTTGCTGCCCTCCTGCAGCTTCATCACCCGCACGCCCTTGCTGGGCCGGGCGCACACCCGGACGCTCCCCGCGGCAATGCGGATAATCACCCCGTCCTCGGAAATGAGGATGATGTCGTCGTCCATGTCCACCACCTTGATGGCCGCCACGTCGCCGAACTTCTCCGTGTGGTAGTTTAAGAGGCCCTTGCCGCCCCGCTTCTGGATGCGGTAGTTGTCCTGGTCGGACAGCCGGCCGAAGCCCGTCTCGGTGACGGTGAGCACCAGGCCTCCTTCCCGGAGAATGGACATGCCCACAATGCAGTCCCCTTCCTCCAGCTTCATCACCCGGACGCCCCGGGCGGTGCGGGAAAGCTCTCTCACTTCCGTCTCGTGGAACCGAATGGCCATGCCCTTCTTGGTGGCCACGATCAGGTCGTCCTGGCCGCTGGTGACCCGTACCCAGCTGAGCTCGTCCCCTTCGTCCAGGTCAATGGCAATCAGGCCACCTTTCCGGGCGGTGTCGTAGGCGGAAAGCTTGGTGCGCTTGATCACGCCGTTCTTGGTGACCATCACCAGGTACTTGTCCTCGTGGAACTCCGTCACCCGGATCATGGAGCTGATGCCCTCGTCCGGCTGGAGGGGCAGCAGGTTCTTGATGTTCATGCCCCGGCTGGTGCGGGAGCCCTCCGGCACCTCGTAGCATTTCAGCCGGTACACCCGGCCCAGGGTGGAGAAGAACAGCACGTAGTCGTGGCTGCCGGTGACGAAGATCTCCGTGGCCACGTCCTCCTCCCGGCGGTTCATGCCGTTGACCCCTCGGCCGCCCCGCTTCTGCTGGTGGTAGTCGTCGGTCTTCTGGCGCTTCACGTAGCCGAAGTTGGTCATGGTGAGGACGCACTCCTCCTGAGGAATCAGGTCCTCAATGTCCACTTCCCCGCTGATGGCGGCGATCTCCGTGCGCCGCTCGTCGGAGAACTTCCGCTTCATCTCCAGGGCCTCGTCCTTGACAATGGCCCGGCGCCGCGCCTCGCTGGTGAGAATCTCGTTCAGGTCGGCAATGCGGGCGTGGAGCTCGGCCAGCTCGTTCTCGATCTTGAGAATTTCCAGTCCGGCCAGCTGGCCCAGCTGGAACTTGCAGATGGCGTCGGCCTGGAGGTCGTCAAAGCCGAAGCGCTCCATCAGCGCCAGCTTGGCTTCCGGCCGGCCTCCCTTGCAGCCCCGGATGGTGGCAATGATCTCGTCCACAATGTCGATGGCCTTTTTCAGGCCCTCCAGAATGTGGGCCCGGTCCTGGGCCTTTTTCAGGTCGAACTGAGTGCGGCGGGTGATGACTTCCACCTGGAACTTGATGTACTCCTCCAGGATCTGCCGCAGGTTCAGCATTCTGGGCTCCCCGTCCACAATGGCCAGCATGATGACGCCGAAGGTGGTCTGCAGCTGGGTGAAGGTGAACAGGTGGTTCAGCACGATCTGGGGGGAGGCGTCCCGCTTCACGTCGATGACAATGTGCATGCCGTTGCGGTCGGAATGGTCGTCGATGTTGGAGATGCCCTCAATCCGCTTCTCCTTCACCAGGTCGGCAATGCTCTCGATGAGGCGCGCCTTGTTCACCTGGTAGGGCAGCTCCGTGACCACAATCTTGGAGCGGCCGGTCTTCTCGTTCTCCTCAATCTCCGCCCTGGCCCGGACGGTGATCCGGCCCCGGCCGGTGGCGTAGGCGGCCCGAATGCCGCTTCTGCCCATGACAATGCCCCCGGTGGGGAAGTCCGGCCCCTTGATGTGCTCCATCAGGTCCTCCAGGGTGGCCTCCGGGTTGTCAATGAGGGCGCACATGCCGTCGATCACCTCTCCCATGTTGTGGGGAGGGATGTTGGTGGCCATGCCCACAGCAATGCCCGTGGAGCCGTTGACCAGGATATTGGGGAAGTGGCTGGGGAGCACCGTGGGCTCCTTCAGCCGGTCGTCGTAGTTGGGGATGAAATCCACCGTGTCCTTGTCGATGTCCTGAAGCATCTCCACCGAGAGCTTGTTCATCCGGGCCTCGGTGTAACGGTAGGCGGCAGGGGGGTCGCCGTCGATGGAGCCGAAGTTGCCGTGGCCGTCCACCAGCATGTAGCGCATGGAGAAGTCCTGGGCCAGGCGCACCATGGCGTCGTACACAGAGGCGTCGCCGTGGGGATGGTACCGGCCCAGCACGGCGCCCACGGTGTCGGCGCACTTGCGGTAGGCCTTTTCCGGCCACAGGGTGTTTTCATACATGGTGTAGAGAATGCGCCGGTGGACAGGCTTCAACCCGTCCCGCACGTCGGGCAGGGCCCGCTGCACAATGACGGACATGGAGTAGTCCAGGAAGGATTTTTCCATCTCCTTCCGCAGGCTCACGTCGATAATCCGCCCGCCGGTTTCTTCCTTCAGGATCTGGGAATTTTCATGGTCCATGGGTCATACTGCCTTTCTTGCCCCGAGGGCAAAACTGAATCGCGTTGATTTATTCCCCGCCGTTCTGGCCGGCGTTGAGAAGCAGGTTCAGGGCCTGCCCCCGAATTTCCCGGGGAATGGCCCGCACAGGCACCACCAGCAGCCCGCTTTCCGGGAGCCTGGCCAGAAGGAGCTGCCCCTCCCGGCCCTTGGCAGTGACAACGGCGGTGGAGCCGTCCAACTCCAGAGACTGGGTGCCCGCCTTGGTGTCGATGTACAGTTTGTTGGCGTAAAGCCGCAGCTTCACGTCCCGAAGTCCCTGTTTGGCCCTCCGGCGCATGTCCAGCCTGGGAACCAGGTTCAGGGCCAGCAGCACCAGCCCGGAGACCAGGGTCATCCCCAGGTCGAAAGCCTCCCCCTTCCAGAGGAAGGAAAGGAGGAAAAACAGGCACAGCGCCCCTAGAAACAGGGTCTCCACCAGGGCCCGCCTGCCGCTCTGCTTGTAAATGCCGGAAAGCCGCAGCCCGTCGTACACTTCCCCTTCGGTCAGGGTATAGGAAAATTGAAAGGATGCCATAGGTAATGTCCTTGTTTCAGTAAATTCAGGGTTTTCCACAGGCTTTTTCTCTGCCGTGGAAAGAGGTTTTTCAAACCACCACGAAGGTCTCCTGTGAGTTTCGCAAAGCGAAACTCACACGTCCCAGTTCGCCTCTTTGGCGTACTTGATGATGAAGTCCCGACGGGGCTCCACCTTGTCTCCCATGAGCACGGTGAACACCTCGTCCTCCTCAATGGCGTCCTCCACCTCCACCCGGCGCATGGTGCGGGTCTCCGGGTTCATGGTGGTCTCCCACAGCTGCTCCGAGTCCATTTCGCCCAGGCCCTTGTACCGCTGGATCTCGTACCCGGAGCCCAGGTCCGCCATAATCTGGTCCCGCTGCTGGTCGGAGAAGGCGTAGTAGTGGCGCTTGCCCTTGGTAATCCGGAACAGGGGAGGCTGGGCCAGGTACACGTGGCCCTCCTCCACCAGGGGACGCATAAACCGGAAGAAGAAGGTGAGCAGCAGGGTGCGGATGTGGGAGCCGTCCACGTCGGCATCGGCCATGATGATGATCTTGCCGTAGCGCAGCTTGCTTAAGTCGAAGTCCTCTCCAATGCCGGTGCCCAGGGCCATCACCACAGGCATCAGCTTTTCGTTGGAGTACACCTTGTCAAGCCTGGCCTTCTCCACGTTGAGCATCTTGCCCCACAGGGGGAGAATGGCCTGGAACTTCCGGTCACGGCCTCCCTTGGCGGAGCCTCCTGCGGAGTCGCCCTCCACGATGTAGATCTCGGTCTCGTTCACGTCCCGGCTCTGGCAGTCCGCCAGCTTGCCGGGGAGAGTGGTGTTCTCCAGGGCGGTTTTCCGCCGGGCCAAGTCCCGGGCCTTCCGGGCGGCCTCTCTGGCACGGGAGGCGGACAGCGCCTTGTCGAAGATGGTCCTGGCCGTGGCGGGGTTTTCCTCCAGGTAGGTCATCATCTTGTTGTACACCAGGGAGCTGACCAGGGGGCCCATCTCCGTGTTGCCCAGCTTTGCCTTGGTCTGGCCCTCGAACTGGGCCTCCTTCAGCTTCACGCTGATAACGCAGGTCAAACCTTCCCGCACGTCCTCGCCGGAAAGGTTCTTGTCGCTGTCCTTCAGAATATTGTACTTGCGGGCATAGTCGTTCATCACCCGGGTGAGGGTGCGCTTGAAAGCGTCCTCGTGGGTGCCGCCGTCGGTGGTGTGAATGTTGTTGGCGAAGGAGAGAATCTGCTCCTGGTAGGAGTCGGTGTACTGCATGGCGATCTCCGCCGTGGAGTTCTCGTCCTCCGCCACCGCGGAAAAGTGGATCACGTCCGGGTGGATCACATCCTTGGAGGCGTTGATGTACTCCACAAAGGAGGACACGCCTCCCTCGTACCGGAAGCTGTTCTGGTAGGGCACCTCCCGGTCCTGCTCGTCCTGGGGACGCTCCTCCTGAGGACGCAGGTCGGTGAGCTGGATGTGCACCCCGGCGTTCAAGAACGCCTGCTCCCGCAGCCGCTTCTGGAGCACGTCGTACTCGTAGACGGTGGTCTCCTTGAAGATCTCCGGGTCCGCCTGGAACCGGACCACCGTGCCCCGGGTGCGGCCGTCGGTGACGGGCCCCCGGTTTTCCAGCTGGGTCACCGCCTTGCCACGCTCAAACCGCTGGAAGTACAGGATGCCCTCCTGGACCACCTCCACCTCCAGCCAGGTGGACAGGGCGTTCACCACGGAAGCGCCCACGCCGTGAAGGCCGCCGGAGACCTTGTAGCTGCCCCCGCCGAACTTGCCGCCGGCGTGGAGGATGGTGAACACCACCGTCACAGCGGGCAGGCCTGTCTTGTGCTGGACGCCCACAGGGATGCCCCGGCCGTTGTCGGAAACGTAGACGATGTTCCCCGGCTCCAGCCGCACGTCGATGGTGTCGCAGAAACCGGCCAGCGCCTCGTCGATGGCGTTGTCCACAATCTCGTACACCAGGTGGTGCAGGCCCCGGGGGCCGGTGGAGCCGATATACATGCCGGGACGCTTGCGCACCGCCTCCAGGCCTTCCAGCACTTGGATCTGGTCGCCGTCGTAGGCTTTTTCAGACTTTGTCATGTCCGTCATTTCGTTGATTTCCAAGCAAGAACCCTCCTATAGGAAAACGCCTGCCCCCAAACCCGCGGGAACGAACCCAGACGGGTCGGGGGCTTGGGATCACGACATTTTCACTTTGTCAGCTGATAAAAAATTTTCTTTTCGCTCTATATTAGTATAGCAGATTTTACTTCTTTTGTAAACATAAAAAGCGGGGAAAACCTTGCAGAAGAAACCCGGAAAAGCCCCGTTTTTCGGGGAGTTTCCGGGTGTGGAGGCGGCTTTCCCGGCCGCCTTTAGCTGTTCTCTTGGTCCTGCTTTTCCTGAAGCTCTTTCAGCCGCCGCTCCACGTAGGCGGGGTCGTCGTACTTGGCGAAAAAGTCCCCGTCCACACTGGGCAGCTCCACGCTGCTCACCACCCGGGAAGCCTGCCGGGGCTCCTGGATGGTCCGCCGGGGGGCAGGCGCTTGGGCCGCAGACTGGGGCCGCTGGGTTCTGGGCAGGGGCGGACGCACCGTCCTTTCGCCGGTCCCCTCCTGGATGGATGCCACCCGCGCCTGGGTGGGCTCTTCCCCCGAGGGAGCGGGGCAGGAAACGCTTCTCTGGGCGGCGGTCTGCTGGGCGGTTCTCCGCCGCTGGGCCGCGGGGGCCCGCTGAGCCTGGCCCCTTGGGGGAAGCTGGTCCGCCCGGTGGGTGGGAGGCTCCTGGGCCATAACGGCGGTGGGCTGGGCCTGTTCCCTCACCGGCTGGGGAGAGGGAGCCTGCACGGGGGCTTCCTGTGGGAAGGGGCCTGTGCGGTAATCGCTCTGGGGCAGGTACTCCTCCCGGTCGGCGTAGATTCTGCCGGTCTGGCCGGAGACACCGGTTTTCGCCCCTGTAGGAGCGGCCTTGGCGGGCTGTTTTTTCCTGCCGGCCTCCTCCCTGGGCACCCGTTTGATCACCGGCTTTGCCAGGTACACCAAAAACAGGCTCAGCAGGAAGAACACCGCAAAGGGAAGCAGCACCTGGAAACAGGTGGTCAGGCCGATGTCATCCAGAATGAACTTGTGGAAGAAGTACACGGCGCCGCCGGAAAACACCGCCAGCAGGGCAAACACGTACACCAGCGGCGACAGGAAAATATTGGAGATGCCGCCGCACCGGGGGCACTGATACTCCCCCTGGCGCTTCAGGGACCAGGTGCGGATCAGATTGACCCGTTTTTTGCAATAGGGGCATTGGGGAATTCCGAAATACTGCATAGCCAAACCAGCCTTTCCCAGTAATCTAAAAGAAGGTCTCACCAGCCCACCGGCAGGCCGCCGGAGGCCCGGCGCAGCAGGGTGGCGGTGGAGATCTGGGAGATGTAAACGGTCTCCCGGCCGTTTGTCCGGCACACGATGAAGGACCGGGGCAGCTCCATGGACACGTTCACCACCCGGCCTTCCCGCTGGGCTTTGGAGAGAAAGTCCCGGGTATGCCGGGAGATGGTGGAATTGTCCAGGTCGAACACCCCCACAATATCACGAACGTTTACAATGGTATCTTGTCCCAGATGCAGGTACATCATGACCTCCCGCGGTGCGGAAAAAGGGCGGACGCGTTTTCCACGGTCCTCCCATGTTCTGTGGATTTATTTTTCAAGGGGACCGGGCAAACCCAGTTCCCGCTGATAAACTGATTCATCGCTTCCCGGGGTTTCCCTTTTTGGGGACCGTTCGAGCCTTGGCCTATCTGCCTTCGGCAGCGTGCGGCCTGCGGCTCTAGTTTTTCTTTTCGGGAAGGTGTCCGGACCAGGGCCTATCGCCCTTCGGTTCTCACCTGCCGGTTCGGTCAGCGCTGGACGCTCCCCACGGGGGAGCAGCGCCGCGTACAGCTCTGGTCCTGCGTTTTTTTACGGCTTCGCCGTTAAGGGCAAGGCCGCGAGACTCCGGTCTCGCCTGCCGGCTCGGTCGGTGCTGGACGGTGCCCACCGGGCACCAACACCTCGCGCTCTGCAAGCCTTTTGAAAGAAAGCTAGTACGGCCTTCAGCCGTACTGCGAAAACTTTTAAGTTTCCTCTTCCGTTTATTTGCCTACGGTCTCTTCAAACACTTCCCCCGCTTCCACCCGGAACCGTTTTCCCGTCTCCTGCAGGCTTACTGTTTCCGGGCTGCAGCAGGTGACAAACACCTGCCTGCCGTGAAGGTGGTTCAGCAGGTAGTCCTGGCGGTTTTGGTCCAGCTCGCTCATCACGTCGTCCAGCAGCACCAGAGGGGTCTCCCCGGAAAGCCGGGACAGGGTTTCCGCCTCCGCCAGCTTCAGGGCCAGCACCGTGCTCCGCTGCTGCCCCTGGGAACCGTACATCCTGGCGGACAGCCCCGAAAGGGAGATCTCCAGGTCGTCCCGGTGGGGTCCCACAGAGGTGAACCCGGACCGCAGGTCCGAACGCTCCGCTTTCCGCAGCTCCTCCAGGAACAGGGATTCCCACTCCTCCCGGGAGCAGTCCTCCGGGGGCTTGGGGGAAGGCAGGTAGGTGAGGGTCAATTCCTCTTTTCCCCGGGAAATGCCCTCATACACGTCCCGGGCCAGGGGAGCCACGTTCGCCACGTACCGGCGGCGCTCCTCCATCACCGCCACGCCCAGCTTGGCCAGCCGGGCGTCCCACACCTCCAGGGTGTCCCGAAGCTCCGGGAACCGGCTCATGTCCTTCAAAAGGGCGTTGCGCTGGGCCAGCGCCCGCTGATACAGGTGCAGCGTGCCCGCGTAGCCGGGCCGCAGCTGGCACAGGGCGCCGTCCAGAAAGCCCCGGCGCCGTGCGGGCCCCTGCTTCACCAGCAGCAGATGCTCCGGGGAAAAGATCACGGCACAGACCTTGCCCACCAGGGCGGAGCCTGTTTTCTTCTTCACCCCGTTGATCACCGAGCTGCGGCGGCCGTTTTCCAGCCGGAGCTGGGCCTTCTGGTCCCGGCCTTCGCTGAAAAAGTCCAGGGCCAGGCCGGCGGCAGGGGCGTTCTCCCCGGTCTCCGGGTCCAGCCGGGGAAGCTCCGTGTCCTTGGCCCCCCGGAAGGAATGGCCTCCCGTAAAGAGCCAAAGCCCTTCCAGCAGATTGGTCTTTCCCTGGGCGTTGTCCCCGTAGATCACGTTCACCCCGCTGCAGGGGAACAGTTCCCCGTCCTTCAGGTTCCGAAAGCTCTGAAACCCCAAACGCTTTACCACCATAGAAGCGCCCTTACCCGGCCTGAACCGTTTGGAATTCCCGGTCCCCCAGGGAGACCTTGTCCCCGGGGTACAGTTTTTTGCCCCGCATAGGGCACACCTCCCCGTTGACCTTCACCCGGCCCTCCTGGATGAGCATCTTGGCCTGGCCGCCGGTGTCCACCAGGCCGGTGAGCTTGAGAAAGGAATCCAGCCGGATATATTCCGTTGTAATGGGGATCTGTTCCATAAGATCTCCCTCCTCACTCGTTTTTCAGCCGCACGGGCAGCACCAGGAACAGGAAGCTGTCCCCTTCCTTGGGCACCACTTTCATGGGACTCAAGGAGCCGCCCAGCTGGATCTTCACCTCGTCGCACTCGGTGTTGCGCAGGGCTTCCAGCAGGTACCGGTTGTTAAAGCCGATCTCCACGCTCTGGCCGGTCATCTCCACGCCGATCTGGTCGCTGGCACGGCCCATGGAGGTGGTGCAGTTCAGCTTCACCTGGTTGTCGGAGAAGATGCACCGCACCGGGCTTTTCAGCCGGTCGGTGATCAGCAGGGAGACGCGCTCCACGCTGTCAATGGCCTCCCGGGTTTTCAAAATCACTTCCGTCTGGCTGTCCGGGGGAATGGCCGCCTTGTAGTTGAGGAATTCCCCTTCCAGCAGGCTGGAAATCACGGTGTAGTTGTCGATTTTAAAGAGGATGTGCCGCCGTCCCGCGGAGATCTCCACCGGGTCGTCGGTGTCTTTCAGCAGCTTTAAAATTTCGCTCAAGGTCTTGCCGGGGACCACAAAGTTCAGCTCATCGGCGAAGGCCATGGGCTCGCTGCGCTTTGCCAGCCGGTAGCCGTCCACGCTGACCACGTCCAGCACCCCGTTTTCCAGGTTGAACAGGCTGCCCTGATGGATGGGCTTGGCGTCGCTTTCCGCAATGGCGAACAGAGTTTGGCGGATCATGCTTTTCAGCACGCTGGAGGCCATGGAAAACTGGGTGGAGTCGGTGAGCTTGGGCAGCTCGGGGAACTCCTGGGCGGGAATGCCGATAATGGAGAACCGGCTGTAGCCGCTTTCCAGGCTGGCCATGTTCTTTTCGTCCACGGTGACGGTGATGGTCTCCGCGGGAGTTCTCCGGACGATGTCGGAGAAGATCTTGGCGCTGAGCACGGCTTTTCCGGGCTCGGTGACAAAGGCGGGGATCACAGTGGTGATGCCCAACTCCAGGTCGTAGGCGCACAGCTCCAGCCCCTCTTCTCCTGCCCCCAGCAGAATGCCTTCCAGGGCGGGAATAGAGGTTTTGGTGGAAACGGCCCGCTGGATGTTGCCAACGGCCTCGGTGATATCGCTTTTATTCACAGTGAATTTCATGGCGCGTCCTTTCCGGCCGGGTTGGGAAAAGAAACCAGGGTCCGGCCTTTCTTATCCTTTCTATGATATCTAAGATTTAGAAGTAGTAATAGGGGCTGTGAATTTGTGGAAAAGCTCCGCAAACCTAGAATCCGCCTTTCTTTGAGGGCAAAAAGTTTTTCAGACTCCCCTGTGGAGAAACGGTGGAGGATGGGGAGAGAACTTTTCACTTTCCACAGCCTGTGGAAGGATGTGGAGGGAATGTGAAAGAAAGTGTGGAAAACTTTTCGGCCAAAAAAAGAGAGGGGACCCCCGCTTCCGGCCCTATATATTAATAGGAAACGGGAGGGCAAGGGTCAGCGGTCTCTTATGTTCTTGATAATGTCGTCCACCATGGCCTTGGTGTGGGGGTCCTTTTTCAGGTCCTTCTCCACCTGGCGCACGGCGTAAACCACCGTGGAGTGGTCCCTTCCCCCGAAGGTCTGGCCGATCTCCACCATGGACATCTGGGTGATCTCCCGGACAATGTACATGGACACCTGCCGGGCCTTGGAGATGTTGGCGTTTCGCTTCTGGGAGCGGATGTCCTCGGGAGTGATGCCCCCGTAGGTGCGTGCCACCTCCTCAATGATCTTGTCCACGGTGACAGGGGTGGGCTGGCTGTTATTGATAATATCGCTGATGGCCGCCTGGGCCGTGGCGATGTTGATGGGCTTGTTCTCCAGCAGGTGGTAGGCCCGCAGCTTTTTCACGGTGCCCTCCAGCTGGCGGATGTTGCTTTTCAGCTTGTTGGCGATGTACTCGCACACCGTCTCCGGAATCTCGAAATGAAGGCTCTCCGCCTTCCGGGCGATAATGGCCACCCGGGTCTCGAACTCGGGAGGCTGCACGTCCGCCAGAAGACCCCACTCGAAGCGGGTCTTCAGCCGGTCTTCCAGAATGGCAATGTCCCGGGGAGGACGGTCCGAGGTGAGCACGATCTGCTTCTTGGCGTCGTACAGGGTGTTGAAGGTGTGGAAGAACTCCTCTTCCGTAGAGGCCTTTCCCGCAATGAACTGGATGTCGTCCATGAGGAACAGGTCCGCCTTGCGGTATTTCTCCCGGAAGGCAGGGGTGGTGCCCTGGCCGATGGCGGTGATGATCTCGTTGGTGAAGTCCTCGGATTTCACGTAGATCACCGACCGGTCCGGGAAGTTCTTTTTAAATTCCTTGGCCACGGCGTTGAGCAGGTGGGTCTTGCCCAGGCCGGAGCTGCCGTAGATGAACAGCGGATTGTACAGCAAAGCAGGCTTGGCCGCCACCGCCTGGCAGGCGGCGTGGGCAAACCGGTTGGACGGCCCCACCACGAAGGTGTCGAAATTCAGCTCGTAGTCCCCCTGGTCGAAGGGGTCCGGCTCCGGCTGCTGGGCCTTCAGCTCCTCGTGAACGCAGATCTGGAAGGAGATGCCTCCCCCAAACACGTTCTGGAACGCGTCTTTCAGCAGGTCGCTGTAACACCGAAGCAGCGTCTGTTTGTGAAACTCGTTGGGCGCCTCAATCATGGCCGTGGCCCGGTCGAAGTCCAGGCTCACGGGTTTCAAGCGGCTGAACCAGGTGTTGTAAGCCACCTCCGTAATATTAGATTTGCAGTACTGGCAGATGAGCTCCCAAGCCTGATCGAATGAATCCAAATTGATCCCCCTCCAAGTAAACGCGGCTTTCGGCGGGCTTTCCCGCTCCCATTCCCTTAGTTTTCCCTTTTGATACCGTTCCGCAAAAGGTCGATATTCAAAAGAAAGTATACCATAGTTCCCGTTCTTTTTCAAATTTTTTTCCCCCTCCCGCTGCGCGGTTTTTCAGACTAAAAAAAGCACAAGACCTAGTGGTCCCCTTTACTATCCCCTGAAAATCTGCTGTTTGTTGTCCTCCAAAAGACAACTTTTCCAAAAAAAGTTGGAAAAAAACTTCTCAGGGCCCGAAAAACCTTGTAAAAATGGTGTTGACATAAGCGCAGGCTTTAAGGTATAATAATTTCTCGCAAGGGATAGAACCTCGAAAGGAGGGTTTTTGTATGCTGAGAACGTATCAGCCCAAGAAGCTCCACAGAAAGAAGGAGCATGGGTTCCGGAAGAGAATGTCTGACAGAAACGGTCGCAAGGTACTTGCACGCCGCAGGGCAAAAGGCAGAGCGCGTCTTACCTATTGATGACGCTTCAAAGGTCACCTTAGCGTGGCCTTTCTTTGTTTTGCGTCCCTTTGGGGAACATGGCGGGAAAGGGGGGCTTTTGTTTCATGGAGAAGATCGTTCCCATTTGCCGGAATAACGACTTCCGGCGGATCTACTCGAGAGGCAAAAGCTTTGTCACCCCTGTGGTGGTGGTGTACGCGCTGAAAAACCGCACCAAAAACGTGCGGGTGGGCATTACCACCAGCAAGAAGATCGGCAACGCTGTAGAGCGCAACCGGTCCCGCCGGGTGATCCGGGAGGCCTATCGGGGACTGATGTCCCGGGTGAAGCCAGGGTTTGACCTGGTGCTGGTAGCCCGGGGCAGGACTCCCCATGTGAAAAGCACGGAAGTGGCCCGCCATTTGGAGCGGCAGCTTTCCGCCGCCGGCCTTCTCAGGGAGGACAAGCCTTGAAGCGGGTGCTGCTGTGGCTCATCCGGTTTTACCGGGCGGCCATCTCTCCCCGCAAGCCTGCCATGTGCAGGTACATCCCCACCTGCTCCCAGTACGGTCTGGAGGCCATCGAGCGGTTTGGGGCGTTTAAGGGGGGCATTCTGACCCTTTGGCGCATTCTGCGCTGCAACCCCTGGAGCCGGGGCGGTTACGACCCGGTCCCCGAAAAAAAGAGCAAGAAGAAGTAAGCCAGATCGGGCTAAAAGAGGAGCGTAACATTCGTTATGATGGCGATTTTCAATTTCTTCGGAAGCATTCTGGGCTACCTGCTGTGGTTTCTGTACAACATCTTCCACAACTACGGCGTGGCTATCATTTTCTTTACCATTATCATCAAAGTGGTGCTGTTCCCCTTCTCCATCAAGCAGCAGAGGAGCATGGCCTCCCAGTCGAAGATGGCGGAGAAGCAGAAAGAGCTGCAGAAGATCTACGGCAACAACAAGCAGAAGTACAACGAGGAGCTGGCAAAGCTCTACGAGAAGGAGGGCGTCAATCCCGGCGCCGGGTGCCTGACCACCCTGATTCCCTTCCCTATTATGCTGGGCATTTACTACTCGGTGATCATGCCCCTGTCCAACACCCTGCACATTGCGTCGGACCGCATTCAGGCCGCCACGGATTTTGTGGGCCGCATTCCCGGCATGGTGTCCACCATGACCTCCAGCGGCATCTACTCCGAGATGGAAGTGATCCGCAACTTCGACGCCCTGCGGGACCATTTGACCATGTTTACCGCTGAGGACCTGGACAAGATCGGGTCCTTCGCCAGCGGGTTCAAGTTTTTGGGGCTGGATCTTCTGGCCACCCCCCAGGGCTCCGATTTCCTCACCTTCCTGTGGGTGATCCCCGCCCTGTCCCTGATCTCCAGCTTCGGGTTCCAGTTCTACATGACCCACACCCAGAAGATGACCACCGGCCAGACTCAGCCCGGCTGCATGAAGGCCATGATGTACGTGCTGCCTCTTATCAGCGTTTACTGGGCCTGGATTATGCCCACCGCCGTGGGCCTGTACTGGGTGATTTCTTCCGTCACCAGCTTTGCCCAGACCCTGGTCACCAACAAGTATTTCAGCGTCAACCACATGATCGCCCGGTCGGAGGCCCAGCGGGCCGTGACCCTGGAGCTGGCGGAAGCCAAGGTGCAGCCTTTGTCCCCCGCAGCCCAGAAGGAAATTGCCGACCGGCTGGCGGCAGCCCCCCAGCAGCAGAAGCAGGAAAAGACCTCCGGCAAGAAGCAGGGCGGCAAGAAAAAGAAGAGCGGTTCGGGGAATTCTGGAAATTCCAGCGACTATATGGGCACGAAAAAGTGAACCGAAAGGAAGGTTAGCGTTATGATTCGAGAAGCCATTGCCAAGGGCGATACCGTAGAGATCGCGTTTGCCAACGCCTGCCGGGAACTGGGCGTGGACACCACCGACGCGGAATTTGAGATCTTGGAGATGCCCCAGAAAAAGACCTTCGGTTTGTTCGGCGGCAGCCCGGCGAAAGTGCGGGCCTACATTGAGGAAAAAGACGACCCCGCCCAGGAGGCGGCGGATTATCTGGTGAGCGTGCTGCGGGAGATGGGCCTCCCCGGCGCCACCGTGGAGATCCAGAAGGAAGAGGGCGGCGCCGCGCTGGTCCTCTCCGGAGAGGATATCGGGTTTATCATCGGCCACCGGGGCGAGACCCTGGACGCCCTGCAGTATCTGGCCTCCCTGGTGGCCAACCACGTGGACGGCTCCTATTTCCGGGTGACCCTGGACGTGGGCAACTACCGGGAGAAGCGGAGGGAAACCCTGGAGTCCCTGGGCAAGAAGATGGCTGCCCGGGCGGTGAAAACCGGCCGGAACTCCTCTCTGGAGCCCATGAACCCCTACGAGCGGCGGATTATCCACACGGCGGTGCAGACCGTGCCCGGGGCCAAGTCCTGGAGCGAAGGCGTGGACCAGGGCCGTCATGTGGTCATTGGGCCGGAAGGCGGGGAGCGTCCCCAGCCCCGGCGGAACGACCGCCGCGGCGGCAGGAACGACCGGAACGGCCGTGGCCGAGGAGGCTACAACGACAGAAACCGCCGTCCCCGGAACGACCGGAACCGGCCCGATCCCAAGCCCAGGGCGGAGGGACCCAAGTCCGACGATCCCAATACTCCCATCTACGGGCGGATCGAAAAGAAATAAGCATGCAATGGGGCGGCCGGGAAGGCGGCCCCATTTTTGCACGTTTTTCACTGTGATTGTGGAAAGGGGAAGTCCTATGGAAAAGACCATCGCCGCCATCTCCACCGCCCCGGCGCCGGGAGGGATTGGCATTGTGCGCATCTCCGGCCGGGACGCTTTTGCCGTGGCGGACCAGGTGTTCCGGGGAGTGCGCCAAGTTCCCACCCGGGAGATGAAAGGCTACACCGCCCAGCTGGGAGGGGCCTACACCGCTGCCGGGGAAAAGCTGGACGACGTGGTGGCCCTGGTGTTTCGGGGTCCCAAAAGCTACACAGGGGAGGACGTGGTGGAGCTCTCCTGCCACGGGGGGCTGTACGTGACAAAGCGGCTGCTCCAAGCCGTGCTGGACGCCGGGGCCTCCCCTGCCGGTCCGGGAGAGTTTACCCGGCGGGCCTTCCTCAACGGGAAGGTGGACCTGGCCCAGGCGGAGGCGGTTATGGGCATCATCGGGGCCAGCGGGGAGCAGGCCATGAAAGCTGCCCAGGCTGGCAGCTCCGGGGTGTTGTCCCGGAAGATCCAGCAGGTGAAGGCGGGGCTTTTCACCCAGGCCAGCCACCTGGCCGCCTGGGCCGACTTCCCCGAGGAGGACGTGCCGGAGGTGGAGGAGGAAGAACTCCTCAAGGGCATCCGTCAGGGAGAGGAGGCACTCCGGCAGCTGCTGGGGGATTTTGAGCGGGGCAGGATGTACCGGGAAGGGTTGGTGACCGTTATTGCGGGGCGGCCCAACGCGGGGAAGTCCACCCTGATGAACCTGCTCTCCGGCTGCGAGCGGTCTATTGTCACCCAGTACGCCGGCACCACCCGGGACGTGGTGGAGGACACGGTGATGCTGGCGGGAGTCCCCCTGCGGCTGGCGGACACCGCTGGGCTGCGGGACACCCAGGACCCGGTGGAGAGCATTGGGGTGGCGGCGGCCCGGAAACGGCTGGAGACCGCCCAGCTGGTGCTGGCGGTGTTCGACTCCTCCCAGGAGTTGACCAAGGAGGACCGGGAGCTGATGGATTCCCTGAAGAGCGTGCCCTCCATTGCCGTGGTGAACAAGACGGACCTGCCCACGGTGATGGCCGTGGAGGAGATCCGGAGCCGCTTTGAAAAGACCGTGTTCCTCTCCGCCGCCAGCGGGGAGGGATTGGAGGACCTGGAACAAGCACTGTCCGAAATTCTGGACACCAAAGACTTTCACCCCCAGGAGGGCGTGCTGTTCACCCAGCGCCAGAGAGGGGACGCTCAGCGGGCGCTGGAAAGCCTGGAGGAAGGGGAGCAGGCGCTGCTCTCCGGCATGACCTGGGACGCGGTGACCGTCTGCGTGGAGGACGCACTGCTGGCCTTGTCGGCGCTGACGGGGGAGCAGGTGAGCGAGGAGATCGTGGACCGGGTGTTTGAGGAGTTCTGTGTGGGGAAATAAGAAAACCGCGAAGCGGCGTAAAAGTTTTTGATCAAACTTTTTTCAAAAAGTTTGTGGGGTTTGGGGCAACGCCCCAAGGTCCTAAAGGCAAACCAAAAGGTTTGCCAAAAAAAGAAACCAGGGCCGTTGTCATACCGGGCCAAAGGCCCGTGAACAAGGGCCCGGACCGCTCCCATAAAACTCACCGGAAACCATGGAAGGCGGTCCCTTTGGGCTTTCAGTTCCCCGGCCTGGGGGAGAATGAGTGAGGGAGGGCTGGCGGGGCGGCCTATCCGCTGCGCGGCGTGCGGCCGCTCCGTTTGTTTTTTCTGGGAGCAAACCTTTGGTTTGCAATTAAGGTCGCGAGACTCTGTCTCGCGCTCTGCCAGCCTTTGAAAAGGCTGGACCTAAACTTTTATCCGCCTTCGGCGTTGGGAGGTTTTTTCTATGAAATACCATGCCGCTTCCTACGATGTGGCTGTCATTGGCGCCGGTCATGCCGGGATTGAAGCCGGTTTGGCCGCCGCTCGTCTTGGCTGCTCCACCATTGTGTTCACCATCAATCTGGACGCCGTGGGCAACTGCCCCTGCAACCCCAGTATTGGCGGCACCGCCAAGGGACATTTGGTGCGGGAGATCGACGCCCTGGGCGGGGAAATGGGCAAGACTGCCGACGCCTGCACCATCCAGAGCAGAATGCTCAACCTGGGCAAAGGGCCGGCGGTCCACTCCCTGCGGGCCCAGATCGACCGGAACCACTACGCCCAGCTGATGAAGCACAAGCTGGAGACCTGCCCCAACCTGACCCTGCGCCAGGGGGAGATCGTGGACCTGGAGCAGGGTGAGGGGGAATGGCTTCTCACCTCCCGGCTGGAGGCGGTGTACCACGCCAAGGCGGTGATTCTTGCCACGGGCACCTTCCTGGGGGGCAAGGTCTTTGTGGGTGACGTGTCCTACGAGAGCGGCCCCGACGGCATGTTCCCCGCGGCCTACCTCCCCGACGCTTTAGAGCGTCTGGGCATCTCCCTGCGCCGGTTCAAGACAGGCACCCCTGCCCGGGTGCTGAAATCCTCCATTGACTTTTCCGGTCTAGAGGTCCAGGAGGGGGACCAGCCGGTGGTGCCCTTCTCCTACGACACGGCGGAGCCCCTCACCAACAAGGCGGTCTGCCACGTGAGTTGGACTAACGACGCCACCAAGCAGGTGATTCTGGAGAACATCCACCGGTCGCCCCTGTACGGCGGGCAGATCGAGGGCATTGGGCCTCGGTACTGCCCCAGCATCGAGGACAAGGTGGTGCGCTTCCCGGACAAGCCCCGGCATCAGCTGTTCATCGAGCCCTGCGGCCTGGACACGGAGGAGATGTACCTCCAGGGCATGAGCTCCTCCCTGCCGGAGGACGTGCAGCTGGACTTCTACCACACCATCCCCGGGTTGGAGCATGTGGAGATTATGCGCACCGCCTACGCCATTGAGTACGACTGCTGCGACCCCCTGCAGCTTTCTGCCACCTTGGAGTTCCGGGACTGGCCGGGGCTTTACGGAGCGGGACAGTTCAACGGCAGCTCCGGCTATGAAGAGGCAGCCGCCCAGGGGCTGATTGCCGGAATCAACGCCGCCTTGAAGGTCCAGGGGAAGGAGCGGTTTGTGCTGGACCGGGCAAGCTCCTACATAGGCACCCTCATTGACGACCTGATTACCAAGGGCGCCAGCGACCCCTACCGAATGATGACCTCCCGGTCCGAATACCGTCTGGTGCTCCGCCAGGACAACGCGGACCAGCGGCTTACCCCCTACGGCCGGCAGCTGGGGCTCATCTCCGACAGGCGGTGGGAGAAGTTCCAGGAGAAGCAGGCCCAGCTTCAGGCGGAGCTGAAACGGGCCCAGACCACCACCCTGGCCCCTTCCCAGGAGCTAAACGACCTGCTTGTTTCACGTGGAACATCTCCCCTTTCCACCGGGGCCAAGCTGGCCGGTTTGCTGAAGCGTCCCCAGATCACCTACCGGGACCTGACCCCCGTGGACAAGGACCGTCCCCGCTACCCGGAGGCGGTGTTCCAGGACGTGGAAATCCAGCTTAAGTACGAGGGGTACATCAAGCGCCAGCTGGCGGACATTGAGGAGGCCCGGCGGCTGGAGCGGAAGCGCCTGCCCCAGGACGTGGACTATTCCCAGATTAAGGGGCTGCGGCTGGAGGCGGGAGAGAAGCTGAACAAGGTGAAGCCGGAAAACATCGGCCAGGCGGGACGGATCTCCGGGGTGAGCCCGGCGGACATCTCCGTGCTGCTCATCTGGCTTTCCGCCAAAGAGCGGGAACAACACAACCAAGGAGGTGCCCAGGCATGACGGACATCCGAGAGACCCTTACAAGCCAGGCCAAGGAGCTGGGAATGAAAGTGACCCTGGAACAGGCCCAGCAGTTCCAGACCTACATGGAGCTGCTGCTGGAGTGGAACGAGAAGATCAACCTCACCTCCATCACAGAGCCGGACCAGGTGGTGGAGAAGCACTTTTTAGACAGCATGACCCTGCTGTTGTGGAAAAAGCTGAAGCAGGGGGCCAAGGTGATCGACGTGGGAACGGGAGCAGGCTTTCCCGGCATCCCCCTGAAGATCCTTCGGCCCGACGTGGACCTGACTTTGCTGGACGGCACCATGAAGCGGCTGAACTTCCTGGGAGAGGTGTGCACTGCCTTGAAGCTTTCCGCCCGGCGGGTCCACAAGCGGGCGGAGGAGGCCGGCCTGGACAAGACCATGCGGGAACGGTACGACCTGGCAACAGCCCGGGCGGTGGCTCCCTTGAACGTGCTGGCGGAGTACTGTTTGCCCCTGGTGAAGATGAAGGGGTATTTCATCGCCATGAAGGGGCCGGGGGCCGCCCAGGAACTGGAGGAAGCGGAAAGCGCCCTGGACATCCTGGGAGCAGGGGAGCCGGAGGTCATGGCCCTCACCCTGCCCGGCGGGGAGGAGCGGAACCTGGTCATCGCCCAGAAGCTCCGGTTCACCCCGAAAGGCTATCCCCGCCACGGGGGAACCATTTTGAAACATCCACTGTAAGGAGGAGAAAACCATGGAACTGACCATTCGGAAAGCGGAGGAGCGGGACCTGGACGGCCTGGACCAGGTGATGCTGGTGATCAGCGACGCCGCGGGAGACCGGGAGACCGTGAAAAAACTGCTGAAAAAGATCGACGCCGACCCTCAGAAGTACCTGATGGTGGCGGTGGACCAGGAGACGGGCACCCTCTGCGGCAGCCTGTTCGGGGTGGTGTTTGAGGACATCTGCGACACCTGCCGGCCCATTCTCCTGGTGGAGAACGTGGCGGTGCTGGAAAGCTACCAGGGCAAAGGCGTGGGACGGAGGATGTTTGAGGCCATTGAGCGGTGGGCCAAAGAGGAGTGGGACTGCCACTACGAGATTCTGGCTTCCGGCCTGAACCGCACCGGCGCCCACAAGTTCTACCAGGCCCTGGGCTTCTCCGAAGTGAAGGGCTTCAAGAAATACCTGTAAAATTTTTTCCAGCCGACAGGAAACAACAAATGCCGTGGCTCCCCCGTGGTAGAATCTATCACGAAAGGGAGGCGCGGCACATGTTTTTCAAGGACAAGCTGAAATTGACCAGGCTGCCCATTGACCGCGTCCATCCCAATCCCTCCCAGCCCCGGAAGGTATTCTCCCAGGAGGAGCTGGAGGCATTGGCCCAGAGCATCCGGGAGAACGGGCTGCTCCAGCCGGTAACGGTCCGCCGGGAAAACGGGGTGTATTACCTCATCGCCGGGGAACGGCGGCTGCGGGCCTGCAAGCTGGCAGGCTTTCGGGAGATTCCCGCCCTGGTGGCGGACTGCGCCCCTCAGGACAGCGCCGTGCTGGCCCTGCTGGAAAACCTCCAGCGCCAGGACCTGGACATGTTCGAGGAGGCCAACGCCCTGGTAAACCTGCTGCGTGAGTGGCACATCACCCAGGAGGAGGCTGCCAAACGGCTGGGCATCAGCCAGTCCTACCTGGCCAACAAGCTGCGGCTCTTAAAGCTCTCCTCCCAGGAACAGAGCCAGATCCTGGAGTACAAGCTCACCGAGCGCCACGCCCGGGCACTGGTCCGGGTGGACGATCTGGCAGCCCGGCAGAAACTCCTCCAAACCGTGGGGGAGCGGCGGCTGAATGTGTCCCAGACCGAGGAGCTGGTGGAGGCGGCCATCCGGCCCAAGGGGACAGGCCCCAAACCGAAGCGCACCTTTGTGGCCAAGGATATCCGGCTGTTCATCAACACCATCGACCACGCCGTGGACGCCATGAAAACCGCCGGCATCCAGGCCCAGTCGGAACGGCGGGAGACCGAGGACTATATCGAGTGCACGGTGCGCATTCCCAAATCACACAGAGTACAAGTTTAACCCATTCCCTTATTCATTTCCCACAGAGAGAACGGCCCGGGCAACACCGGGCCGTTTTCTCTTGCGCCGGCCGAAGGACGGCGTATTTCTTTCAAAATTCCCACAGGAAAGACGACTGGGATATTCCAGGTCGTCTTTTCGCTGTGCGGGAGTCTCTGTTCTTGACAAGAAGCTGCGGAATGTTTCATGTGAAACATCCGTAAAAAGTTTGGGAAAAGAGAGGCTTGGACTTTCCTTTCAAGGGTAGTTGTGGTAAAATAAAACACGATCGTGAAAGATGACCAAAGGGAGGATGGAGCGGCAAATGGGAAAGATCATAGCTGTGGCGAACCAGAAGGGCGGCGTGGGAAAGACCACCACCGCCGTGAACCTGGCCGCTGCCCTGGGAGACAAGGGCAAGCGGGTGCTGCTGGTGGACACGGATCCCCAGGGCAACACCACCTCCGGGGTGGGGGTGGACCGCCGGGACTGCCGGGTGAGCGTGTACGAGGTGCTCATCGGGGGGGCCAAGGCCAAGGAGGCTCTGGTGAAAACAGAGTTTAAAAACCTGACGCTGCTGCCCTCTCACATGGACTTGGCGGCGGCGGAGCTGGAGCTGGCTTCCCTGGAAAGCCGGGAAGCCATTTTGAAAAACGCCCTGGCGTCCCTGCGGGGAGAGTACGACTACCTGTTCATCGACTGTCCCCCGTCCTTGGGGCTGATCACCACCAACGCCCTGACAGCGGCGGACACCATTCTCATTCCCATACAGTGTGAGTATTACGCTTTGGAGGGGCTTTCCCAGCTGATGAACACCGTCCGCCGGGTAAAGCGCCAGTATAACGACCTGCTGGACATTGAAGGTGTGCTGCTGACCATGTACGACGGCCGGCTGAACCTGACCCAGCAGGTGGTGGAGGAAGTAAAGAAGTACTTCCCCCGGAAAGTATTCAAGACCGTCATTCCCCGCACGGTGCGGCTTTCGGAAGCCCCGGGCTTCGGCCAGCCCGTGCTGTACTACGACCGGAGCTCCCGTGGGGCCCAGGCCTATGGGGAGCTGGCGGCGGAGATCCTGAAAAACGACCGATAAAGGGGGACATCCATTGAAGAAACGAGGACTCGGCAAGGGCCTGGACGCCATCTTTGCCGAAAATACCGCGGAGACCACCGAAGGCGCCGTGAACGTGCGCATCGGGGAGATCGAGCCCAACCGGGACCAGCCCCGGAAGGAGTTCGACAGCGAAGCCCTCTCGGAGCTGGCGGATTCCATCTCCCAGCACGGCGTGCTCCAGCCCCTGCTGCTGCGGCCCATGATGACCGGCGGTTACCGGATTGTGGCGGGAGAGCGGCGGTGGCGCGCCGCCCGGATGGCAGGGCTGACGGAGGTCCCCGCCGTGATCCGGGAGATGAGCGACGCGGAGGAAATGCTCTTCGCCCTGATTGAAAACCTGCAGCGGGAGGACCTGACCCCTTTGGAGGAGGCCCGGGGCTACCGCACCTTGATCGAAGCCCAGGACTTCACCCAGGAAGAGGTGAGCCAGGCGGTGGGCAAAAGCCGCCCGGCCATCACCAACGCCCTGCGGCTGCTGAATCTGCCGGAGGATATCCAGGAGATGCTGGAGCGGGGAGAGATCACCGCGGGACATGCCCGAACGCTGCTCAGCTTCAAAACCGAGGAGGGCATGCGGCTGGGGGCCGAGCGGGCCAAAGAGGGCGCGTCGGTGCGGGAGCTGGAAGCCCTGGCCAAACGGCTGAACGAACAGAAGGAAGCTCTGGCCAAAACTCCCCAGAAGAACCAGTACTTCGAGGAAGCCCAGCTGGCGGTGGGGGAATACCTGAACCGGAAGGTGAAGGTGGCCGGCACCAAGAAAAAGGGCACCCTGCAGATTGAGTTTTACGGGGAAGAGGACTTGCAGAACCTGCTCCACGACCTGCACATGAACTAAGGAAATCCGCGAAGCGGGGTAAAAGTTTCGCCGGCCTTTTCAAAGGCCGCAGTGCGCGAGACAGAGTCTCGCGACCTAAAACCGGCGCAGCCGCAAAAAAACAGCGCCGCAGGCCGCACGGCGCGCAGCGCATAGGCCAAGGCGCGGCCCACCAGCACAAGCCTCGGCCATGAGCCCCATATTCCCAATAATGGGAAAAGTGCTGGAAAGGCTTCGCACTTCTTGGCAAAATGGGAGCAGGAGGGTCGGGCCCTTGTTTACGGGGCTTGTTTTCAACGGCTTTGTGTTTCTCTATCCAAAGCTATGGAGCTGCGCACAATTTTGAAAATGCCATTTCGACGGCCGGAGAAGGCGCTTCGCTGTTCTCCTACTTTCGTTGATACGCCGCTTCGCGGCTTATTTCAAGTACGTCCTTCGGACGTACTGCAAAACTTTCATCCGCCTTCGGCGGGTACCATTTCACAACATATGTCCTCAGGGACTTAGGAGGGTTTACCTAATGCTGGATATCAAGCTGGTCCGTACCAACCCGGACCTGGTCAAGGAAAACATCAAGAAGAAATTCCAGGACGAGAAACTGGTCCTGGTGGACGAGGTGCTGGAACTGGACGCCCAGTTCCGGGCTTCCAAGGCCCGGGGCGATGAGCTGCGGCAGCAGCGCAACACCATCAGCAAGGAGATTGGCAAGCTGATGAGCCAAGGCAAAAAGGACGAGGCCATGGAAGTGAAGAAGCAGGTCCAGGCCATCGCCGGGGAACTGGAGGACATGGAGCGCAAAGAGGAGGAGATGACCCAGGAGATCCGCAAGCGGATGATGGTCATCCCCAACATCATCGACCCCTCCGTGCCCATCGGCAGGGACGACAGCGAGAACGTGGAAGTCCAGCGCTTTGGCGAGGCTGTGGTGCCGGACTTCGAGGTGCCCTACCACACGGAGATTATGGAGCGGTTCCACGGCATTGACCTGGACAGCGCCCGGAGAACCAGCGGCAACGGCTTCTACTACCTGATGGGGGACATTGCCCGGCTCCACTCCGCCATTCTGTCCTACGCCCGGGACTTCATGATCGACAAGGGCTTCACCTACTGCGTGCCCCCCTTCATGATCCGCTCCGACGTGGTCACCGGCGTGATGAGCTTCTCTGAAATGGAGAACATGATGTACAAGATCGAGGGAGAGGACCTGTACCTGATCGGCACCAGCGAGCACTCCATGATCGGCAAGTTCATCGACACCATCCTTCCCGAGGAGGCCCTGCCCCAGACCCTCACCAGCTACTCCCCCTGCTTCCGCAAGGAGAAGGGGGCCCACGGCATTGAGGAGCGGGGCGTGTACCGCATCCACCAGTTTGAAAAGCAGGAGATGGTGGTGGTCTGCAAGCCCGAGGACTCCATGAAGTGGTACGAGCAGATGTGGCGCTACTCCGTGGAGCT
>CALWCD010000032.1 GCA_944376265.1 uncultured Clostridia bacterium | reverse complement strand
AGTGGGATCATGGCCTCACCGCCTTTCTAAAAGGTGAGCTGGCCTTCCGGCCCGGCGGATTCCTCTTCTTCCCCCTGGGGCGGCGGGGGAAGCTCCTCGATGGAGGAAAGCTGGAAGCACCGCAGGAAGGTCTCTGTGGTGCCGTACAGCAAGGGCCTTCCGGGCAGTTCCAAACGGCCCCGCTCTTCCAATAGGTCCTTCTGCATCAGGCTGCCGATGACGCCGGAGCAGTCCACACCCCGCACCTGCTCCACAAAGGCTTTGGTCACAGGCTGATTGTAGGCCACCACCGCCAACACCTCCATGGCCGCCTGAGACAGGGGCGTGTTTCGTTTCAGGTCCAGCACTTCCCGCACCGGCTCCACAAAGGCGGGGTTGGTGCAGAACTGGGCGCTCCCTCCCAGCCGCAGCAAATGGACGCCGCTGGTGGGGGTGTTGTATTTTTCCTGGAGGGCAGACACCATCTGCTCGATCACCGGGGTGCGCACCCCCAGCACCTGGGCAATCCGCTCCAGGGAGACAGGCTCGCCGCCGGCAAACAGAATGGCCTCCGTCCTGCCCATCAGTTCTTCCTGCTTCAGTGTTTCTCCCCCCAATCCAACAGTTTCACTTCACTGTCCTCCCCTTCGCCTTCCACCCGCAGGCGTCGGTTCTTCACCAGCTCCAGCACCGCCAAAAAGGCGGCCACCCTTTGGGAGCGGTCGCTCATTCCGGCAAAAAGGGACTTGTAGGACATGGTTTTTTTCTTCCAAAGACGCCGCAGAATTCCAATGGCCTGGGACGCCACCGACACAATCTTCCGGGACACCAGCGCCGAGAAATTCTCCGGCTTGGGCGGCAGCATGCTTCTGCCCTTCCCCCAGGCAGAAACCAGGGCCTGGGCAATCTCCCTGGGGTCGTGGACCCGCTTGTAGGTGGTGTCCACAGGCAGCGGCTCCGCGGGGCGGGTCAACAGGTCGAAGGTGCACTGCTGCGCCAGCTTCGCGGCGGCCTTCTTGCACTGCTCGTACTCCAGCAGCTCTCCGGTAAGCTCCGCCCGAGGGTCCTCTTCCTCCTCGTGGCGGGGCAGCAGGGACGCCGCCTTGATCTGCACCAGCCGGGCTGCCATTTCCAGAAACTCGCTGGCCACGTCCATGTTCTCCTCCCGCATCAGGGCGATCTGTTCCAGGTACTGGTCCAGCAGGTCCGCGATGGGGATATCGTAAATGTCCAGCTTGTTTTTCGCGATCAGGTTCAGCAGCAGGTCCAGAGGCCCGTCGAACACCTCCAGATGATACTCCAGCTTCTCCATACCTTACAGCGCCCCAAACAGCTTGAAGGGGGCTTCCGCCAGCGTGAAGATGATCCTGGCGAAAAATCCCTGGGCAGTGCCCAAAGGTCCGGAGAGAGCGCCGGAAAGCAGCAGGAAAAACATCACCATGACGAACACGTTCTGATACCGGTAGTAGGTATAAAGAACGCGGCTGCTGAGAAAAGCGGCCACAATCCGGGAGCCGTCCAGGGGCGGCATGGGGATCAGGTTGAACACCGCCAAGGAAATATTGACCACCACGTAATAGTAGAGCACGTTGAACACAAAGCTGGTCACCCCGTTGTAGGGAGCGAACGCCTCCATCAGCGCCACCAGGAACGCCCCCACCAGGGCGGCGATCAGGTTGGAAACGGGGCCTGCCAGGGCGGTGATGGCCATATCCCTCCGGGGATTTTTAAAGTACCGGCTGTCCACAGGCACGGGCTTTGCCCAGCCAAACCCAAACAGGATCAGCGCCAGCGCGCCAATGGGGTCCACACTGGCAAGGGGGTTAAACGTCAGCCGCCCCTCCAGCTTGGCAGTGGGGTCGCCCAGCTTGTTGGCCACCCAGCCGTGGGCAAACTCGTGAAGGGGCAGAATGCACAGGATGACAAAAACAACGGAAATCACTTGGGCGAGCACGCCCCAAACATCCACCTGCTGACCATTGAGCAGGCTGCGAATCACGCTGAAAAACATAGGGCACCTCCTTTATCATAGTGGATTATACCCTATTTCAGGAAAAAACTCAATTCTTTTAAAAAAAAACTTGCATTTCCCCCGGGAATCTGCTATAATTCCTATCGTTGCAAATTTGGAGTTATTTCGCTTTTAAGGAGGTGCAGATATGGCAAAATGTGATTTCTGCGGCAAGGACGTGTCCTTTGGCATTAAGGTTTCCCACTCCCATCGTCGTTCCAACCGGACTTGGAAGCCCAACATCAAGCGTGTGAAGGCTGTCGTCAACGGCACTCCCAAGCGCGTGTACGCCTGCACCCGTTGCTTGCGTTCCGGCAAAGTGACCCGGGCTGTCTAAGCTCTGTGTTCCCGGATTACCACGGCTAAAGAAATGAGGGGCCATTCCCGTGAAAGGGAATGGCCCTTTTTCTTTGTCTTTTTCTTCAGCCGAAAGGTTTTTCCCCTGTCAGGGCGGAAAGGTCCCCCTCCATAAAATCCCCCAGGATCTTCCCTGCCACGCCTACGGCTTCCCCGTACAGCTCGAAAAAGCTCTGGCGGGAACCCTCCTGGCCCCAGGGCTGGTTTTGCAGGTTGGCGTAGTCAATGGTTTCGTTTTCCGTAAGGGGCACCAGGTGACTGCCAATGGAACTGGGCTTTCCTTTCTCCATCAGCTCGAAGGCCCGCTTTTTCAGCCCAGTGCGGTCCGTGACCAGGGTAAACACCCAGTGGGCGTCGCTGGTGGCCTGAAGCAGGGCGGCCTCCGGCACATCCTCCCCATACAGGGAAAGGAACACCTGGTGGTACAGGTGGGCAATTTTCCGCTGCACCCCCTCGTTTTTGGGGAACATTTTCCCCAGAGGCACTTCGGAGGGCAGTTTGCCGGTCTCGGAGCGGAGCACAATGGCGTCCAGGGCGGACTCCACCTCCCCGTGCATGGTGGAGGAAGTCTCCCAAGAGCGCTGGGCCGCCAGCTCCCCGGCCAGCCAGTTGATGTAGGGATGAGCGGTGCAGTCCAGGGAATAGTGGCACACAAACCCCTCTATGTAGGAGCGGTACACCGGGTCGGGATGCTCTTTGAGAAAATCACGCAGGGCGCCCAGCACCTTGGAAGGGGTCTCCCGGTGAAGCCGGTCCCCGTACTCTCTCAGGGAATCCCCCTTCCAAACGGGCAGGAACCGATGGCAGAAAAAGAAGTCCGGGCCCTGGGCGCCCCAGGTGTAGGCGCAGAGATCCAGGGAGGCTTTTTCCTCCCGGTCCTCCCGCACGCGCTGGGCGAAACAGTAATGGGTCAAGCAGGCAGGCATAAGATCAACTCCTTTGTGATACGATGGCGGACTGCTGGGGAGAGAGCTCCCCCGTCCAGGGAAAGGCCTCCACCAGGTCCGGCGGAAAGGGGCAGGCGACGGAAAGATCCGTCCCCAGAGGCGGACAGCTGACTAGAAGCCTGCCGCAGTGGAGGGCTTGGCGGGAAAGCTTCTCCCGGGAGCCGCCGTACAGGTCATCCCCCGCCAGGGGGTGCCCCAAAGAGGCCATGTGCACCCGGATCTGATGGGTGCGGCCTGTTTCCAGGCAAAGTTCCAGCAAGGTGTGGTTCTCCGCGGCAGCCAGGGCCTTCCAGTGGGTGACGGCAGGCTGCCCCTCCTCCCCGCACTGGCGGAGGATCTTGCTCCCCGGGGCCAGGCCGATGGACTGGTCCACAGTCCCCTCCCCGGAAAGCACACCCTGGCAGACGGCGTAATACCGTTTCTCCACCCGGGCCGCCGACGCCGCCACCCGGTGCTTTCCTATGACAATCGCCCCGCTGGTGTCCCGGTCCAGCCGGTACAAGGGTCGAAACGCCGGGGACTGACAAGTTTTCTCGTAATAAAAGGCCACCCGGTTCAGAAGGCTGTCACAGTCGTGGCCGGGAGAGGGATGGACAGGCATCTGGGGAGGCTTGTCCACCACCAGGTAATCCTGGTCCTCCCAAAGGATGGCCAACGGCCCTTCCACCGGCTGGTATGCGGCGGTTTCCTCCGGGAGACGCAGCTCCAGCCTGTCCCCTGCAAAAAGCAGATCCACGCTGCGGCAGGGAGCGCCGTTTCTCAGAAGCCCATGGTCCGCCTGTTTCTGCTTAACCAGCACCCGGGTGGAAAGCCCCAGGCCCCTCCGGAGGAACTCCTTCACCGGCCGCCCATCCCACTGGGGAGGGACGGTGTAGGAAAGAGAACGCCTCATTTGTTCCGGGTTGCCAGGGAACGTGCCAGCTCCCCCAGGAAGGACGTATCTCCCGAGAAGGCGTCCAGGGCTTCCTCCGCCTGAGCGGTAAAGCGCTCCACCAGCTTTTGGGCTTCCTCCACCCCTAAAAGGGACACGTAGTTGCGCTTGTCCCGAGCGGAGTCCATTCCCACATTCTTTCCCAGAGTGGCCGCGTCTCCCAGCACATCCAGAATATCGTCACGAATCTGAAAGGCCATGCCAATGCCCTGGGCGTATCGCCTGGCGTTTTCCAGGGCCTCTTCCCCGGCTCCCGCCGCGGCGCAACCCATTTGGCAGGCAGCGGAAATGAGAGCCACCGTTTTGCCCTCGTCCATCTCCCGCAGAAGGTCCAGGTCCACGTCCTTTCCCTCCGAGTCCAGGTCGATGCACTGGCCACCCACCATCCCGGCGGCGCCGGCGCACCGGGCCAGAATGGCCGCCCCCCGGACGGCGTCCCCGCTGGGGCCGGTAAAAGCCAGCGCTGTCTCAAAGGCTTTGGTGAGAAGCCCGTCCCCTGCCAGCAGGGCCATGGCCTCCCCAAACACCTTGTGGTTGGCAGGCTTTCCACGGCGCAGGTCGTCGTCGTCCATGCAGGGCAGGTCGTCGTGGATGAGAGAATAGGTGTGGACCATCTCCACGGCGCAGGCAAAGGGCAGGGCCCTTTCCGGCTCGCCCCCGCACAAGCGGCAGAACGCCAGGGTGAGCACCGGGCGAATCCGTTTGCCCCCCAAAAGCAGGCTGTACCTCATGGACTCCTCCACCGGGGCGGTGCGGGAATGGGAGTCCCCGGCGGGCAGCGCCCTTTCCAGTGCCTGCTCCACCAGGGCCAGATAGTTGTCAAAGTTCTCCTTCATGGCGTTCCTCCTGGCTGATCTTTGTCAGTTCCGTCACCTGCTGTTCGGCTTTATCCAGCAGTTCGTAGCATTGGGCAGAGAGCTTGGCGCCCTCTTCAAACAGCTTCATGGAGTTTTCCAGGGACTCCTCCCCGCTCTCCAGCTTCTCCACAATCTCCTGAAGCCGGCTCATGGCCTCTTCAAATTTCAATTTTTTCGCCGCCATGGCTCATTCCCCCTTATCCAAAATCTCCGCGGACAGCGAACCCTCTCCCAGGCGGATGGTAACCCGGTCTCCCCCAGACGCGTCCGAAGCCTTCCGCAGCACGCCCCGCTCTCCTGTCACCACTGCGTAGCCACGGGAAAGCACCTTGAGCGGGCTCAGGGCGTCCAGGGTGCCGGAAAGCACCGCCAGACGCCTTTGTTCCCTCTCCAGCCGCCGCTGAAGCCCCTGCTCCAGACCTTCTGAAAGGCGGTACACCGCTTCTCTCCGGGGAAGGAGAAACTCCTGAGGGGAAGCCAAAGGGGAATCCTGCACCAGCAGATCCAGGCTCTGCCGGAGATACTCCACCAGCTTGGGGCCCTTCTCTCGAAAATACCGCTGACAGCTTTCCACTTGGGAGAGCTGCTCCCGCCAGTCGGGGGTGCACAGCTCCGCCGCCGCGCTGGGAGTGGGCGCCCGCAGGTCCGCCACAAAGTCGCAGATGGTGAAATCCGTCTCGTGGCCCACGGCGGACACCACCGGAATGGAACAGGCAAACACGGCCCTGGCCACCGCTTCCTCGTTAAAGGCCCACAGGTCCTCCAGGGAGCCGCCGCCCCTGCCCAGGATGATGACATCACAGGCCTTTTGACGGTCCATCTCCCTCAGGGCATCCACAATCTGTCCCGGGGCCTGCTCTCCCTGGACCAGCACAGGCGCCAGCACAATCTTCGCCAAAGGCCAGCGCCGGGCGGTGATCTGCAAAATGTCCCGCACCGCTGCCCCTGTGGGAGAGGTGATCACCCCAATGCGCTCCGGGTAGGCGGGGATGGGCCGCTTGTGCTCCTGGAGGAACAAACCCTCCTCCTCCAAGCGCTCCTTCAGCTGCTGGAAGGCAAGGCTCAGGGCCCCCACCCCTTCCGGCTGCATGTCCTCGGCGTAAAGCTGATACTGCCCCGAGGGCTCGTACACAGAAATTCTTCCCCGCACCAGCACCTTCATGCCGTCCCGGGGATGAAATTTCAAACGCCGCGCCGCCGAGGCGAACATCACGGCCTTCAGCACCGACTTCTCGTCCTTCAGGGAAAAATACAGGTGCCCGGACCGGTAGTGGTCGGTAAAGTTGGAGATCTCCCCGGAGACCAGCACATTCTGCAGCCGTCCGTCCCCGTCAATTAAGGACTTGAGGAAGAAATTCACTTGGGAAACCGTAAGCGCACCCGTTCTCATTGGACACCCCTCTTTCTCCACGCCAGAACCGCCGCGCCCGCCCCGTTGTCGGAGGAAAATTCCGGCGCGGCGAAATACCCGCCGTACTTGCTGCTCAGCCGCCGGCGCAGCAGGGAGTTGGAGCACACGCCCCCGGAGAACACCACCGGAAGATCCCCCAGCTCCTCCAGGAGGGTTTCACACATCCTGTCCAGCACCAAGGCTATGGCCTCCAGGCAGTGCCGGGCGATCTCCTCCGGCGGCTCTCCCTTATCCAGCAGCGCCCTGCACTGGTTCTCAATGCCGGAAAGGGAGCAGTCGGCCCCTTTCAGCACAGGCCGGTAGGTGACCTTCCCCTCCCACTGCAAAGCCAGCTGTTCCAGCGCCGGACCGCAGGGAAAGGGCAGTCCCAGCATTACGCCCACCCGGTCCACCGCCTGTCCGGCTTTCAGGTCCAGAGACCTGGCCGCCAAAGACACCTGGGGCATGCCGTCCTCCCCGGGTGTGACCAAAAGCGCTTCCGTAGTGCCGCCGGAAACGTGAAACGCCAAAAAGCGCCGCTCCAGCAGGTCCAGCTTCTCCGCCGAGTACAACGCCGCCGCAAGATGGCCCTGCTGGTGGGAAAACTCCTCCACGGGAACGCCCCAGGCATTCCCCAAAAGGTGGGCGGTGGTTTTTCCCACCAGGAAACAAGGCATGTAGGAATCCTTTTCCGTTGTGGGGGAAACAGACACGCCTATGGCCCGGGGCGGCTCTTTCAGCCCCTCCAGAAGGGGGCCCAGCACCTCCGGCAGCTGCCGCACATGGTGGAACACGGCGTCACTCTGCCGCAGTCCCTTTTCCCCTGCCTTCACCGGCAGCAGCTTTTTCCGGTTCTCCACCACCCGGTTCTCTCCAAACAGCGCGGAAGAGGTGGTGTAGTTGCTGGTGTCGATGCCCAGAAACACATCACTCATGGGACTTGTCCCGCTGGTCGGCAGGCAGGGACTTGGAAACCGAAGCAAGCACCCCGTTGATATAGGTGGCGTCGTCCTTGCCTCCATAGGTCTTGGCCAGCTCCACCGCCTCGTTGATGGAAACGCTGTAAGGGATGGACTGCTCCCACACCATTTCATACACCGCCAAGCGAAGCAGCGCCAGGGCCACTTTGGAAAGCCGCCGCAGGTTCCAGCCTCGAATGTGCTTCTCAATGACCTGGTCGATCTCCTCCCGGTGCTCCTCCACCCCCAGGGCTTCCCGCTCCCCAAAGGCGCTGGGCACCAGGTCCCGGGCTTCCGCCGCGTCGTGGAGGATACTGTTCATATCCTCCCCCCGCACCGCCTGCTCAAACACCAAAATAAACGCCTGTTCCCTTGCTTCCCGTCTTGTCATAGAGTGCAACCTCCCAAACTCATCATAGTAAAAAGGCCCGCCGCTTCCGCGGTGAGCCTTTGCACACAAGAATCCCTTCCTCGATTGCGTTTTCAAGCTGCACCTGCGGTGGGCACGTCGCGTAGTGGGCTTCGCCCACGGCATGGGGAAATACCGTTCCCCCGCCTCTCGCGCTGGTCCCTTTCCCGAAGCCGGACACTCGGTCCCCGGGGTGGGCAAGCCGCGTAGTGGGATTCGCCCTGGGCGCCCAGTCCTGCCCGTTAACTGGTGCTATTATAACACAACCCTTCCGGAAAACCAACTAGTTTGTGCCGATGATTTTGATTTTATCCGCGGACAGGCCGGTTTGCTCCATGACGATCTCCTGAACGATCAAGGTATCCGCCTCTTCCACAGTGCCCGCGATAACCACGCTGCACTCCTCCGGGCTGATATAGGCCACACAGTCGCTATACCCCTTGGCCTCCAGCAGGCTTTCCACATTGGACTCATCCAAAATGTTCTGGGCAATGGCGGAAGCCTGGTCCACGGCCTGCTGTTTCGCGGCGCTGTCCGACTCCACGCTGTTGAGAACGCTGTCCAGCAGCTCCAGGGCTTCGTCCCGGGAGTTCTGCCGGTCCATCCGGGCCTGGGACAGCACATCCGCCGAAGCCGTCTCAGCGGAGGAGCTTGGCTCCAGGTCGTCGGTCACCGTTTCCACATAGGCGTTGTTCACCAGCTGCGCTGCCCCCAGCTGGCTGGTTTCCGAGGCGGAATCCCCCACCGGCAGACGGTTGGTCCCGGCAAACTGCCAGTTCAAATACACTGCCGCCCCCAGTGCCAGCACAAGAGAGGCCAATACAAGCTGTTTCTTTCCGAATTTCATGGTCAATCCCTCCAAGAAGTTTTTTCTCATCGAGCTCTGTCTCCGGGCTATCCGCTTCCGGTGACGCACACCTTTGCCGAGGACACATCCAGGGCGGTGCACACCGCCGTGAGGAGCTTCTCCTGGACCACCGGGTCTCCCGCGAACCGGCTTACCACCACCACGCCCTGAACGCCCGGCTGGGTCTGGGTCACGGTGAGGGCGTACTGGTTGCCTTGGGCGTCCTCCATCAGAATGTGAGAGGACTCCTGTTCTTCCCGGGAGGCCCCCTCCTCCTGCTGGGTGCTCTGCCGCTGGTCCGAGGCGTACAGGCTGCGGCCGTTGTCCTCCAGGGTGACCACCACGGTGGGGGATTCCTCCCCGGTAATGGCCGCCACAATCCGGCAAAGGTCCCTCTCCAGCTGCTGCCGGTAGCTCTCCGCCTCCCCGCCGGAGGAGACTTCCGCCCCTTGTTCCGCCTCCTTCGGCTCCCAGAACGAGGAAAGCCCGATGAGCGCAATGCCGCAGATCCCCAGAATCACTACCAGCTTCATGGCTTTTTCCTTCCGAAACAGCCCCGAAAGCCACTGTTTCCATTGGGCAAAGTCCATTTTTTCTCCTTTCCGGGGGCCTCAGCCGCCTGTCTTTACGGTGACACGGACCTGCTCTCCCAGCACATTCCGGAGCAGCGCTTCTGCCCGTTCCTCTTCGCTGGGATAGGCAAAAGCAGCCGCCACCTCAGTCAATACTATGCTGCCATCCTCATTTCTATCTGTCAAAACCAGGATTTCTTTTGCTTCCAGCCCGGCAGCCGCCAAAAGGCCCTCCACATAGGTCTGGGCATCCTGCCGGGCAGCCTCTTCCACCTGTTCCTCCACGTAAGAGGTGAGCTCCTCCTGCCGGTTTTCCGTTTCCACCCCGGAGAGGGACAGGTCCACGTCCAGGGACAGCGCTGTTCCCACCGCGGAGATCAGCAGGCACAGGGCGGCAAGGCTTCCCACGAACCGGGTCATGCGGTCCTCGGGGCAGAACTTCCGCAGCAGCTCCGTGGCGATCAGCACGGTGCAGAGGGTCAGCACGCTTTGAAGTACAGGTTTCATAGGCTTCCTTTCACAAACAGCACCAGGGCGGCACAGACCACCGCCACCGCGCACACGCTTACAAGCACCGCCAGCACCATTCTGGCCACCGAGGCGCAGGCGCCGAACAAGGAGCCCAGCCGAGGGGTGTCGAACAAGTCCGCCGCCACCTGCCCCAGAAGGCACACCCCCATCCAGAGGGAGGCCTGGACCATGGAGGGGGCAAAGATGCAGATGGCCGCTAAAATCCCAAAGGCCCCCACCCCGGATTTCACAATCTGCACACTGCTCTGGATGGCCGCCACCGCGTCCCCGAAGGCTCCCCCCACAATGGGGATGGCAGAGGAAGCAAGGAGTTTCACGGTCTTTCCCGTGGCCGCGTCCGCCTGGGCGTTGAGCACTGTCTGCACCGATAGAATCCCCGTAAACACAGTCACCGTCAGCACCAGCAGCCACTTGGCAAAGCTGTACAGGCTGGCGAGCAGCCGGTCGAACTTGGCGCCGCAAAGAGATGTGGCCAAAGACAGCATGAGGAATATGTGAAGCAGGGGCATCAGCAGCGCCGAGGAGACCACCGGGATCACGCTCCCCGCCAGAAGGGTCAGGAAGCCGTAAGACCCGCCTACGGCCGCGCTTCCCGAAGCGACCAGCAGGGCGGAATATACCGGCACGCTGGCTCCCAGGAACACACAGGCGCTCTCCACCACCTGCTCCGCCGCCTGAATCAACTCCAACAGGGGCGTGGTGAGAATGGCGGCGCAGGCCAGGGTACCCGCTAAAAGGGAAAATTCTCCCCCCTCCTCAAAGCAACCCGCCAGCCGACAAAGGATCACCACCCCCAAAAGGGCCGCCAGCCCTTTCAGGGGAGCCGCAAGCTTTTCCCGCAGCAGTGTGGAGAAGGTGTCCAGCAGCGCCTGTCCGTCTTCCCCTTCCCACAAGCCGTCCTCCGCCCCTGCCTGGGACAGCAGGTCCTGGGTTTCCCCGTCTAAGGAATCGTACAGCTCCCCCGCGCCGCTTTTCTCGTAGATTTGGGATAGCTCTTGGGCGCCGGCACACAGGGGCGCCAGACACACCAGCGCCAATGCCACCCACAGCCCAACAGCCAGTCGTTTTGCCCACACAGTTTCACTTCCTCACATTGCGGCAATTTCGCCCAGGTATTCCAGGATCTTCCCCACCACAGGCAGGGCGGCTGTCAGCACCGCGCACCGGGCCGCCAGGTCCACCGTATAGGAAAGGGCGGACTCTCCCCCGTCTTTGCACAGGCGGGACACCACCTGTCCCACCACTGTGATGCCCACCGCCCGAAGCATCAGCTCTACCGCCTCCCCTTCCAGGGCCCCTTCCCCCGCCAGAGACCTCAGCTGCGAAAACAGAGGCGAGGCCCTGTCCAAAATCAGGAGCAGCAACACGGCTGCGGCGCCCAGGCTGATGAGAAGGGAGTATTCCTTGTTGGTCTTCTGGACCAGGGCGGCAAACAGCACCGCGCACAGGGCCAGGACCCCTACACCGAACAGTCCCACGGCTACAAGGAAAAGATGGACTTGACCGCCTGGAACAGGGCGTCAATCTGACGGATAATCATCATCAGCACCACGATGAGCCCCGCCAAGGTGGTCATCATGGCCTGTTCCTCCCTGCCGGACCGAATGAGAAGCTGGTTGAGCACCGCGACAATAATGCCAATGGCGGCTATTTGAAATATAAGATCCACTTCCACGAGGACGCGCCTCCCTTTCCAGTCCAGTTCTATACGAGCAGCAGGCTCAACGCCACACCGGCGAAAAGCCCCACCCCGATGAAGATCTTGGTCTTTTGCCGGGCTTCCTCCCGGGCCTGTGCCAGCCGGGGCTCCAGTAGGGACCGGTACAGTCCGATATGCTCCAGCTGACCCTTTGTGTCGCTGACTCCCAGCCCCTCCACAAACCCCCGGTACAGTTCCAGGTCTCCCCCGTCCCACAGCAGGCATTCCCCGGCCCTGCCCAGCGCCTTCACCGGGTCCAGGAGGAACTCCCCATCCCGTTCCGCCAAGCGGCAGAAGGGGGATTCCTCCCTTTCCAGGATCAGCTCGGCAACGCTTCCGGCGGCGTAGCGGATCCCCGTTTGGAAAGCCTGGAAAAGGGCTTTCAGGTCAAGCAACAACCGTACCCGGCGTTTCAGCCTGCCTGCCGCCAGAATCCCCGCCAGCAGGCCACTGAGGATCAGCAGGGCCGCGCCCAAAAGTTTCACAGCGCACATTTCCTCCTTCCGGTGAGATGGTGAGAAGGGCCTGAATCTCCCCGGGGGAATGGCGGCCTGCAAGGCACACCGCCGTCCGGAACGCCCCCGTCTCCAAAAGGGCGCGGCACAGGGGACGGCGCAGCAGCCCCTCCGCTTCCCCATGGACCGAAGCCACCAGGGCCGCTCCCGACGCCGCGGCGGAGGCCACCGCCTCCAGGTCCCCGGCGGAGAGCTCGTCGCAGAAGATCACCTCCGGGGAAAGCATCCGCACCGCCACGTCCAGCCCGGCAGCCTTGGGATAGCCTTGAAGAAGGTCCGCCGTGGGGCCCAGGTCGAACCCGCCCAGCTCTCCCCGCTGGTCTACCACCGCCACCCGGCGGCTGGGACCAAACCTTCCCAGGGACAGGGAACGGGCCACATCCCGCAAAAAGGTGGTTTTTCCGCTGGAAGGGGGGCCGGCTACCAGCACTCCCTCTTCCAGGGGCACACCCTCCAGAAACAGCCTGTCCCCGCACCCCACCACCTGCCTGGGGATACGGTACACCAGACTGGTAACGTCCCGCACGGCGCGAATGCTGCCCTGGTCCACCACGGCGGTGCCGCACAACCCCACCCGGCAGTGGTCCCCCAGCCGCACATAGCCCTGGCGGATCTCCTCCTCATGGCGGAACACGGAATGGCCGCAGGCGTAGAGAAACAGTTCCTGCAGCTGCCGGGGTGTGGTGACGATCCCCTGGCTGCCCACCCGGACCGTCCGGCCTTTGGAAGTGAGGAACAGCGTCCCCTCCCTTCCGCACAGGGAGACCGGCTTCCCGCTTCCCAGGTGTATGTCGAAGGCCTGCTCTTTTATGGGTTCCGGAAGGGACAGCAGCAAGTCCCGGTACAAGGGGATCTGTTCCGCCACGTAGTCGAAGCCGGAAGGTTCCATGGCCTTCCCTCCTTTGTCCAAGAGATGTTCATATCTATGGACAGGGCCCGCAAAATAGAACCGGGACAGCCGCAAAACAAGCTGTCCCGGTTGGGTGTCCTATGCGTCAAAACAAAAACCCCCGCTGGAAAGCAGGGGTTTGGGGCCGCAAAGGCGGCTTACTCTTCCTTGGCTCGCTGACGGTACTGGAGAAACGCCTGAAGGATCTCCCGGTCCGTAGCGTAGGTGACCAGCTCCAGCGCCTCCTCCGGCGCCTTCCAGCCAATCTCCAGCACTTCCTCAGGCTGGGCGTGGACCTCCTCCTTTTTTGCCTTGGCGGCAAAATAGATCACGTCCTTCATCACGTTTGGCTTGGGAGAATAGGTCACCATCTCCCGGAAACCGGTGTCCAGCTTCACTTTCAGGCCGGTCTCCTCCCGGATTTCCCGCAGAGCTGTTTCGGACTCGGTCTCCTTCTTCTCCACATGGCCCTTGGGGAAGGCCCAGTGGCCTCCGTTCCGGTGCTTGATCAGCAGGATCTCCAGGCCGTTTTCCCCCTTGCGGTACACCACGGCGCCGCAGGACTTTTCTTTTTTCAAGACGATAACCTCCTTTGAGAGCGGTCTCAGAGAGAAAGGGGGACGCCCAGGCGCAGACCCAGGCGTCCCCCAGAAAACTCTCGGTTATTTTACGGAGAACCGATACTCGGTTTTGGTGGAGAAGGGCACTCCCGGCTCCAGGTACTGGAAGGGGAAGTTCTCGTGGTGCACCGAGTCGGGGTAGAACTGGGTCTCCAGGCACAGGGCGGAATGAGGCTTCATGGGGTTGCCATCCTTGCCCACCCGGCCTTCGCCGCCGGCGTTGAAGGTAAACAGCTGCACACCGGGCAGGTCGGACCAGACCTCCATCACGCGGCCGCTTTCCGGCTCGTAGGCTTCGCCAAACTTCCGGAAACCCTCTCCGTCCACACAGAAGTTGTGGTCAAAACCGCCGCAGAGCTGGATCAGCTTGTCCTGGGCGAACATGTCGTCCCCCAGCTTCTTGGGAGAGGTGAAGTCCAGAGGCCCGCCCAGCACGGACACAAACCCGCCGTCGGGGATCAGGTCGTCCGAAACGGTGGTGGACCGGGTGGCGTTCAGGGTGAGGTAGGTGCCCAGAACGTCCTTCTGGGGGTCACCGGTGAGGTTGAAGTAGGAGTGGTTGGTGGGGTTGAAGGGAGTGGCCTGGTCGCAGACAGCGTCGTACTGAAGGGCCAGGGTGTTGTCCTTCTTCAGGGTGTAGGTGACCTTCACCTTCAGGTTGCCGGGATAGCCCTCGTCCCCATCGGGGCTTTCGTGGGTAAAGGAGATGGAAGGCTCTTCCCCGTCCTGGACCTGGGCGTCAAACAGCACCTGGTGGTAGCCCCCGGGGCCGCCGTGCAGGGTATTTTCCCCGTCGTTCTTGGACAGGGTGTAGGTTTTCCCGTTCAGAGTGAACTGGGCCCCGCCGATCCGGTTGGCGTAGCGGCCCACATAAGTGCCCTGGAAATTGGCGCCGTAATACTCCTCCAAGGTGCGGTGCCCCAGCACCACATCACCCAGCTTGCCCTCTTTATCGGGGACCAGCAGCTGGAGGATCCGGCAGCCGAAGGGAGTTGCCACCAGCGTCATGCCGGCGGCGTTTTTCAAAGTGTAGCTAGGCACTTCCCGCCCATCGGGCAACGTGCCGAACAGGTTTTTCTCCACAGACATAATCAAGCCTCCTTGCCCAGCAGCGCCGCGCCGATGATGCCGGCGTCGTTGCCCAGCTCGGCCCGGCAGACCACCGTCTTTTTGGCGGAATTCATAGCGTACTGCTCTTTTGCCACATACTCCCGCACAGGGGCCAGCAAAGTCTCTCTCTCGTTGGAGATGCCGCCGCCAATGCACAGGATGTCAGGCTGGAAGATGTTCACCATGTCGATGATGCCCACGCTGAGGTACTTGATGTACTCGTCCACCACAGCCTTGCCCTCTGCGTCACCCTGGCGCATGGCGTCGAAAGCGGTGCGGCCATTGACCTTGTTGATGTCCCCGTCCACCAGCTTCCACAGGGCGGAATCCTTGGGGGCCTTCTCCATGTGCTCCTTGGTGGTCTTGATAAGGCCGGTGGCGGAAGCGTAGGTCTCCCAGCAGCCCAGACGGCCGCAGGTGCAGGGACGGCCGTCCACCACGATGACGGTGTGGCCCAGCTCGGCGCCGGCGAAGTTGCTGCCGGAGTAGATCTTGTGGTTGATGATGATGCCGCCGCCCACACCGGTGCCCAGGGTGATGGCGATGGCGTTGTCGGCGCCCTTCAGCGCGCCGGCCATGTACTCACCGTAAGCCGCGGCGTTGGCGTCGTTTTCCATGTAGATCTTCTTCCCTTCCAGCCGCTGGGAGAGCATTTCCTCCATGGGGGTGTTCTTAAAGGGAAGGTTGTTGGCAAACTCGATAATACCGGTAGACTTGTTGATGGTCCCGGGGGAGCCAAGGCCCACCCAAGGCACATCGTTGAGGGTAATGCCGGCGTTTTTCAGGGCGGCGTACACCGTTTCCGCCATGGCGTCGGCCACCTGTTCGGCGTTGTCCGTCTTGGTCTTGGACGAGGCGCGGGCAATGATCTGATTGTTTTCATCCACGATCCCAACAGCGATATTGGTACCGCCCAGATCGATTCCGAGATAATACATAGCAGTTGCTCCTTCAGAAAAAATTCTGGGGTCTCCCCGATTTATTACCAGTATACTATAAATGGATGCCAAAAGTAAATGTCTCCCGAAGAAAATTCCAGTGTTTTTTTACCAGCCCACCCTCTTGATTTTCCAGACAAGCTATGATAAGATAGCTAAGTTACATCCCCTGTTTTTTTTACAGGCCGCTGTGGTGAAATCGGCAGACACAAGGGACTTAAAATCCCTCGGTAGCAATACCATACCGGTTCAAGTCCGGTCAGCGGCACCAGGCTGAGCCTGGACGCACGTCGCGCCCTGAGCTCGGCCTTTTTCTTTTGCCTTCCCCCGCGCCGGAATTTTTCCCTGGTTCGGGAAAGTGGCCTGTTGGGCTGAGCCTGGACGCACGTCGCGCCCTGAGCTCGGCCTTTTCTTTTGCCTTCCCCCGCGCAGGAGGCGCAGAAAAGCCTGGCAGCGTTCCTCTGTCTGCCAGGCTTATTTCCTATTTCTTAGCGGGAAGCGCTCCGGGTTGCAGCGAAGCGGACGGCGTACTCGATGGCGTTTTTCAAGCTCAGCTCGTTGGCTTTGCCGGTGCCGGCCTGGTCGAAAGCAGTGCCATGGTCCACGCTGGTGCGGATAATGGGCAGCCCCAGAGTGATATTCACCCCTTCCACAGCGCTCCACTGGCCCTGGGCCTTGTCGTAGACAAACCCCACCACCTTCAAGGGGATGTGGCCCTGGTCGTGGTACATGGCCACTACAATATCGTACCAGCCACCCTGGGCCTTGGAAAAGACGGTGTCCGCTGGGACAGGGCCTTGGGCGTTGATGCCCTCCTGCCGGGCCTGCTCAATGGCCGGGGCAATTTCCCGCAATTCCTCCTGGCCGAACAGTCCGCCTTCCCCGCAGTGAGGATTCAGCCCCGCCACGCCAACCCGGGGCTGGGGGATTCCCATGTCCCGGCAGGCCTTGTCCGCAATGCGGATCACCTCCAGCACCCGGTCCTTTTTCACCCGGTCGCAAGCCTCCCGGAGGGAGACGTGGGTGGAAACGTGCACCACCCGCAGGTCCTTGTGGGCCAGCATCATGGTGTAGTGCTGGGTGCCGGTGAAATGGGCGTAGATCTCCGTATGGCCGGAGAAATGATGGCCCGCCAGATTCAGCGCCTCCTTGTTCAGGGGGTTGGTCACCGTGGCGTCCACTTTGTTCTCCATGGCAAGCTCAATGGCTTTTTTCACATACTGGAAGGCGGCGTCCCCTGCCTGGGCGGACACCTTCCCCAGCTGGAAATCCTGGGGTGTCAGCAGGTTCATGTCCAGCAGGTCGATGGTCCCCGCCTGGTACAGCCCCTGGGCAGGATCGCTGACAGGCCGGACTTTCACCTCCTCCCCGCCCACAAGGCGGCAGGCCCGTTCCAGGATCTCCCTGTCGCCAATGACAAGGGGCTTGCACCTCTCGTACACTTCCGGATCTCTCAAAGCCTTCACGGTGATCTCCGGCCCCACGCCGGCAGGGTCACCCATGGTGATGGCGATAATGTTTCTCATACTGCACATCCTTTCTGGTTGCTCCTCCCAAAGGGCAAAGCCCCGCTTACCCCTGAAAGGGCCCGAAGGCGGGCCCTTGATCCAGCGCGCTCTTCAGCTGGGAGAACAGGTCTTTTCCGCCAAACCCTCCCGACTTGGAGAGCAGGGTCCTTTCTTTCCCGGCTTCCACCTGGACCTGAGACAGCACCACTCCCGGCACAGGCTCGGCCAAGGGAGAAAGCTGCGCCGCCGGCAGCCGGTCCATCAGCCCCATCAGGGTGTCCCCGCCCACCACCATGGGCTGAAACCCCTCTATCTCCGGCCGTCGAAGCAGCCGGAACAGCAGGGCGCCTAAGGCCTGGGCCACCGTTTCCCGAGAACCTTCCGCCTCCCGACCCGGGACAGGACCGGCGGTGTCCAACAGCACGTCCCGGCCCGGCTCCATGGCCTCCAGTATCCGCCCCTCCAGTGCGTCTCCCTGAGGACCTTCCACCTGTGCCGGGGTGAGCAGCCCGCTTTCCAACGTCAGGCGGACGTCCCCCTGGCGTTCTCCTTGGGAAAGCTGCTCCTTGGAGATGGGGTTCAGACTGCCGCAGAGGACCAACAGGGGCTTTTTCACAGGCTCCAGCCGCCGTGCGCCGCCTGTCAGGCCCAGAATTCCTGCCAGCTGGGAGGCAAAACCGGCGCAGCCTCCCAGCAGCCGGAGCCTGCCCGCCTTCTCCAGGGCGGCGGCGATCCGGTGGAAATCCTCCAGGCACTCCCCGTCGAAAATGCCCAAAGTGGGCCCGTTCCCCTCCACTTCCACAGGATCTCCCGGGGCAAACATCCTCACGTCCCCTGAAAAGTCCCGGAACAGGTCCGCCACCCGGGAAGAACGCACCGGCTCGAAGGGGTCCTGCCCGAAAACGCTCTGGTGAATGGGCACGCCCTGGATGTAGTGAATCCCCTTTCGGGTGACCCGGTCCATCTGAGGGAAAGCCGGCGCAAAGGCGGCAAACCCCCAGCCGGAAGCGTCCAGCGCGCCCTGGAACATGGGGCCGATATTGCCCCGCAGGGCGGAGTCCGTCTTGATGTACAGCCGTTCCGCCCCGGCTTCCAGCACCCGGCGCACCAGGGCAGCGCACTCCTCCCTGGCCTGTTTCGGGGACTTGTGGCGCAGCTCCCCGTCCACCACCACCACGTCCCCGGTGGCGTCCTGGGGCTGGAAAGCCCCTCCTGCCCACACCTGGACTCCCCCGGGACTGCCGGCAAATTTCACCCCTGTGTCCAGGGCCCCGGTGAGGTCGTCCGCAATCACCGCTAGTTTCATGTTCCCCGTCCTTTCTCCGTTTTCCCGAACTTGGTTCCCTGCCCCGGCCCTGAGGCAGGGTCAGTCGATCAGCCCGCAGTTGCTGCGGGTGACCACCACCGGACAGCAGCGCACCGTGTCCGCCGGCCGCTGGCCGTGAACCAGGAAGTTCACCAGAGCCTGGGCCGCGTTGTAGGCCTGGTTCTTGGGCAGCTTGTGGATCACCGCGTTAAGCACCCCATCCTTTAAAAACTGCCGGCTTTGAGGAAACAGGTCGTTGCCGATCAGTCGGAGCTCTTCCCAGCGGCCCGACTCCAGAGCAGCCTCGCACATGGCCACCGTATTCCGGGCACTGGTGGAGTAGACCGTGGTGATAGCCGGGTCCTTGGTCAAATAGGAGCTCAGGGTTTCCTTTACGGACAAGGAGGTAGTACGGCGGTTGAACTTCACAATCTCGCAGTCCGTCTTCTGGTCCATAATCACCCGCTCGAACCCCTGCATGTTGTAATACTGGTCCGCAATGGAAAAGTCTCCCGTCATCAAAATCTTGATGTGCTCTCCCTTTCCCGCCAGCAGCAGCAGGTCCGCCGCCATCTTCCCGGCCAGGTCGTCGTAGCCCAGGCTGCAGCAAAGCCGGTCCTCAGAAGTGGTGTCCGTGCCCACGAACACCACAGGCACATGGCCCGCCTTCCACTTCTGGTAAATCTTCTGGGCTCCCGGCAGGCGCTCTCCCATGGTAAGCACCCCGCAGAGCCGGGTGCCGTGGTCGGCGTAGGCGTTTTCCAAAGCACCGGCCAGGGCTTCGGAAGTGCGCTGGTAGGTGTACTTGTGCAAGGCAAACCCAAACCCGGCGTTTTCCGAAAAGAACTGCTGCACGCCGTCCCACAGCTCGTTGGAGTAGTAATCCCGCTTCGGCAGGATGACGGCGATATCCCTGTTGGCGGATTTCAACAGGGTGGCCATGGCGTTGCGGCGGTAGCCCATCCGCTGGGCCACCTCCCGGATCTCCCGGCTCTTTTCCTCGCTGACGCCCGCCGCTCCGGAGAGGGCCCTCTGGACCGTGGAGGGCGCCACCCCGACTGCCCGGGCAACATCGGCCAACGTTACAGATTTCGACATGCTGACTCCCCCTTTGCCCACGCCTGCGAAAGCAGGACATTTCTTCAACTCTATTAAAGCAAACCTGCCGGGGAATGTCAACCGAGAAACGCAACAAAAAACGCAAAACAATCGATATTCCGCGCAAGATTTGCGTTCCTTTCCAAAACTCCGCTTCCCTCTTTGTGCAGTTGGACAAATTGAAGGTTTTTCCCCCATACGCTTTGACTTTCTCTCCTCCAGCCGGTATACTGGATTTGAAAAAAGCTCCCGGGACCTCTGGGGCGGGAACGCCGCTCTGAGGCAAACAAGCCCGGGAACTGCATTCAGCAGCGCAAACGATTGCGCTATAGAAGCCAGTGGCCCTTGCCACGGCGAAGGAAAGGGTGGTAGAAATGGAAATCAAGCACAAAAACCAGGTATTTGTTCCCCACGGGGAAACCCTCCCCCAGCCCGCGGGAGAAGGAGTGGTCCGCCGGGTGCTTGCCTACGGGCCGGAGGCCATGTGTGTGGAAAACGTGTTCCAGGCTGGGGCAGTGGGAGCCATGCACCATCACCCCCACACCCAGGTGACCTACATTGTGTCGGGAAGGTTTCGCTTCACTGTGGGGGATCAGGTGCGGGAGGTGGGTCCCGGAGACACCCTGCTGAAACAGGACGGGGTGGAACACGGCTGCGTCTGCCTGGAACCGGGCGTGATGGTGGATTTTTTCACCCCCATGCGGGAGGATTTCGTCTGAAGCGCAAAAAGGGCTGTTGCAATTAGCAGCAGCCCTTTTTTGTTTGGCTTTTTTCAGGTTTACCGCCTGTCCGGCCAGGTTGTTCCATCCTACGTTTTCCCATGCTTGGGTTGGTACTTATTTTTTCTCCGGTGAAGCACGACCCAGATCACAGAAAGAGTCAAGGGAATGTAAATTCCAAGGCAGAGAACCACAGCCCTGCGGTATTCCTGCTGCCACAGACTTCGCTCTGCCTTTCCCTGCCCGTCTGGCCGTTCTCCCTGAACGGCAGCTTCCTCAAATGGAGTTCTCTCTCCAAACACAAGGAGACGGTGACTGTTGATGCCGTAGGGATAGCAGGTGAGAAGCGTAGCCAAATCCTTTCCCTTCTCCACCACAAGCCGGGAGGTGTCTTCCGGTTCCACAACTGCAGTTTCCTGTACCCGATAGGCCAGCGTCTCGCCCAGGACGTGGAGAAAGAACGCCTCTCCCTCTTTCACTTGAGACAGATCTGTGAAGAGCCGTTTTCCTGCCAATCCGGTGTGACCGGTAAGAACGGTGTGGGTGCCTTCTCCGCCCACGGGCAGAGAAGTGTTCTGCAAGTGACCCACACCCTGTTCCAGCACCTGAGAACCGGTGCCGTGATAAATGGGCAGATAGACCTGGATATACAGCGTCTCTTGAGCCTCTGCAGAGGCCGTTCCGTTGCCACGGTCGTAGGAAAGAACCGCTCGATTGATCAGGCTGCTGCTGAAAGATACATCTGTTGCAAGAACCGCCTGATAGGTGATCGCAAAAGTCTGAGCTTGTGAAAGGCTTTCGTTAAGCTTCTTCAGGCCTGCTTCAGTTAGGGTAACGGCAAGGACGCTGTCGGTTCCCTCCTGGGAATCCCCATAAGAGAGGGTGTAGTCCGTACCGTTTGTCAACAGGCTGCCGCCCAAGAGGACCTCCACGGTGGACTCCTCCAGATTCAGGGTCTTCGCCGTGTTGGTATCGGTCAGAGAAAAGTCTGTGAATTCTTGTGCGCTCCCCTGCCCCGAGCCTGTTGCGGGAATGGTTGTGGAAAGGGTGCAGGTGATGGTCTTCCCGCTGTTGACATAAGTAGCGTCCCCATTGTCCACCTGGGCATGTTTGGTCAAAGTCAGCGTTTCCGTACGCACCTTGGGATATGCGTACACCGTTGTTTCCCAATGGTCCCCCACATACATGGGCAAAGACACCAGGAAAGGCACAAGATCGGTGGTGGCTTCCGCAGGCAGCTGACTTTTGGCCAGCAGATAGAGACCGCTGGAAAGGGAATCAAACCGGGCAACACCATCTGCACCGGTAACCGCTTTGGCAATACCGGGTTCGGTTCCGTCAAGGGCCGTTTCAATGGCGGTTTGCGAAGACTTTTCTACAGCTGCCATTACTGCTTCCGGGGAGAAATAGCAGACCGTGCCCTTCCGTGCAGCTGCGCTGTCTTGGTCCAGCCCCAGTAACGTCAAAATCGATGTGCCATTGACAGTGCCCGAGGTGTCAATTCCAAACAACACCTGAGCGGAAACAGAACCGTTCTCAGTGGTGGTCACCTCTGCAACGGTACCCACTTTCGCCGCATTGACGCCCACACCCTGCACCGGGTCGCCGCCAGGTGATATCTCAGCACCAGATCCCGCAGTCCCGGGATCTGTATTGTGGACCGTAACTACAATAGAGCCGGTTCCGTTTTTTTCCGCTACATTCTCTTCGGTCACGCTAACCGGCGCCGCCAGGACGGAAGTGGAAACCAGCGTGAATGCCAGGGTCAAAACCACCAGCAGAGAAAGCAGCTGTTTTGGCATGGGATATTTCATGGAACATTCCTCTCTTTCCTCAATGTTTATTTGGGCTGCCAGAACATTTTCTACGGCGGGGCAGCAGCACTGCTGCCAGCACCGCCGCTGTGATCAGTCCGCCGCCAGGCAGAATGATCCGGTAGATGCCGCCAAACACTCCGGCACTGGGAAGATAGGAAATGCCTGTGTTGGCGACGGTAAAGGTTACAGTATAGGACACCGTGTTTTCCACCGTGCAGGGCACCGTGACATACAGGGGATTTTCCAGCCGCTGATAACCTGCCGGAGCCGCCGTCTCTCTAAGACGATAGAGGCTTCCCATTCCGTCCTCGCCCACCTTGGCGCTTAAGTTTTGAAAAACCACCCGTCCGTCGGCGCCGGAAGCTGCAGCAATGCCGTTAAACCCGGCATCCAGGGTATAAGTATTGTTCCGGTACGAGATTTCGCCGGCAGCGGAAGGCACCAAGCGCTCCAGAATGAACTCCGCTCCCGCAAGGGGCTGGCCCTCTCCGTTGACCTTCCGTATCAGGAGTTCCGCCTGACCCAGATAAACATCCACCTTCACGCCCTCTTCCAGGGCCAGGGTCTCCCCTGTGGGTGACCAATCTGCCAGGTAGTAGTTTCTTCCCAGCTCCCGAACCATTTCCAGATTCAAACTGTTCTCCACAGAGTGATCCACCGCAAAGCTGGCAGACACTCCCTCCTGGACCAGGGTGACAACCATGGACCGGTATTGTTCATACAAAGCAGCCTGTTCCGGATCTGCACTTCCCGCGTAGGAACGGAACAGTTCGCCCTGGCTTACAAGCAGCTGGAAAGTTTGGGAAAGTTGGTCCAAACGCAGGATTTCTCCCCTCACTGCGGGCACACCGGAAAATTCGACCATATTTTTTTCGGAATATCCCCCATCTTGTTCCAGATAATACCGCAGGGCATACCCGATTTTTGCCCCGTTTTTCACGTAGTAGAAGTACAGGTTATTGGTCCCCGGCTGCGCCTGCAGCTGCAGAGACTGGGTGGTGTTTAGGTAAACCACAAATCCACTGATATCCGGCGCTTTTTCCGCAACAAGGGTACTTTCTCCGCCGTTCCAGCTGTGGGTGGTTACGGACAGCACATAGGGAGCGTTTTGGTCCGGTGGCTGGTCCCGGTGAAAAGTGTCCTGGAAATCGTTCAAGGCCCCCATCGAGACTGCCGCCGCCAAGTCTATGGCATACAGGTTGTAATCCACTTCCTCTGTGGGCAGGTACACAACGAAGGCGAAATAGGCATACGCTCCGTCCTCAGAAGGCAGTTCCATCCGGCAGGTGGTCCCTGCCGCTTTTGAGAAATCGTCCACTGTTTGGGTGGCTTCACTCAACTCCAGGTGGATAACCGCCTCCGTCGGAAGCCATTTTTGGCTCGCACTGTCTGTCAAATACTCCCATCCCCGGGCCTGGAAGGTACTTCCGGTATAAAGCTGATCCTGTGTTTCCGTTTTTAGACAGAGGTACTCTTTCCCGCCCAGGTTCAGAGCGGGAAGCTGGGTGACAGACACCGCCGCGCCTCCCTTTGGAGCAAGGGTTACAGCCGATTCCGCGTCATCCTTTGCCACCAGATGATAGATGGCTGCGGTAACATCCGCAGTGGATTCCCAGGCAGCGCAGAGTTTTCGGGTTTGGGTGACAACGGAAGCGTCGTTATAAAAGCTGAACCGGCAGCCTGTCTGGCTGGAATAATAGAACAGCTGTCCGGCTTGATCCTGGTAAAGCAGATGAGCATCTCCCACATGGTCCAGATATACATGCCCTGCTTGGTAGGAGGACAGACCTTGCCGCAAGGAAAGCACGCTTGCAAGGTAGATCTTTTCGCCCTGCTCCATAGTGTCAAAGTAATACCATCCAGCAAAGCGGTAGCCCGGCCGGGTGGGAGTCACCGGTTCACTCAGGACTGCGTTTACCTGAGCATTGATGTTCACGTAAGCTTTATGGCTGTTTGCCTCGTCCAATCCATCTGCGCCCATGTAGCAGTAATAGTGGTTCACCAGCCGGCTTCCCATTTCGTAAACGGCGTCTGCAGGAAGATCCGAGAGAGTGTGAAGGGATTCCTTCAGTTTCCAGCGACCTGTTCCTACATCCCGTTCCAGCACCTGGTCCACCGTGGTTTCATTCAGCGTTTTCACATACAGCCGATCCTCCGGAATGGCCTGAACATACCAATAGAGCGCAGCGGATTCCTCCTCCCCCATGTGGGGGTAATAGAGAAACACAGTTTGCCCGTCAAGAGTGGTCTCCATCAGCGTGTAGGTGATTTCATCCCGCCAGGTTCCTCCATTGAGCACAAAAGTCGTGGTATAACGGGGCGCGAACCACCCCGCATACAGGGTAATATTGGACTGCACATTCTGGACCTCGTGATCCTCCCAGTTGATGGTGACAGTCTGCTGGGCATTGCGGTACCAATGATGGAAGTAATATTGGTTCTCCCCTGCAGTATCCAGCGCATATTCCAGCCTGCCTCCCGTTTCGCTGGTAAGCCAGGCGATGATCTCCTGCTCGTTGATGGGCGCCAGCAGCGCCCCGTACCGCAGGGTCACCTCGCCGTCGGAAGGCCCTTGCTGCCACCCCAGTTCCTGAAGGGTCCTGGCTCCCGGCAGATACGCGTCCAGACAGGAAAACCGGGTAGTTAAAAGTTCCTTGGGGATGGAGTAGCTGGTGTTGACGTTTTGAATTTTCAGGGAGTACGCTTGGCGGGAATAGAAGAAATAGATCGTCCCTCCCTTGCCGTCCGCCCAGCCGGAATACGTTTTTCCGGCACTGTCAAACCCTTGTTTTGCCGGCTGGTTTTGGTTCACCCTGGTGTTGGAGGAGCGCTGTTCGCTGCGAGATTGACTGGAGTACGGAAAAGCTCTCCCCTGTGATAGCCCCGTCTGCCACGCCTCCTGTGCCGGTTTCCTGGGCGCTGCTCACATTGCCGGGGCTGGTTTTTGTGTCCTGGGGACTGTAGCTGAAAAACGCAGCATATTGTTCGCTGCCGTACTGCTGGACCATCAGCTCCTTAAAGCCTGCTTCCACAAGATTTCCGCTGGTGCCCGAAATGGTGGGAGAGCTTCCTGTCAGGGAAACGGTGAGTTCTTCCTCCGGTGTGACGCCTGACACCTCTTTGGTGTAAACATTCTGAAAGCTGGGAGAGTTTTTCCCCTCCACCCAGTACACTACCCGCAGGGATGTGGAATCCGGTTCCCAGCGAATTACCACATACAGGTCGTATGCCGGCATGGTTCCCCCCTGCTGCTCTTGGGGCACCTCTTCCAAACCGCCACTGTTCAGCCGGTACCAGGTTAAATTATCCCGGGTCACCGTTTTATATCCCGTTCTATGCAGTTTTTCCAAATACGTCTCCAACTGAGGGATTGCCTCCCCAAAGCGAAGCCGGAGGGTTCCAGCTGTACTTCTGTTGTTCCCGTCTGGAAATAGATGAAATAGCTGGCTCGGTCGTAATACACTTTTACAACGGCCGTATAGTTCCCCACAAACTCCACCTGGGCCTGGCCTTCCTCCAGCAGAACGCCCTGGGAGAGAGCGTCCCTGGAACGGGCGCTTACCTGGAACCCATCAAAGCTTACCCCGGGGAGCTCCGGACGATCCTGAAGGACAATTCTGCTTCCATAGAAAGCTCGCAGCCCCAACAGCTCCCCCGCTTTTTCATAGGAATCCGCTGCCGGGTTTTGGTGGTAGTACTCCACGGAATAGGCAATCTCTGCCGGCTGATATACCACCCGCAAAGCCATAAATTTCGTGGCGGAGGTGTTGTTGGCAAAAGCGGTATCCACCTCCACGGCAACAGGAATTCTGCCCCCTGTTTCCTCTCCAATGGATACACCGGCAGGCAAGGGTCCCATTGCTCCTTTGCTGTAAGCCACCGGTTTGATATCCGCGGCAAAGGAAAGCACGCCCTGTTTTATATCGGTTTCGTACAGTGTCACACTCTGAGTCTCCAGTCCATTGACTCTCGATCCCGACTGGTAGTAGTAATACACATGAAACACATAGGTGGCAACCGCCTGAAACAGTGCTGTAAAATTCGTGTCATTCAGCACTGCGAAGCCGTTTCCGCTTCCGGTCTGGCGCCACCCTTGAAAGAAATACCTGTCCAAAGCGGGAAGCTTTCCCCCATAGGTAAAATAAAACACCTTGTTGTAGGTAAAGGTGTAGTAATAGCTCTCTTCCGTCTGGAAACGGGTTACCGTTACCACAGAGTCGACCTCCCCCTCCCCCGAGAGAGAAACCTCCGCCTGATTCTCGTCGTTCCACATCACGTTCTCCCCGGTCCAAGGCGACTCCTTGCCGGTCCAGAGAACCGCCCCATACGGAACGGAAACCTTCCAAAGTACCTCCGTCCCCTGACGAAACTCCACCGTGCAGAAAGTCTCCTTCCACTGGGCGGTCAGAAGAGTGTCCTCCTGAAGGGTCATAGTGCCCGCATTGTCCCATCCCTCCCAAGTGCAGCCCACCCGGTAGGGGCTTTCCGGAAGGAGGCCTCCCAAAGTGGAATCCAGTTCCAGAGACGTGCCTCTGGCGGCTTTTCGCTCCCATTGGTAGCTGGAGCCCTGGGTTTTCGTCCAGCCGGCAGTCACCAGACCATTCGCCTGGCCCCCATTCAGGTCCACCGTCAAAGTGATTTCCTTCTGCCCTCTCTCTGTTTTGTCCTGCACGGTTTCCCTTACAGCGGCTGCCGCCTCATCTCCCAGGCCGGCTGCTGCCTGGGGCAGGAGCCATTGTCCCAAGAAGCAGCAAAACAGGACCCACGCCAGCGTTTTCGTCACGTTTTTCTTCATAAAGCTCCACACCTCCCTATGCAAAACTGCTTATCTCTTTCGGGGCTTGCGCTTTCTGAGGGGGATAAAAATCAGCCCGCACGCCAAAATCACCAGAGGAGCTGCCAAAAAAGGCAGGGATTCCTCCAGCTGTGAGATGATTTCCACACGCCGCTCCTGCTGTGCCAACCGAGCATCGGTTTTCCATTCGCTTATCGAAGAGGACTCCCTCTCTTCCCCTGGCAGTTTCCCGCTCTCCTGGGGGAGGTCCCGGCTGCAGAACACCACATACCGGTGCGTTCCCTCCAGTTCTGGGTGGCAGGAAATCAGCGTCAGCAGATCTCTGCCTTCCTGAATTCTGACCACATCCAGTTGGTCGGGAAGAATGATCTGTGTGGAGAGCACCGTATAGTTCAAAGTTTCCCACAAATTGGTGAGAACCACCGAATCTCCTGGTCGAAGAACTTGGATCTCTCGAAACAGATCGTCGCTTCCGCTTCCTCTGTGCCCTGCAATGACGCAATTGGTGTTTTCCCCTCCAATGGGCATGCTGGTTTGTCCCAAAACCGCCACGCCTTTTTCCAGGTTTTCAGCAGCAGCACCCAAGTACACGGGAAGTTTCTGATTCATGGCAGGTATTTCCAAACAGCCTGCCACATCTGTTTGCAGGTGGTATTCCTCCAAGGAAAATGCAGACTGCTGAAAGCTCCACGCATCCACAAGGCCCTTTTGTCCCGTTTCGAAGAGGGTGCGGTTATACTCTTCCATCTCTTCATAGAGCTTGGAAGCCTCCCGGAGTTCTTCTCCCTTTTCTTGGGTTTTGGAAACTGTCTGAGCAGCCTTCTGAAATCGGATAATCTCCTGCGTGCGGCTCTCCCGACAAAGCCACGCCTTCACTGGATGAAACAAAAGCACTGCCCCGCCTGCCAGCAAAAGCAGCACTCCGGCCAACAGCAAGCACCGTCTCACATTCTGCCACCCCCTGCCTCTCTGAAAAAGCAAAAACTATTTCCCGGCAGGTCATTGAACCACAAGGTGTCCGCTGCTGATGAAACACCTCTATAATACTAAGGCAATACCGCACAGAAAAGTAGGCGCGATACTGCCAGAAGTGATATAATAAGACCATGGATAAACAGATGACAATGTCTGCGCTTAGTGATGAGCTGGCGCAGGTACGGACAAAGAAGAAAGAATTTCTAGCCCAGATCGAGCGGATCGTCCCGTGGAAGGAATGGCTTACG
>CALWCD010000031.1 GCA_944376265.1 uncultured Clostridia bacterium | reverse complement strand
AATTTTTGGGGCGTTTTCGCCCCGGCCTCCCTCGGAAAAACAGGCACAAAAAAAGAACCTCTTTTTCGAGGTGCTATCAGTATAGCACAAGGGGTTCTTTCTTGTCAATCCCAGTTTGCAAATTTCCCGGGGGAACGCCCGGCTTTTTCTCCGGCCGCTCAGTGGTCGTTGGAAAGGGGCTTTGCCACCACTTTCTTCTGCTTCTTCTTGCGCTCGGGCTTGATCTTCTTGCCCTTGAGCTTCCGGACAAACTTCAGGTCCTTTTTCAGGTCCTCCCCCACCCGCTCGGTAAAGATCTGGAAGGCGCCGTCATCCAGCTCGTTGAGCAGCGCCATGGTGACGATGGAACGGGTGTCCAGGTCGCCGGTCTTGTACATGTCGTCCAGCAGGGAGCACAGCTTCTTCATGGGGTCGCTGTCGGGGTACTTCTTGGCAAGGTCCTGGCAGCGGGCCGCCACGTGGGCCTTTACAAAGGTGACATACCGCACCTGGCCGTAGACAATCTTCTCCTGGTTCAGCTCGTCCTTCAGCTCCGGGAAGATGTTCACCAGCCGGTTGACGAAGAACAGGGGGTCCACCGTGCGCTCCCCGTCCTTGCCCCGGCGTTTCTGCTGAACCACCGCCACCCGCTTGGGGCCCTGGACCACTTCCAGAAAGTCGTTGAGGATGCTCTCCGCGTCGGCCCGAGTGCCCTCCTTTTCGTCGAACAGCCACAGGGACAGGCTGCGCCAGCTGCCGGGCTTGTCCTTCTCCTTGAATGTGGTGGAGCGCAGCTCGAAGCGCTGGTTTTTGCTGTCGTACAGCAGGCCGTAGGCCACGTCGTCCAACACGTACATCACCATGCGGCCGGCGGGGTCCTCCACAGGCTGGGGCTCGCTGAAGCCCTGTTTGGCCAGCTCCTGGTAAAGGCCGTCCTGTATCAGTTCAAAGGCTTTCAAATCCAAAGTGATCCACTCCAAAAATCAAGTTAAAAACGTGCGTTTGGGTATCAGTATACCATGAAGCCGGGGAAAAGTCTATCTTTTTTTGGACTTTCCGGGGAAACCCCGGGAAAAGAGTTGCGAAATCCCCCAAGGCATAGTATAATATTGAATCGAGTCTGCCTGTTATACTGATAAAAGGGGCCCCCGCGGCAGTGCCCGCCGGCCCAAATTCAACACATATGGGGTGTGATGGCAATGAACAACAGCGGTAAACTGAGCCTGGCCGTGATCTTCGGAGGCGTTTCCTCGGAGCACGAGGTCTCCCGGATGTCGGCCACCTCCATTCTGGAAAACCTTTCTTCCGAAAAGTACGATGTGCACATGGTGGGCATCACCAAGGAGGGAAAATGGCTCCTCTACACCGGTGACGTAAAGGACATTTACGACGGCGCCTGGGAGCAGGGCCCTGTGACCCCTGCCTTCCTCTCCCCCGATCCCTCGGTCCACGGGCTGGTGGTCCTGAAGGAAAGCGGCGCGGAAACCATCCGCCTGGACGTGATCTTCCCCGCCCTCCACGGCAAAAACGGTGAGGACGGCACCATCCAGGGGCTGTTCCAGCTCTCCGGCATCCCCTATGTGGGCTGCGGCACCCTGGCTTCCGCCATCTGCATGGACAAAGCCGTGACCCACACTCTGCTTTCCAACGCGGACATTGAGCAGGCCCACTACCTGTGGTTCTACGCCGACCGGTTCACTGTGGCCGCAGATACCATTAAAAATAAAATCAAGGCCCGGCTGGACTTTCCTGTGTTTGTCAAGCCCGCAAACGCCGGCTCCTCCGTGGGCGTCAGCAAAGTAGAGCGTTTCGAGGACCTGGACGAAGCCATTGAAAAGGCCGCCCGGGAGGACTCCAAGATCGTGGTGGAAGAGGGCATCAAGGGCCAGGAAGTGGAATGCGCCGTACTGGGCAACCGGGACGCCCAGGCCTCCATTGTGGGAGAAATCGGCGCCTCCGCCCAGTTCTACGACTACGATGACAAATACGTCAACGGCACCAGCCAGCTGTACATCCCCGCCCGCCTGGAGGAAGAGGTCGCTGAGAAGATCCGCCAGGTGGCGGTGCGGGCTTACCGGCTGCTGGGCTGCTCCGGCCTCGCTCGGGTGGACTTCTTCGTCACCGAAGGGGACCACCGGGTGATCCTTAACGAGATCAACACCCTGCCCGGCTTCACCTCCATCAGCATGTACCCCAAGCTGTGGATGTCCATGGGGCTCACCTATGGGGAGCTGCTGGATAAGCTGGTGGAACTGGCCTTCCAGAAAGCCGGCAAGTGACAACGGAAAGGGAGTGTACCCATGGATAACCGACCCATCGGCGTGTTCGATTCCGGCCTGGGCGGCCTGACCGCCGTCAAGCAGCTGGAGCAGGTGCTGCCCAACGAGAGCGTGGTCTACTTTGGCGACACGGGCCGGGTGCCCTACGGCTCCCGGGGCGAGGAAACCATCCTCCGCTACGCCAAGCAGGACATGGCCTTTCTCCTCTCCCAAAACGTGAAGGCCGTGCTTGCCGCCTGCGGCACGGTGAGTTCCGTGGCCCGCAGCGTGGGGGAAGCCCTCAGCGTCCCCTATGTGGACGTGATCGGCCCCAGCGCCCAGGCTGCCGCCGCTGCCACCAGAAACGGGCGCATCGGCGTCATCGGCACGGCGGCCACCATTCAGAGCGATTCCTACCGCAGCGCCCTGCTGCGCATCAACCACAAGCTGGAGGTGTTCCCCCAGGCCTGTCCCCTGTTCGTGCCTCTGGTGGAGAGCGGGTTTGTCTCTCCCCAGGACGAGGTGACCAGGCTGGTGGCGGAACGGTACCTGGCCCCCATCCGGGCGGCGGGTGTGGACACCCTGATCCTGGGCTGCACCCACTACCCCATCATCGCGCCCACCATTGCCTCGGTGATGGGCCGGGGGGTCACCCTCATCGACAGCGGCCGGGAGGCCGCCCTGGCCATGACCCGCACCCTGCGGCAGCAGGACCTGCTCTGTCAGGAGGGCGCACAGCGGAAGGCCGGCTATTTCGTCACCGATACCCCGGAAAACTTCATGAACGTGGCGGAGCTGTTTTTGGGCCACAGCGTGGAGGGCCGCACCCAGCGCATTGACATTGAAAGCTATCCCACCTGAGGTTCGAAAGAAGGGAACGGGAATGTTAAAGGACGATTACGACATCAACATCATCGGCCGGCAGGAGTACCCCGATTTTCCGGAGGGCTCGGGGGAGATTTCCCTGAACACCACCGGGTCCTACACCAGCCGGGGAGGCGCCCGGCTGATTGCCTACAAGGAATACGACACGGAGAACCCCAAAGTCTCCTGCACCTCGGTGCTGAAGGTGGAACCGGGAAAAGTGACCATGATGCGTTCCGGCTCCGCCACCCGGCTGATCCTGGAGGAGGGAAGGCGCCACCTGTGCCTGTACGACACCGGCTACGGCACCCTGAGCGTGGGGGTGTTCACCAGCTCCCTGCGGTCCTCCCTGGGAGAACGGGGCGGCCGGGTCCACATCAAATACACGTTGGATATCGACTCCAATTTGTCCAGCAGCAACGAGATCACCGTGGACGTGAAGCCACGTGTCCGGGCGGAGCTGGGGATCTAAGCAAAGAAAGGATTTGAAAACTATGTCTCAATTAGTCGCCACCGCTACCGCACAGCTGCGGGAAGCCCTGGAGAACGCTCTCCGGAAGGCCATGGACCAGGGGCAGCTGCCTGAGGCTCCCCTGCCCCAGATCGCCCTGGAGGTGCCTGCGGACCGCTCCCACGGGGACTGGTCCTGCAACGCAGCCATGGCAGGTGCCCGCACCTTCCGCATGGCTCCCGTGAAGATCGCCCAGATCATCCAGGAGAACCTGGACCTTTGCGGCACCTATTTCAACAAGTGCGAGATTGCCGGCCCCGGCTTTTTGAACTTTACCTACGAGCCCCGGTTCTACGGGGAAGTGCTCCAGGACGTGCACAAGCTGGGCAAAGACTACGGCCGCTCTGACTTCGGCCAGGGCAAGCGGGTGCTGGTGGAATTCGTCTCCGCCAACCCCACCGGCCCCATGCACATCGGCAACGCCCGGGGCGGCGTGCTGGGCGACGCTTTGGCCTCCGTGCTGGACGCCGCCGGCTACTATGTGGAGCGGGAGTTCTACATCAACGATGCCGGGAACCAGGTGAACAAGTTCGGCGCCTCTCTGGAGGCACGGTACCTGCAGATCTACAAAGGCGAGGAGGCTGTGCCCTTCCCCGAGGACGGCTACAAGGGCGCGGACATTATCGCCCATGCGGAAAACTTCGCCAAGGAGCATGGGGACAACTATGTGGAGGCTTCCCAGGAGGAGCGCCGGGCGGCTCTGGTGAACTACGCCTTGCCCAAGAACATTCAGGGGCTTCACGACGACCTGCTCCGCTACCGGGTGGAGTACGACAACTGGTTCAAGGAGTCCAGCCTCCACGAAAACGGCTCTGTGGAGAAGGTGGTGGAGCTGCTGAAGGAAAAGGGCGCCACCTACGAAAAGGAAGGGGCCGTGTGGTTCCACGGAGAAGAGTACGGCAGCGAGGACTTTGTGCTGGTCCGCTCCAACGGGGTGCCCACCTACGTGGTGCCGGACATCGCCTACCACTACGGCAAGCTGGTGACCCGGAACTTCGACATGGCCATTGACGTGCTGGGTGCCGACCACCACGGCTATGTGCCCCGCCTGAAGGCCGCCCTCACCGCCCTGGGAGTGGACGCCTCCCGGCTGAACGTAGTGCTGATGCAGATGGTGCGTCTGGTCCGGGACGGGGAGATCGTCAAGGCCAGCAAGCGCAGCGGCAAGGCCATCACCCTGGTGACTTTGCTGGAGGAGGTGCCGGTGGACGCCGCCCGGTTCCTGTTCAACTCCTATGAGGCCAACACCCGCATCGACTTCGACCTGGATCTGGCCGTGCAGCAGGACTCCCAGAACCCGGTGTACTATGTGCAGTACGCCCACGCTCGGATTTGCAGCATTTTGAAAAACCTGGCCGCTGACGGCATCACGCCCCGGGAATGCACAGCGGAAGAGCTGGCGCTGCTCACCGCCCCCGAAGAGCTGGAGCTGATCCGCTACCTGTCCTCCTACACGGGGGAAGTCACCTCCGCCGCCAAGACGCTGGACCCTGCCAAAATCACCAAGTACGTGATGAACCTGAGCACCCTGTTCCACAAGTTCTACAACGCCTGCCGGGTCAAGGGCGTGGATGAGTCCCTCTCCGCCGCACGGCTGTACCTGTGCACCGCCACCCGCACCGTGCTGGAGAACGCTCTGGAGCTGTTCAAGGTCACCGCTCCGGAGAGCATGTAAGCTTCCAATCGCAATCAAAAAGGACATCCTGCCAAAAGGCTTGGATGTCCTTTTTTTCGCTTATGGACGGCCGCCGTTCCAATTCTCCAGCACTTCCTCCACCTTGGCCAGGTCCACCTGGGGAAAAGGGAGCAAAGGGCCGGGCGGGTCGTAGGGGGCGATGTCCTTTTCCAGCCAGAGCACATCCAGCCAGCGGCCCGGCTTGAAGCCTGCCTTGCGGAACAGGCCCCCCTCTCGAAAGCCCAGCGCCCGGTGCATGGCCACGCTGGCTTCGTTCTCCGCGGTGATGCACCCGTACACCGTGCGCACGCCCTGGAGACGCAGCAAGTCCAGCAGCGCCCCGTACAGCTTTGTTCCAATGCCCCTCCCCCGGGCCTCCGGCCGCAGGTAGACCGTGAGCTCCGCGCCCCACTGGTAGGCGGGCCGGGCAGCGTAGGGATGGGCGTACGCGTAGCCCAGAAGCCGCTCCTCCTCTTCCCAGACAAGGTAGGGGTGCAGCGCCCCGATGGTCTCCACCCGGCTGGTGAACTCCACCAGGGACGGGACCTCATATTCAAAGGAGATTACCGTATCTGTCACGTAGGGGGCGTAGATCTCCAGAATGGCCGGTGCGTCCTCCACCCCCGCCAGCCGGAGAGGCCCCTTTTCCCCCCTCACCGCTTCCACGGCCAGAAATACAGGCCGTAAGCAATGAGACACAGGGAGATAATTCCCGCGCTGATGGCGGCGCCAATGGCCATGGAGGTGTGGCGCAGGGGCCCGGCCACCATGCTGATCACAATGGCCACGGCGTCGAAGAACAGCAGCAGCCTGTATAATTTCCGTTCCACATCGGTCATATTGGATCTTCCTTTCCCACAGGTCCAAACAATCTCCTGTTTATTGTACCCCGCCGGGCCCGCTGGCGCAAGGCCGTTTTTTCAGAAGCCGTCTCAGTGCATCAAGCCGTTGGCCAAAGCGGCCAGCTGCTCCAAAGTCAGCCGTTCGGCGCGGACGTTGGCAGGCGCCCCGGCAGACACCAGCGCCTCCTCCACCTGGGGTTTGGACACTCCCAGGGTGGCGGAAATGGAGTTGGCCGCCGTTTTCCGCCGCTGGGCAAAAGCGGCCCGGGACACCTTGAAGAACCAGTCCTCATCCCGGACCTTCACAGGCGGTTCCTTCCGCAGGTCCAGGCGAATGACGGCGGAATCCACCTTGGGGGGCGGCATAAAGCTGCCCCGTCCCACGGGAAACAGCACCTGGGGGACGCTGCGGTAATGGACCGCCACGCTCACGGCCCCGCATTCCCGGGAGCCGGGCGGGGCGCACAGCCGCTGGGCCGCCTCCTTCTGGACCATGACAGTGATGGCGGTGAGGGGCAGCTCCTCCTCCAGCAGGCGGAGGATCACTGGGGAGGTGATGTAGTAGGGCAGGTTGGCGCAGACACACACCGGCCCGCCTCCGAACTCCTCCCGAATAAGCTGGTGAAGGTCCAGCTTCATCACGTCTCCGGGGACGATCTTCACGTTGCCACAGCCTGCCAGGGTCTCCTCCAGCACAGGGAACAGCCGCTGGTCCAGCTCGATGGCGGCCACCTTTTGGGCCACCTGAGAAAGCTCCCAGGTGAGCACTCCGATGCCCGGCCCCACCTCGATGACACCCTCGCACTCACCGGCGCCGCACTCCGCCGCCATCCGGGGACAAACGCTGCCGTTAATGAGGAAGTTCTGCCCCAGGGCTTTGGAAAAATGAAATCCGTGGCGGGACAGCACCTCTTTGATCTGTCCCGGGTCGGAAAGATGGCTCATACTTCGTCCTCCTGTTCTGTCACTTGATACAACACCCGGCAGCCGTCGTCGTACACCCGGGGATACAGCCGGTCCAGCGCTTCCACGTTCACCTGGTAGGAGCTGCGCTCAAAATCGCTGACCAGAATGTAGTCCACCCCCAGCTCCCGGACCAGGTTCTGGGAGCCTTCCGGGTTCTGATAGATGGTCTCCGCGGCATGCTGGTTTTTCCCGTAGGGCAGGCCGTGGAAGTACAGGTAGGAAGGCGACCCGCACACCACGTCCCGGCCTGTAAGGGAGGCGATCTCATTGTTGTGGCGGGTGTCGGTGAGAAAGAGCCCATGGGCAGGGACGTTCTCCTCCACCCAGTGGGAAAGGGCCAAGGCCCCGGAACCAAACAGCTCGTAGCTGGCCACCGCTTCCCGGCCCATGGTAAGCACCGCCGAGACGGAAGTCAGGGCAACCAGTCCGGCCCCGGCCCCCGCCTGGGCTTTCCTGCTTTTCAAAAGCTTCAGCACCTGCCAGGCGCACTGGGCTCCAGAGCAGCAGAGAAAGGCAAAGGCCGGGTACAGAAGCTTGTTGTTGTCGTAATCGTTGGGCTGGAACTCCACCAGCTCCGCCAGCAGCCAAATGGCCAAAGCCGGCGCGTACCGGGCAAATTCCCCTTCCTTTGCCAGAAGCAGGCCTCCCAGAGCCAGCAGCGCTGTAAGCCCCAGGTTTTTCAGGTAAAAGACCAGGTAGCCGTCCTCCCCGATGACCCACCCAAAATGGCCCCGGAGAAAGCTGCCGGCCCCCGCCTGCTGAAAGGTCCAGTAAACCAGCTGAGGAGCTGCCAGCAGGCAGGTCACCCCCAGCAGCACGCCCCAGGTGGACGCCGCCCGGCACAGGCCTCCCCGGCGGAATGTTTTCCCCACCAGGAATCCTGTCAACACCAAAAACGCTCCCAGCACCACCCCGGCAGCCCCCAGAAACAGGGGGGAGTCCTCTCTGCCGCGAACAAGCTCTTTCCCCACTGAAAATGCGACAATTCCCAAAACAACAGCCGCTTTCCCCAATTTCGAGGCAATTTTCTCCCAGGAAAGCATTTCGCACAGGGAGAAGATCATCCACACCCCGCAGACCAGCCCCAGGGCCAGAAAGGAGTGGGTGTGGACCATAGGCAGGGCGCCCGCCATGGCTCCCACCCACAGGAAATACCGCCGCTGCCCCTGGAACACCCCGCGGACCAGCAGGTACAGAGCCGGGAACAGCAGCGCCCAGCCAAACAGTGTGGCCCGCTGGGGAAGCATCATGTCCACCACCACATTGACCCAGCGGATATTTTCCCCGGTAAGGTTGGTAGGCGTCTCGTAGAAGGCGGTGAAGATGCGGGTGAAGTTCTCCACTCCGCCCCCCAAAAAGTACAGGAACCCCAAGCCGCCGTTGAACACAAACAGCACCCAGGCAAGGGCCGCTCTGCCCTTTCCCCGGGTCATACGGGCGAAAAAGACGTACAGGCCAAACAGCACCTGGGCCCCCGCCACCCACATGGGCAGGGCGTAGGCAAACCACAGGGGCGCCCCCAGCTGGTACAGGCTGGCGGAAATGCTGTCGGACAAAAAGGGGTAGGAGAGCCTGGTGCCGGGCAGCAGGGAATAGTCCGGGGGAAAATCTCCCTGGTTGGCCAGGCTGGTGATAAAGCTCAGGTGCATACTCATGTCCCCGTAGGTGGCCTGGCTGGAATACACCACACCGTCTTCCCAGCGGAAGGAATGCCACACCAAAAAGCAGAAGAACCCCCACACAACCAGCACCGCCCAGAGAAACTTCCGGCGGAAAAACGCCCCAAGGCTGTCTCTCAGGTCCAGAGCGGCTCCGCCCCGCCTGCGCAGGAACCACAGAGCCGCCCCCGAGGAAACCAGGGCCAGGCCCAAAAACAGGGCCGGGAGGGAAAAATCCAGAAAAAAGGCAAACGCCACCGGCAGCCACTGAAGCAAAACGCTGCCCCACACGCTGCCCAACAGCAGCCGGACTCCCCCGCTTTCCCAGGGCAGGGCCGCCTGAGCCAGCGCCACGCCGCAGCATTGAAAAGCGGCAAATCCCCCAAGCGCCAGCGCGGCCCCCAGCAGAGTCCCTTCCATGAAGCGCTCCTCCTCCTAAAAATCATTCGAAAGAATTGTACCATTTCCCCCTACAAATGTAAAGTTGCCAAACGGGCCCCGACCAGGTATAATATCTGAAACAGAGAAACCAAAGGGCGGGGCCCTTGGAACAGAAGAAAGGGGAATGTCCCATGGAAGTGCTTAAACGGCGGGATAAAATCAACTACTATCTGGACCTGGCAGAGGCGGTGAGCCAGCGGGGCACCTGCCTGCGGAAGCTGTACGGCGCCGTTATTGTGAAAAACGACGAGGTGATCTCCACCGGCTATGTGGGCGCCCCCCGGGGCCGGCAGAACTGCTCCGACCTGGGCTACTGCCTGCGGACCAAGCTGGGCATTCCCCGGGGGGAACGGTACGAGCTGTGCCGCAGCGTCCACGCGGAGGCAAACGCCATCATCTGCGCCTCCCGCCGGGACATGATCGGCGCCACCCTGTACCTGGTGGGCAAGGAAGTTCCCACGGGAGAATACGTGAAAAACGCCATGTGCTGCTCCATGTGCAAGCGAATGGTGATCAACGCCGGGATCAAAGAGGTGGTGGTCCGGGACGACCGGGACCATTACCGGGTTATCAGCGTGGACCAGTGGATCATGGACGACGAGTCCTTGAAAGGGGTGCTGGGGTATTGAGCGCCGGGGAAACGCCTTTGCGCTACCACCTGCTGGACACGGTGCGGGGGATCTGCCTTCTCAGCATGGTGGCCTATCATGGCATGTACGACCTGGTGGACATTTTCCGCCTTCCCGCCCCCTGGTACAACGAATGGCCCGGGTACTTGTGGCAGCAGAGCATCTGCTGGACTTTCATCCTCCTTTCCGGGATGTGCTGGCGGCTCTCCCACCGCCATTTGAAACGGGGTTTGCTTCTGGTGGGGTGCGGCGCGGCCATCACCCTGGTCACCTGGCTTGTGATGCCCTCTCAGCGAATCCTCTATGGGGTGCTGAACCTGCTGGGACTGTCCGCCCTGCTGATGATCCCCCTGGACAAGGTGTTCCGGAGGCTGCCTGCCTGGGCGGGGCTTCTGGGGGCGCTGGCGGTGTTTTTCCTCACCAGGAACGTGTCCCGGGGCAGCCTGGGATTTGAGAGCCTGGTGCTGTGCCCCCTGCCTGCATGGCTCTATGCCACAGACGTGACAGCGGTGCTGGGATTTCCCTCCCCCACTTTCTGGAGCACGGACTATTTCCCCCTGCTCCCCTGGTTCTTCCTGTACTGCGCCGGGTATTTTCTCTGGGGCATTTTGTCCCAAAGCCAGCGGGTGAAGGAGCTTCTCACCCGGGGAGTGAAGCCCCTTAGCTTTTTGGGCCGCCACAGCCTGGTGATCTACCTGGCCCACCAGCCGGCGCTGATGGGGGTGTTCCTGCTGCTGGGGCAGCTGGCAGGACAATGAACGGAACAAAAAAAAGGGCTTGCCCCGTGGGCAGGCCCTTTTCTGTTGCTCACTGTTTGGATCTTGCCTCCCGGCGGTTGATGGCGCAGATGATGCCCTTGATGGAGGCGATGCTGATGTTGCTGTCCATGCCCACCCCAAAGACGATCTCCTCTCCATGGCGCAGCTGGATGTAGGACACGGCCTTGGAGTCCGCGCCGGTGGACACCGCGTGCTCGCTGTAAGAGACAAACTCGTATTCCGTCAGGCCCAGGGCCCGCAGGGCGTTGAAGAAGGCGTCGATGGGACCGTTGCCCCTGCCGGCCACCTCCTTGTTCACCCGGTGGTACCGGATAACCCCTTCGAAATCCACCACCACCTGGCCCTGGCCCGCGTTCTCCTCGAAGATGCGGTAGGTCAGCAGATGGTAGGGATGGATGATGTCCAGATACTCCTTCTGGAAGATGGCAAACACCTCTCCCGGGTTCAGCTCCCGGTGGGCACGCTCGCAGGCCGCTTTTACCAGCACGCCGAACTCCGGGTGCATCTCCTTGGGCAGCTGGTATCCAAAGGCCTGACGCATGACGAAGGCCGCGCCCCCCTTGCCGGACTGGCTGTTGATCCGCACAATGGGCTCGTACTGGCGGCCCAGGTCTGCCGGGTCAATGGGCAGGTAAGGCACTTCCCAGTAGGGGGAGGCGTGCTTGGCCATGTAGTTGACGCCTTTGTTGATGGCGTCCTGATGGGAGCCGGAAAAGGCGGTGAACACCAGCTCCCCCGCGTAGGGATGACGGGGGGAAACTTTCATCTGGGTGCACTCTTCGTAGACCTTCTTGATGTGGTTCATGTGGGAGAAATCCAGCTGAGGGTCCACCCCCTGGGAGTACAGGTTCATGGCCAGGTTCATAAGGTCCACGTTGCCGGTGCGCTCCCCGTTGCCGAACAGGGTGCCTTCCACCCGCTGGGCCCCCGCCATGAGCCCCAGTTCCGTGGCAGCCACGGCGGTGCCACGGTCGTTGTGGGGGTGCAGGCTGATGACGGCCCAGTCCCGGTGGGCCAGGTGCCTGCACACGTACTCCACCTGGTCGGCGTAGGTGTTGGGGGTGCTCATCTCCACCGTGTTGGGCAGGTTGAGAATCACCTTGTTTTCCGGGGACGCCCCCAGCTCCTCCATCACCCGGTCGCAGATGCGCACGGAATTTTCCACCTCCGTGCCGGAAAAGCTCTCCGGGGAGTACTCGTAGCGGATGTGGGTCTCCGGATGTTCCCGGGCTAGCTCCTCTGTCAGCCGGCGGATGAGCCTGGCGCCCTCCACGGCGATCTGGATCACCCCGTCCATGTCCGTGTCGAACACCACCTTCCGCTGGAGGGTGGAGGTGGAATTGTAAAAGTGGACGATTACGTTCCTGGCCCCTTCAATGGCCTGAAAGGTACGGCGGATCAGGTGCTCCCGGGCCTGGACCAGCACCTGGATGGTGACCTCCGGCGGGATGAGGTCCTCCTCGATAAGGGTGCGGAGGATTTCGTACTCCGTCTCCGAAGAAGCGGGGAACCCCACCTCGATCTCCCGGAATCCCACCGCGGTGAGCATGCGGAAAAACTCCACCTTCTGCTCCAGGTTCATGGGGTTCACCAGGGCCTGGTTGCCGTCCCGCAGGTCCACGCTGCACCACACCGGCGCCTGGGTGATCACCTTTCCGGGCCAGGTCCGGTCCTCCAGGGAGATGGGCTGAAACGGCTTGTACTTGCGAAACCCGTGATTCATGTGTCTCGTCCTTTCTCACGCATTTTCCCTTTTTGGGCGGCCATGAAAAACGCCCCGGGCACGACAATTCCATCGCGCCCGGGGCGAAGTGTTCTCCGCGGTACCACCCGAGTTTGGCGGGAAAACTCCCGCCCTTTGGGCCCGCAGGCCCCCGGCGGATAACGCCGCCACACGTCCTGCCCTAAACCGCCTTCGGGCCAGGAGACTCCGGGATGAGCTATCCCGGCGGCCGTCCGCCTGCTCTCACCTGCCGCAGGCTCTCTGAGGGGCGCTCCGCCGTCTTGTTCCCATCGTCGTCTTTACCGGTCATTCCCTTTTGATGGCATTATAGGCCGGGAAGATTTTTTTGTCAAGCCTCAGTTTCCCCCTGGCCGGAACCGTCCCCGTCCGGCGTTCCCCAGGCCCGCTGGGCGGCCTCCCTGGCCAGGTCCACCACCAGGTGGTCGGGCTGCTCCCCCTGGTCGTTCCGGGGCAGCGTGGCGAAAACCTCCATCACCATGGAGCGCATCCACAGGCTGGGGGTGATGCGCACCGAGTAGCCGCAGCCGGGCTGACACATCCACTCGTACGGCTGGGCCCGGGGCAGGCCGTAGGCAGACAGCAGCCCGGTGATGACGCCGGCGTGGGTCACCAGCACGGCGCTGGTCTCCCCTTTCACCATCATGTTCTGGACCAGAGTTTCAAAGCCTTTGCACACCCGCTGGAGGAACACCGGACCGCTCTCCCCGTTGGGGGGCGCCGTCTGCCCCCCCTGCTCCATCCACTGCAAAAACCGGGGGTCCTGCTGCAGGTCTTCCACCCGCTTGTTCTCCCAGTCGCCGAAATCGCACTCGGCCATTTCCAGCACCACTTCCGGGTCGGCTTCCGGATAGAGCAGCTTCAAGGTGTCCACGCACCGGGTGGAGGGGCTGGCGTAATAGGCAGAAACCTGGGGATAGCGGTAGTTCCGCTTCAGTTCCAGCAGGTCCCCCAGGGCGGACTCCGCCAGGGGAGACTCTGTTCTGCCAATGTATCTCCCCTCCAAATTTCCCTCACAAGGCATGTTGCGCACCAGGTGAATCACGTAAGATTTCATAAAAACCTCCACTTCCCTCCAAAAAATGAAGGGCATTTTCTACATTTTTCTTCATTTTATTTCCAGTAGAGCATTTACTTTTTTTCAATTTCCTGTATAATTATCCTAGCCATATAACTGTGTATCTGCTGTTTTAGGCACTTTGCACTTCCCATAGACCATCTTTTCCGGGGCTTGTCTCACAAGGGCCCCGGCGACAATCGAGGTGTTCTTTATGACGAACAGCGATTTCCCAAGGATCTTGACCCTCCTGCGAAAAGAACGAGGCTTTAGTCAGAAGAAGGCGGCTGCCGATTTGGGCATTTCCCAAGCGCTGCTCTCCCACTATGAAAAAGGCATTCGAGAATGCGGCCTGGACTTTCTGGTGCGGGCCGCCAACTACTATCAGGTTTCCTGCGACTACCTGCTGGGCCGTACGCCCCACCGCAACGGCGCCGCCGTCTGTGGGGAAACCGCCGCCGGCGAAGGGGCAATTCCTCTGGAAACCGAAACTCCCCCCGCGCCGGATTACCATCTCCAGGTCTTGGTAAACTCTCTTCATATTGTATTTGGAATCCTGAAAAAAATCAATAGCGAAGGGGTTACCCAGCACGTGTCCGCCTACCTTTCCGACGGGGTTTACAAAATGTTCCGCATGCTCTACTCCGCCCGGGGAAAAAATCCCCAGGAGGTCTTTTCTCTGGACCGCCAGCTCTGTGTTGCCCAGACCGGCACCCATATGATTATGGAGGAAGCCCAGGCCCAGTACCTGCTGGAGGGCAAGGACCTGAAGGACGCTTCTGGCATCGACCCGGAAGTGCTCCCGCCTCTCAGCCCCGGGAACCTGCTCAACGAGTACCCCCAGCACGCCCCCTCCCTGTTTGAACTGGTGCAAAGCACCGAGCGTTCCATCTCCCGCTGACTGAAAAAACAGGGGAATCCCCTTAAAAGGGTGGATATGCGCCTTTTTAAATTGTATAAACATACACATTTTATACTATAAGGATAAACCTATGCCTTTCCGTTCCGGCGTCACCGTCTGGAAGGGAGGGCATTTTCCATTTTGAAACAGTTCCCCTGGGCCAAACATGGAAAAACCGGTCAAATCGGAAAAAGGAAAATAGTATTTGTCATTTTCCCCCATTTTGTGGTAGAATAATAAAACGAGTGATTTCAGGAAAAGGTGAGCTTTTTTCTTGAGATTTTTTCTGAAACAGGCTAGAGAAAGGCAAGTAAGGACCATGTGCGGTTTCGTTGGATTTATCGACGGGGGCGACACCCAGCAGGACGCCGGTGTGCTCCGCTCCATGACGGACGCTATCCGTCACCGTGGCCCGGACGACGCGGATTATTATATGGACGGTTCCATCTCCCTGGGGTTTCGGCGGCTTTCCATTATCGACCTGGAAGGCGGGCGCCAGCCCATTCTCAATGAGGACGGCACCAAGGTGCTCACCTTTAACGGGGAGATCTACAACTATCGGGAGATTAAAGAGGAGCTTCTGAAGGCGGGGCACGTGTTCAAAACCGCCACCGATTCCGAGGTGCTGCTTCACGGCTACGAGGAATACGGCGAGAAGCTTCTGAACAAGCTGCGGGGCATGTTCGCCTTTGTCATCTGGGACAAGGAAAAGCAGGAGCTGTTCGGCGCACGGGATTTCTTCGGCATCAAGCCCCTGTACTACGCCAAGATGGAGGGCACCCTGATGTTCGGCTCGGAGATCAAGAGCTTTTTGCATCACCCCCATTTTCACAAGGAATTAAACCAGCAGGCGCTGGAAAACTACCTTTCCTTCCAGTACTCCCCCGGACCCGAGACCTTCTTCAAAGGGGTGTACAAAATGCCCCCCGCCCACTTCTTCCGCTACCAGAGCGGGAAGATGGAGATCACCCGGTACTGGCTGCCGGAATTTCACGCCGAGGAGGACAAGTCCCTGGACTACTGGGTGGACGAGATTGAAAAGACCTTCGACGACTCGGTGGAAGCCCACAAGATCTCCGATGTGGAGGTGGGCTCTTTCCTGTCCTCCGGGGTGGACTCCAGCTATGTGGCCTGCTCCGCCCACGTGGACAAGACCTTCACCGTGGGCTTTGACAACGGCACCAAGTACAACGAGATCAGCTATGCCCAGGAGCTTTCGGAACAGATCCCGGTGAAGAACATCAGCAAGATCATCACACCTGAGGAGTTCTGGGGGAACTTCCCGAAAATTCAGTACCACATGGACGAGCCTCTGGCGGACCCTGCCGCGGTGGCCCTGTACTTTGTGTGCAACACCGCCGCCAAGCACCTGAAGGTGGTGCTCTCCGGCGAGGGCGCCGACGAGATCTTCGGCGGGTACAACATTTACAAGGAACCCCTGGAGTGCACCTGGTACGACAAGATTCCCTTCCCCATCCGGAAGCTGATCGGCAATGTGGCCGGGCTGCTGCCCGCCCACCGGGGCCTGAACTTCCTGGTGCGCCGGGGCAAGCGCCTGGAAGAGCGGTTCATCGGCAACGCTTACATGTTCACCCGGAAGGAACGCCGGGCGCTGCTGAAAAACCCCACTTCCGCTCCCGCCCCCGAGACCCTGTGCAAGCCCTATTATGACATGGTGGCGGACAAGGACCCGGTGACCAAGATGCAGTTTTTGGACTTGAATATGTGGATGGTGGGGGACATTCTCCTGAAAGCCGACAAGATGAGCATGGCAAACTCCCTGGAGCTGCGGGTGCCCTTCCTGGACAAGAAGATCATGGCTCTGGCGGGACGGATCCCCACCAAGTACCGGGTCAACAGCGAGAACACCAAGTACGCCATGCGCAAGGCCGCTCTCCGCCGGATGCCTGACAAGTGGGCCTCCAAAAAGAAGCTGGGCTTCCCTGTGCCCACCCGGGTGTGGCTGAAAGAGGACAAATATTACAACATCGTCCGGGAGGAATTCACCGGGGCCAACGCCCAGAAGTTCTTCCACACGGAAAAACTGGTAAAGCTCTTGGACGACCACCGGGCCGGCAAGGCGGACAACAGCCGCCGGGTGTGGACCGTATACACCTTCCTGGTGTGGTACAAAGAGTTTTTCGGCAATGAGCAGAACCGCCAGGCGGCATAACTTTTCCCAGGACCAACTTTCCAGAAAAAAGCCCCGCCTCCCCGGCGGGCACTTGAGATTGAAAAAAGAGGGATCGTAAACATGAGCCAGGAAATCCAGTTTCAGCCTGTCCTGCTGGGCAGCGACATCAACGTGTACGGCATGGCCCGTTCCTTCCATCAGGAGTACGGGCTCAAGTCGGTGGCCATTGGCAAAGGGGTGTTGGGGCCCTGCCTTGCCAGCAAGATTGTCACCGTGGAAGTGGTGGAACCCAACCTGGAGGACGACCAGGTGTTCGTCAAGACCCTGCTGGACTTTGCCAAGCGCTATGAGGGCAGCGGAAAGAAGCTGCTTCTGGTCCCCTGCGGGGACAACTACATCAAGCTTTTGGTGCGCAACCAGGAAAAGCTGCGGGGCGTGTACGAGTTTGAGTGCATCGACGAAGAGCTGTTGATGCGGCTCTCCATCAAAGAGAGCTTCTACCAGGTGTGCACCGAGCACGGTTTTGCCTTCCCCAAAACCACCACCTGTTCCTATGAGGACTACAAAACCGTCCAGCTGCCCTTCGATTTCCCGGTGATCATCAAGCCTTCCAACTCCGTGGCCTACTGGAACTGCCGGTTCCCCCACAAGAAGAAGGTGTTTGTGGCAAAGACCCAGGCGGAGTTCCACGCCATTCTGGAGGCCATTTACTCCTCCTCCTACAAGGACCACCTGATCCTCCAGGAATACATCCCCGGGGACGACAGCAACATGCGGGTGATGAATTGCTACTGCGGCCGGGACAAGAAGGTGAAGCTCATCGCTTTGGGCAACGCCCTGCTGGAGGAGCATTCCCCCGAGGGCATCGGCAGCTACGCCGCCATAGTCAACGGCTACGACGAGAAGCTCAACGAGATGATGAAAAACTTCCTGGAAGGCATTGGCTACGTGGGCTTTGCCAACTTCGACATGAAGTACGACCATCGGGACGGCAAGTACAAGCTGTTTGAGATGAACCTGCGCCAGGGGCGGAGCAGCTACTTTGTCACCGCCGCCGGGTACAATCTGGCCAAGTGGCTGGTGGACGACGTGATCTACCACAAGGACATGCCCTGCACTGTGGCCAAAAACAAGGTGCTGTGGACCATTATCCCCACCAAGATCATCTTCGACTACGCGAAGAGCGAAAGCGTGAAGGCCGAGGCCAAGGCGCTGATCAAGGCGGGCAAAGTGTGCCACTCCTACTACTACGAGGGAGATCGTTCCCTGAAGCGGTGGATCAACTACCAGAAGAACCAATTCCACTATTTTGAGAAATACCGGCGCTACTTCGGCAACAAGGGCCTGCGGGACTGAGCCGGGCAGCCAAAGGAGGGACGCCATGAAAACCTTGGGCATCATCGGCGGCATGGGGCCAATGGCCACCGCCTATCTGCTGGAGCTCATCATCCGGATGACCGACGCCAAAACCGACCAGGAGCACTTGAACGTCATGGTGTTCAACAATCCCCAGGTACCGGACCGCACCGCCTACATTCTGGACAGGACCAAGCCCTCTCCCCTGCCGGTGCTCCAGGGCATGGCCCGGTCCCTGGAAGAGATGGGCGCCCAGGTGCTCTGCGCCCCCTGCGTCACCTCCCACTACTTTTACCGGGAGCTTTCCGGCAGCGTTTCCGTGCCCTTTCTCCACATGGTGGAGGAAACCGCCCGGGAACTTTCCGCAGCCGGAAAGAAAAAGGCGGGAATCTTAGCCACCACCGGCACCGCCAGCACAGGGCTGTTCCAGAGAGCTCTGGAGCAGGCCGGCCTGGAGTGGGCGCTCCCCGACCAGCATGGCCAAGAGCTGACCATGTCCCTGATCTACGACGACATCAAGGCCGGGCGGCCCGCGGACCCGGAAAAGCTGCGCCAGGCAAGCGCCCCGCTGCTGGAAGCAGGCTGCGACAGCGTGATCCTGGGCTGCACGGAGCTTTCCCTGGTGAAAAAGGAGCTGTGCCTGTCGGAGGGGTTTCTGGACGCTTTGGAGGTGCTCTCCAAGCGGTGCGTGGAAACCTGCGGCGGCAAGCTGAAGGCGGAATACCGCCAGTTACTCTCATAAACAATAAGTGAAAGGAGACCCTGCCCATGTGCGGTTTTGTGGGATTTAAAAATACACCGGAAGTGGCCAGCCCTGAGAACGTGATCCAGGCCATGGCGGACCGGATTATCCACCGGGGCCCGGACGACGCGGACTACTATGTGGACCAGGACGTGTCCCTGGGATTCCGGCGGCTGTCCATCATCGACCTGGAGGGCGGACGCCAGCCCATTCTCAACGAGGACGGCACCAAAGTTCTCACCTTCAACGGGGAGATCTACAACTTCCAAAGCCTGCGGGAGGACCTGCTGAAAAAGGGTCACGTCTTCAAAACCCGCACCGACTCCGAGACCATCCTCCACGGCTACGAGGAGTACGGCAAGGAGATTCTCCAGAAGCTGCGGGGCATGTTCGCCTTTGTCATCTGGGACAGCGTGAAGAAGGAACTTTTCGGCGCCCGGGACATTTTCGGCATCAAGCCCTTCTACTACTACAAGAACGGGGACCAGTTCCTCTTCGGCTCGGAGATCAAGAGTTTTCTCTCCCATCCCTGCTTTGTAAAGGAGCTGGACGAGGCCAAAATCCCCGAGTACCTTTCCTACGAGTATATCCCCAACGAGACCACCATCTTCCAGAACGTGTACAAGCTGCCCGGGGCCCACTGTTTCACCTATAAGGACGGGAAACTGTCTGTGGAGCGGTATTACCGGATCCGGTACAACATTGAGGAGGACAAATCCCTGGAGTACTGGGAGGAGGCCATTCAGAAGGAGTTTGAGGAGAGCGTGGCCATGCACCAGATCTCCGACGTGGAAGTGGGCTGCTTCCTCTCCTCCGGGGTGGATTCCAGCTACGTGGTGCGGGAGATCTCCAAAGGCACCAAAAAGGTGAAGACCTTCTCCGTGGGCTATGAGGAAGAGAAGTACAGCGAGCTGCCCTACGCCCAGAAATTCTCCAAGGCCATCGGGGTGGAAAACATCTCCAACAAGGTGTCCGCCGACGAGTTCTTTGAAGCCATGCCCAAGATCCAGTACATGCTGGACGAGCCCCTGCCCAACCCCTCGGAAATTCCCCTGTATTTCCTGGCACAGAATGCCCGGAAGTATGTGAAGGTGGTGCTCTCCGGCGAAGGGGCCGACGAGCTGTTCGGCGGCTATCCCATGTACCTCCAGGGCGGCCACTTTGCCCAGTACACCCGGAAGGTGCCCCGCCCCGTGCGGAAGCTGGCAGGCGCTGTAGCCAAGCGGATGCCGGAATTCAAGGGCAAGCATTTCATCGTCCGGGGGGCCATGGAGCCCTACCAGCGGTTCATGCGGGCCAACTATGTGTTCACCAACCCCGGAGAGCGGCAGAAGTACCTGAAGCGGAAGATCACCTCCCAGCTGCCGGAAGAGTACAGCAAGCGCTACTTTGACGAGGTCCAGGGCTTGGACGAGCCCACCCAGCTGCAGTATGTGGACATGCACACCTGGATGATCTACGACATCCTGCTGAAAGCGGACCGTATGAGCATGGCAAACTCCCTGGAGCTGCGGGTGCCCTTCCTGGACAAGAAGATGCTGGAGCTGTCCTGCCGGATCCCCAGCCGCTACCGTGCCGACTGCGCCACAGAGACCACCAAGAAGGCGCTGCGCTCCGCCGCCTTGAAACAGCTTCCCGAAGAGACCGCCAAGATGAAGAAGCTGGGCTTCCCGGTGCCCCTGTCCGACTGGCTGCGGGAGGACAAGTATTACAACATGGTGAAGGAGTCCTTCCAAAGCGCCACCGCCGAGAAGTTCTTCGTCACCTCGAAGCTGATGAAGCTGCTGGACGACCACAAGGAAGGAAAGGCCAAGAACATGCAGAAGATCTGGTCCTTCTACTCCTTCATCGTGTGGTACGACCAGTTCTTTGGAGCAAACGCCTGACGCTTCCAGGGCCCAATGGCAAGAAAATAAGGCCTCCCGTTTGGGGGGCCTTTTCTGTTTCCCGTATAGAAGGGTTCAGGACTCCAGCTCGTTGACGGTGCTTTCCCGGTCCACGGTGACCACGGTTCGGTAGTCGGGGTCCAGGGTTCTCACCGCCTGATCCACCCGCTCCTTGATCTGCTGGTCCGTCTCCTTCAGGGAGAAGGGCACGGCGATGTCGAACACCACATTGGAGTGGGTCACTCCCCACACCACCCGGAAGTCGTGAACGGATGCCTGGGGGTACACCACATGCATCAGCTTGCGTACCTGGTCCCGCAGCTTGTTGGTGCGCTCGTCCTCGGTGACCACCGGGTCCAGGTGGATCACCAGGTGGATGCCCAGGTCCCGCTGGAAGTCCCGCTCGATGTTGTCAATGATGTCGTGGCTGATAAGGATGTCACGCTCTGCGGGCACCTCGCAGTGGACGGAGGCAAAGCATTTGCCTTCCCCATAGTTGTGGACTGTCAAATCGTGGATGCCGAAAATGCCCTCGTAGGACAGGATCTTCTCGTAGATGGTCTTCACCAGGCCCTCGTCCGGCGCCATGCCCAGCAGGGGGTTGCCCGTCTCCATGATCAGCTTCACGCCGGACACCACGATAAAGGCTGCCACCGCCAGGCCCAGAAAACCGTCCAGGTTCAAGTCGGTGAGCTGGGTGATCACAGCTCCCAGCAGCACCACCGAGGTGGCGATCACGTCGTTGCGGCTGTCGCTGGAGGTGGCGAACACCGTGTCGGAGTGGATGGTCTTGCCCACGCTCCGGTAGAAAAAGCACTGCCACAGCTTGATGAGAATGGAGGCCACCAGCACGGTGAGAGTCAGGGCATTGAACTCCGCGGCCTCCGGGCTGATGATCTTCTCCACGGAGGTCATGCCCAGCTCCACCCCCAAAAACAGGACGATAAAGGACACGATCACACCGGACAGGTACTCAATGCGGGCATGGCCGAAGGGGTGCTTCTCATCGGCGGGTTTTCCCGCCAGCTTGAACCCCACCAGCATTACGATGGAGGAGCCGGAATCCGTCAAGTTGTTCACAGCGTCCGCCATCACAGCCACGCTGCCGGAGAGCAATCCCGCCGCCAGCTTGATGACAAACAGCAGCAAGTTGGTGACAATTCCCACCATACCCGCCACACGGCCGCTTTTTTCCCGCACACTGGGCTCGTCCTTCTTGCCGTATCCCGGGACGAACGCCTTCATAATTCCATCAAACAAACAAGCTCTCCCCTTCTGTGGAAATGTCCGTCTCCCCGGACATGGCCCTTCCGGAAAGACTTATTTTACAATGTTGCCCCCCACGCTGTCGATGGCCACGATCAGGGGGAAATCCTTGAGCACCAGCCGCTTTACCGACTCGCACCCCAAATCCTCAAAGGCGATGACCTCCGCCTTCTCAATGCACTGGGCAGCCAGGGCGCCCGCTCCTCCAATGGCGCAGAAATACACAGCGCCGTTGCGCTGGATGGCCTCCACCACCTCCGGCCTCCGCTTGCCTTTGCCAATCATGGCTTTCAGGCCCAGATCCAGGAAGCGGGGCGTGTAGGGGTCCATACGGCCGCTGGTGGTAGGTCCGCAGGAGCCGATGGGCAGCCCCTCCGGCGCGGGAGTGGGCCCGGCGTAGTAAATAGCGGCCCCTTCCAGGTGGTAGGGAGGCTTCTCCCCCCGGTCCAGCATCTGGGTAATCCGCTTGTGGGCGGCGTCCCGGGAGGTGTAGCACACCCCGGAAAGCAGCACCCGCTGGCCCGCCCGCAGCGTGGGGGCAATCTCCCCCAAATCCTTGGTGTTTACCCGCAATGTATCCGCCATGCTCACTTCTCCCAGAAAAACTCAAGGTACTCCCCCATGGGGCCGTAACAAAAGGCGATATGGATGGGAGCGCCAATGGCGTCGGTGTCCTTGGGCTCCACGGCAATCTCATAGCCGGCTTCCCGGACCCGCTCAATCAGCTGGTCCACCTTGGTGGTGGCAAAGGCCAGGTGGTCCAGGGCACCGCCCCGAGGAGCGGGCGTCTCGCTGCTGAGAATCTCCAAGCAGGAATTGTCCCCGCAGGAGATCATCAGGTTGGGCCTCTGGGGATCGCCCCAGCTGCGCTTGATCTCCAGGCCCAAAAGCTGGGTGTAGAACCTGACGGTTTCCTCGTACTGCTCCGCAGTGGGTTTCAGGGCGATGTGATGCACGCCGTCGATCCAGTTGCTCATGGTAAGTCCTCCCTAATAGTTTATTTCGTAAAAAAAGGGATGCCGCAGTTGAAGCATCCCTTTTACGCACTTTTTTATGTGTGCTTACTTTCGGTTGAAGATAGACATGATGTCGGTGAAGGTGTCGTCGTCATCGATGACGGCAGGATCTACCCGAGGCTCCGGAGTGCGGGAAGAACGGGTGGAAGACGCCGGAGTGGAGGCGGGCACATTGCCCAGGAAGTCGTCGTCATCCAGGTCCATGTCCAGGGGATCGCTGACCTTGGCTTTCTCGGACTCTGTGCCCTGGAAGCCGGTGGCGATTACGGTGACGGACATCTCGTCCTCCATGTTCTCATCGAAGGTGGCGCCCCAGATAATGTTGGCGTCCTCGTGAGCCCGCTCGGTGACAATCTGGGAAGCGGTATCGATTTCGTCCAGAGCGATGTCGGGAGAGGAGGTGATGTTGATGATCACGCCCTTGGCGCCGGCAATCTTGGTCTCCAGCAGGGGGCTGGAAATGGCGGCCATGGCGGCCTGCTCGGCCTTGTCCTTGCCGCTGGCATGGCCCACGCCCATGTGGGCATAGCCCGCGTTCGCCATAACAGACTTCACGTCCTCGAAGTCCAGGTTGACGATGCCGGGCAGCTGGATCAGGTCGGAGATGGACTGCACGCCCTGGCGCAGCACGTCGTCAGCCACGATAAAGGCATTGGCCAAGGTGATGCGCTCCTCGCTGACAAGCTTCAACCGCTCGTTGGGGATGACCACCAGGGAATCTACCTGCTCCCGGAGAGCGGCGATGCCCTTCTCGGCCTGCTCCATGCGGCGGCGGCCTTCAAAGGCAAAGGGCTTGGTGACAATGCCCACGGTGAGGGCGCCCTGTTCCCGGGCGATCTGAGCCACCTTGGGAGCAGCGCCGGTGCCGGTGCCGCCGCCCATACCGGCGGTGATGAACACCATGTCCGCGTCCTTCAGGGTGTTGGCGATAATCTCCCGGCTCTCTTCCGCGGCCTTTTCGCCGATTTCGGGCTTGGAGCCGGCGCCCCGGCCCTGGGTCAGCTTTTCGCCGATCTGGATCTTCACGGCAGCCTGGGAACGCTGCAGGGCCTGTTTATCGGTATTCATGCACACCAGCTCTACGCTGCGCACACCGGCGCTGGCAATGCGGTTGACAGCGTTTCCGCCGCCTCCGCCCACGCCGACTACTTTTATGGTTTGAGGAGTTTCATTGAGCAGGTTGTCAACTTCAAAAGGCATGATATAGTCCTCCTTGGCTTTTTCGATCTCACAACAATCTATAAACGGTCTGTGTAAAGCCCATGGCGTTACAGTTTTTTCAGAATGTTACATGGTATAATCTATCACTTTTCCGGGAAAATTTCAAGGAAATTCTTGAAAAAACCGGCTGTAAAGCGGAAACTTTTCCATCTGTTCACAAGCTATGGAAAAATTCCACAAGAGCGCCGCCTCCCCCTGCCAAAAAACCAGTGGTTTCGGCGGCTGTCAGCCGGAAAATGGTGTCGGGAATGTCCCCGCCCCGGTCCTGACTGGAAGAACCGTCCCCGTCGGAGCCGGTATCCTCTCCTGTCTCGTCCCCGGAAGAGGTGTCGTCTGACCCATCGGTCCCGCCGGTCTCTCCGCCGTCCTGGGTGCCGTCCTCCTGGGAACTGTCTGTCCCGCCGGCACTGGAACCGCTGTCCAGGCTGGAGTTGGACGCCTCGAAGAATGCCTTCTTCGCTTCACTGGAGAGGGTGAGGTCCAGCGTGCCCATATCGTTGGAGTCCATTTCCTCGTACACCAGGCGGAGGCCGTAGTCCACCTTGTAATCCAGCCCCGACGTGCTTCCCAGCTCAAATAGGATGCGGTTCTGGAAATTCATGGTGATCCGGTACAGGTCCGTCATGTCCAGGCTGATAAACTCGCTGCCGGCGTTCCACTGATCCACCACCTGGAGGATCTCAAAAAAGGCAGTCTGCGCAGTGTTGGTCTGGACTTCCTCCTGAGAGGAGCTCCCCTCTTCCGAAGTGGAACTCTCCTCCTTGGGGGCTTCCTGCACCTGCACCTGGCCCCCCACCTGGGGGTCGGCCAGCGTGAGGCCCGTCACCTGCATCACCCCTTCCGCAGGCTGGGAAAGGGCCTCCAGGATCTTCCCCTTGCCGCTGACCACATACCACTGACCACCGCTGGAGATGCAGGCGGTTTTCTTGGCGGCAGTGATGTGGATCTCCAGCCCGCTGGGGAAATGCCGCAGGATCTGAGCGTTCTCCACATAGGGAAGCTGTTCCTCCAGGTCCCGCTCCCGGTCCTTGGTGGAAAGCAGCGCCAGGTTGTCGCCTTCCTGGTAACCGCACACCTCCATGATCGCCGACTGTTCGTACACCATGTCCCCGGTGATCTCAATCGTGCGCACCTTGAACAGCAGGAACACGCACAGGAAAGCGGTGATGGCCACCATACACACCAGGGTGAAGGCCAGCAGGAACAGCCTTGCCCCCTTGCTCAGGGGCTTTCTGGGCGCAGGCCTCTCACGGGCCTGGGTGGGTCGCCTGCGTCCCGGCGGAGGGCTCCCTCCCCGGGGACTGCCCCGCTGGGGCCGCTCCCTCCGGGGAGGCTCCCGGGTGGGCTGCCCTCTCGTGGAACGGGAAGACGGCCTGCCGGCAGGAGGACGGCCTGTCCTTCTTGCCTCCCGCCGGGGAGAGGCAGGCTGCCTGGGACCCGTTCTGGGCCGCGGCGGCTCCTCCCCGGAGCGGGAATTGATATCGATAAACTCGTACCCCTCCCAGGGGTCCGCTTGCTTCCTGGTTCGTTTCACAGCCATCCCTCCTTTCCACATTCCCGTTTTACCCTTACTGAGAGTCTTCCTCTACCTCTCGTATCCTGGCGCCCAAATCCGCCAGGTTTCCCGCCAGGTTCTCGTACCCCCGGCGGATAAATTCCACTCCCTCTACCAGGGTCCTCCCCTGAGCGGCCAGACCGGCCACCACCAGGGCGGCGCCGCCCCGAAGGTCGTAGGACATCACCGGCGCTCCCCGGAGCTGCTCCACACCCTCCACAATGGCCACCTTCCCCTCCACCTTGATGTTGGCTCCCAGCCGCTGGAGACCCTCGGCGTGCTTGTAGCGGTTTTCAAAGATGTTCTCCACAAAAATACTGGTGCCCCGGCCCACGGCAGCCATGCTCATCACCACCGGCTGGGCGTCGGTGGGGAAACCGGGGTAGGGCATGGTGCGGATGTGCCGCACGGCGTTCAGCCGCCGGGGAGCCATGATGTTCAAAGCGCCTCCCAGCTGCCGCACCTCGCAGCCCGCCTGCTCGAAGGGGGAAAGCATGGGCAGAATGTGGGTATTGTCCACGTCCCGCAGGGTAATATTTCCCCCGGTTACCGCGGCGGCGGCCATGTAGGTCACCGAGGCGATCCGGTCGGGCATCACCGTGTGTTCGCAGCCGTACAGCTCTTCCACCCCGTCGATGATAATGCAGCTTTCCCCCGCGCCGTAAATGCGTCCGCCGCACCGGTTCAGGTAGGCGGCCAGGTCCATGATCTCCGGCTCCCGGGCGGCGTTGGCAATCACCGTGGTGCCCTGGGAGCACACCGCCGCCAGGATCACATTTTCCGTGGCCCCCACGCTGGGGAAGGAGAGGGAGATGTACGTTCCCCGAATCCCCTGAGGCGCCCGGCAGCGAAGATACCCGCCGGACTCCTCAATCTCCACTCCCAGCCGGCCCAGGGCGTCCAGGTGGAGGTCGATGGGCCGGGGACCCAGCTCGCAGCCCCCGGGGAAACACAGCTCGGCCTCCCCGCACCGGGCGGCAATGGCACCCAGAAATACAATGGAGGACCGCATCTCCCGCATCAGGTCCGGAGGGATCTGGCAGCAGGTCATGGCGTTATCCACCACCAGGCTGCTTCCCTCCCAGCGGCACCGACTGCCAAGATGCTCCAAAATCCGCACCGCGGTGTCCACATCGGACAGGTGGGGGCAGTTATGTAGCACGGTCTGTCCCTTGCACAGCACCGTGGCCGCCAGCAGCGGCAGGGTGCTGTTTTTCGCGCCTTGGATCTTGATCTCCCCGGAAAGTTCCGCGGGGCCGTCAATGACGATCATACAGAACACCTCACCCATTTCAGCATACGCCATACTATGAGGCGCAGGCCTGTTGGGTGAGAGTTCCCGTCACGTTCCGGCTGCCGCTTTGATCACCCGGTAGATCCGGTCGTTGGCGTCCAGGATCTCCATTTTCCCCGCGTTCTCCCCCAGGGAACGAAGCCGCTCCTTGTCGGAGAGAACGGACCGAACCTTTTCCCAGAGAGCTTCCCCGGTCAGGTCCTTTTCCTCGATGATCTCCGCCGCACCCCGGCGGACCAGGGCCATGGCGTTGTGGAACTGGTGGTTCTCCGCCACGTTGGGCGAGGGGATGAGAATGGAGGCTTTTGCCTTGGCCTCAATCTCCGTCAGAGTCATGGCGCCGGCCCGGCCGATGACCAGGTCCGCCGCGGAAAGGCACTGGGGCATGTTGTCAATGTACTCCAGCAGCCGGATCTGGGGATTCTTCTCCAGGTCCAGGCCGAATTCTTTCACCTCGTCCAGGAACTTCTCGTCGTGGGAACCGTAGCCGTGAATGTGCTGGAACTCTCCCGTTTTGGCGCTCTGGGCCAGCATGTAGGCCGCCGCACGGTTCAGGGCCGAAGCTCCCAGGCTTCCCCCGAAGGAGAGCACCACCGGCCGGTCATCCAGACCCAGCTCTTTCCGGGAGGCCTCCCGCTCCGCCTCCAGCACTTCCCCCCTCACCGGGTTGCCCGTGACAACGCAGTTGACGGAGCTGTCGAAATACTGTTTGGCATCGGGCACCGCCAGCATCACGGTCTTGACGTACCTGGCCAGCATGCGGATGGTGACCCCGGGGTAGGCGTTGGACTCGTGGACCACGCAGGGGATACCCAGCTTTGCCGCCTCCCGAATCACCGGGCCGCTGACGTAGCCGCCTGTGCCCACGCACACATCCGGGGCAAAGTCCTTGATGATCTGTTTGGCCTCGGCGGTGGCGGTGAACACCCGCACCACCGTCTGGGCGTTGCGCCACAGGTTCTTGGGGGTCAGCTTCCGCTGGAAGCCGGAGATGTGCACGGTCTTCATGTCGTAGCCCGCCTGGGCCACCAGGCGCTCCTCCATGCCGCCCTTGTTCCCCACGTAGAGGATTTGGGCGTCCGGCTCCTTTTGCAGCAGGTACCCCGCCGCCGCCAGGGCGGGGTTGATGTGCCCCGCCGTGCCGCCCCCTGTGAACAAAACTTTCATTCCAAACCCACTTCCTTTCTCGCATATCTCCGGCTCCGCCCCGCTGGGAAGCGGCAGCCGGAAGAACCCATCCCGGCAAAACCGGGGACTCTCCCAGCGCGAAGGCCTCAGGTCTTCTCCACATTCGCGCTGCGGGAGATGTTCAGCAAAATGCCCATCTGCCCCAGCAGCATCAGCAGCGCTGTGCCGCCGTAGCTGAAGAAGGGCAGGCTGATGCCCGTGTTGGGGATGGTGTTTGTCACCACGCAGATGTTCAGCACCGCCTGAAG
>CALWCD010000030.1 GCA_944376265.1 uncultured Clostridia bacterium | reverse complement strand
GGAGCTCTTGGACTTTTCCCAAAAGTGCCTGGAGACAAGAGCCGTCCCGGAGGACCAGTCCCTGCCGGGGTTCATCCGGGAGGTGCAGCTTACGGGGCAGGGCAGCCAGAACCCGGAGAACCTGTTTGTGGAGTTCTCCTGCGACGGCTGGGGGCTGGTGCCCTCCTCCAGCTACTATGGGTTTTACTATTCTCCTCAGGGGCCGCGGGCCTTCCAGGGGGTGGAGGGGGAGCTCACCCCCCAGGACGGAGGCTATGCCTGGCAGGCAGAGGGGGACAATCACGGCTTTACCCGGGAGATCGGCCAGGGTTTCTACTACTACGAGGCCCATTTCTAAACACTTCCCCCGGAATGGAAAACAGCCCGGCCGCTTTAGGCGGTCGGGCTGTTTGGCTGTCACCTCAGCTCCAGCAGGTTTTTCAGGACGGCAGCCAGCTCCTGGCGGGTGATGGGGCTTTGAGGCCGGAAATTGCCGTCGGTGTCCCCGTTCATCAGCCCTTGGTCCCGGACGAACTCCACCGCTTCCCGGGCCCAGTCGGACACATCCTGTTTCCCCAGGCCGGTAAAGTAAGCCTCCACCGCCTGTTCCGCAAGGGCCTTCACTTGCGCTTCTGTCATGTGCGCTTCCTCCTTCCCCTGGGAATTCGTCAGGCTGGGATAGTCCTTGTAGGCGTAGTTGCCGTCAAAGGCTTTCCCGCCAATGACCCACCGGTCCGTGTACTGCCACAGGCCGAAGGGCTTTTGGTAGTCGCAGGTGGCGCTCCACTGGGCCACCCATTTGTCGTACCGGTCCAGGCGGGAGCTGTTCAGCTTCCCGTTAAGCCAGGACAGCATGGAGTAAATGCCGCAGTAAAGCCCCGCTTCCTCCAGGGCGGTGCAGTAGATCTGGCAGAGTGTGACCAAATCCGCCCCGGCCTGAGAGCTGTCCTCCACGTCGTACCACACCCCGTACAGGGGATTGCGCCCCTTCAGCACCCGCAGGGTGTGCCGGGCCTCGCTTTGGGCCATGGAGGGGGTCACAGCGTAGGAGTAGAGGTAAGCCCCCCAGGGCAGACCGGCTGCCTCCGCTTTCTCCACGTTTTCCTCAAACCGCTTGTCGTCCTGGTGGGCGTAGTCCGAGCCGAACCCGCACCGCAGAATGACAAACTCCACCCCGGCGGCTTTCAGCGTGGCAAAGTCCACGCTGCCGTTCATCTCGGAAAGGTCCACACCGTGTTTCATGAACGTCTCTCCTTCTCAAAAAAATCTGGGAACCTTTTTCCCAAAAGAAATGGTACAGGCGGAAAACGCTCAAGGAGCGGAAGGCGCTGAAAATTTTCTCCCCTTGACGGAACGGGCTTTCTCCTGTAAACTGTAAGGGACTTCCACGAAGGAAGCCGCCGCCCAGAAGGGCTTTTCAACTGTGAAACTGGGGAAAGTGGAATATAGATCAACCTGCAGGAAGCAGATCGGGCGCGCCGGAGCGTGCCGGGTTTGTTTCCTTTTGTTTCGGAAAGGGAAAAATCATGGAGCTGCAAGCGTTTTTTGAAGAATGTCCCAAGGCGGCCCTGGGGTTTTCCGGAGGAGTGGATTCCGCCTACCTGCTGTACGCGGCCACTGCCTGCAAAGCCCAGGTGAAACCTTATTTTATAAAGACCCAGTTCCAGCCTGCCTTCGAGCTGGAGGATGCCCGCCGGCTCTGCCAGCAGCTGGGGGTGGATCTGACCGTGCTGGAGCTGGACGTGCTGGCTGTCCCCCACGTGGGGGAAAACGGCCCGGACCGGTGCTACCACTGCAAACGGGCCCTGTTTGGAAGGCTGCGGGACCAGGCCCTGGCCGACGGCTGCACGGTGCTGATCGACGGCACCAACGCCTCCGACGACGCGGGGGACCGGCCGGGCATGCGGGCCCTGGGGGAGCTTTCCGTCCGCTCTCCCCTGCGGGAGTGCGGCATCACCAAGGCGGAAGTCCGCAGGCTCTCCCGGGAGGCGGGGCTGTTCACCTGGAACAAGCCTGCCTATGCCTGTCTTGCCACCCGGGTGCCCACCGGGGAGTCCCTCCGGGAGGAGACGCTCCGCAAGGTGGAGGGGGCGGAGGACGCCCTGTTCCGCCTGGGGTTCTCCGACCTGCGGGTACGGGTGTTCCATGGGGCCGCCCGGCTTCAGCTGCCGGGAGACCAGCTGCTCCAGGGGATCGAGCGGCGAAAGGAGCTGTTGGACACATTGGCCCCTTGGTTTGACACGGTCCTGCTGGACCTGAAGGAGCGGTAAAAACGCGCCCTGAAAGCATAGAAAAAGCCATAGAGAGAAGGAGTTTTCATGGATCAGCAAGAGATACGTTCCCTGTTGGAGCAGGTGGCCCAGGGGAAGCGCTCGGTGGACGAGGCGGTGCTGGCTTTGAAGATGGAGCCGTTCCGGGAACTGGGCTTTGCCAAGGTGGACAATCACCGGGGTCTGCGTCAGGGCGCCGCAGAGGTGATCTACGGGGCGGGGAAAACCCCCTCCCAAATCCGGGACATCGCCGCCTCCATGCGGGAGACAGGGGAGAAAGCGGTGCTCATCACCCGCATGTCTAAGGAGGCCGCGGACCTGGCGGCCCAGACCCTGCCCCTGACCTATTACGAAATGGGCTGCATCGGCATTGTGGGGGACATGCCCCAGCCCACGGGAAAAGGGACCATTGTGGTGGCTACCGGGGGCACCAGCGACATGCCGGTGGCGGAGGAGGCCGCCCTCACTGCGGAGGTGCTGGGGAACAAGGTCACCCGCCTGTACGATGTGGGCGTGGCCGGGCTGCACCGCACCCTGTCTCACTTGGAAGACATTATGAGCGCCCGAGTCATCATTGCCATTGCCGGAATGGAGGGGGCTCTGGCCAGCGTTATCGGCGGCCTGTCCGACTGCCCCGTCATTGCCGTGCCCACCAGCGTGGGCTACGGGGCGGCTTTTGGAGGCTTGGCGGCGCTGCTTTCCATGCTCAACTCCTGCGCCAGCGGGGTCAGCGTGGTGAATATTGACAACGGTTTCGGCGCCGGGTATCTGGCCAGCATGATCAACCATCTGTAACCACGGTTCTTGTAAGGAGGATTTTACGTGAAAACACTGTATTTGGAATGCAACATGGGCGCCGCCGGAGACATGCTCACCGGGGCGCTGCTGGAGCTCCATCCTCATCCGGAGGAGTTTGTAGAGCGCATGAACGGCCTGCACATTCCCGGGGTGGAGTTTTCCGCCCAGCCCGCCGTGAAGTGCGGCATCACCGGCACCCACGTGTCTGTGACCGTCCACGGGGAAGAGGAGGAGAGCCACGACCACCCCCACGACCACGGTCATCCCCACGACCACGACCATCCCCACGGCCATGACCACGGCCATGACCACGATCACGACCACGGCCATGGCCATCATCACCATGCGGGGATGGGGGATATCCGGCACATCCTGTCCCACCTGGACATTCCCCAGCAGGTGCGTCAGGATGCCCAGGCGGTGTACCAGCTCATCGCCCAGGCGGAGAGCCACGCTCATGGCCGTCCGGTGGAGGAGATCCACTTCCACGAGGTGGGCACCCTGGACGCGGTCACCGACGTGGTGGCGGTGTGCTGGCTGATCCACGACCTGGCCCCCCAGAGGATTCTGGCCTCTCCCGTTCACGTGGGAAGCGGCCAGGTGCGGTGCGCCCACGGCATTCTGCCGGTGCCCGCCCCGGCCACGGCCCACATTCTCCAGGGAGTGCCCACCTACGGCGGCGCCGTTCAGGGGGAGCTGTGCACGCCTACGGGTGCGGCGCTGCTGAAGCACTTTGTCCAGGGGTTTGGCCCCTCCCCTGTCATGCGCGTGGAGAAGATCGGCTACGGCATGGGGAAAAAGGACTTTGAGGCCGCCAACTGTGTCCGGGCCATGCTGGGGGAGACCCAGGAGACCGGCGAGACGGTGGCGGAGCTCTGCTGCAACCTGGACGACATGACTCCCGAAGCCCTGGGATTTGCCCAGGAGCGGCTGTGGGAGGCAGGCGCCCTGGACGTGTCCACCCTTGCCGTGGGCATGAAGAAGAACCGTCCCGGGGTGATGCTTCTCTGCATGTGCCGGGTGGAGGACCGGGAGAAGATGCTCTCCCTGCTGTTTGCCCACACCACCACCCTGGGGGTGCGGGAGCGGCTGTGCAACCGGTATACCCTGTCCCGTTCCCAGCGGACGGTGGAAACGGAATACGGCCCGGTGCGGGTGAAGGAATCCACCGGCTGGGGGGTGGTCCGGGAGAAGCCGGAGTACGAGGACCTGGCGAAAATCGCCCGGGAACAGAACATGACCCTGGACCAGGTGAAACGCCTGCTGTAAGGCTGGTAAAAAGTTTTTCAGGACCCTGCTGTTCACCGCAGGATCCTTCTGCTATAATAGACCGGTAACGTTTTTGCGGAGGAGGGAGCTGTATGTCAGCTCAAGAGCCTGCCACTTCCAAAGGGTGGCGGCGCACCCAGTATGCCAGCTACCTGGGGTACATCACCCAGGCCATTGTAAACAACCTGTCGCCCCTGCTGTTTCTCATCTTCCAGGACGTGTTCCAGGTCCCTCTGGAGAAGATTACCCTGCTGGTGACGGTGAACTTTTGCGTCCAGCTGACCGTGGACCTGGTTTCCGCCCGGTTTGTGGACAAGATCGGCTACCGGCCCTGCATTGTGGCGGCCCACTTGTTTGCCGCGGCGGGGCTGATGGGCCTGGGCCTGTTTCCCTGGCTCACCCCGGACCCCTTTTTCGGGCTGCTGGGAGCGGTGGTGCTGTACGCCATCGGCGGGGGACTGATCGAGGTGCTGGTCAGCCCCATTGTGGAGGCCTGTCCCACGGAGAACAAGGCCTCGGTTATGAGCCTGCTCCACTCCTTTTACTGCTGGGGTTCCGTGGGGGTCATTGTGATCTCCACGTTGTTTCTGCAGGTGACGGGCAAGGGAAGCTGGATGTTTCTCACCTTCCTGTGGGCGCTGCTGCCCCTGGCCAACGCCTTTTTCTTTGCCAAGGTGCCCATTGGCCACCTGACGGAGGAGGGGGAAAGCCTGCCTATGCGCAAGCTGTTCACCATGAAGCTGTTCTGGACGTTCGCCGCCCTGATGTTCGCCGCCGGCGCCTGCGAGCTCTCCATGAGCCAGTGGGCTTCCGCCTTTGCGGAGAGCGGCCTGGGGGTGTCCAAGACGGTGGGGGACCTGGCAGGGCCCTGTTTCTTTGCCGTGCTCATGGGCTGTTCCCGGGTGCTTTTCGCCAAGGTGGGCCACAAGCTGAATCTGCTCAACGCGGAGCTGGTCAGCGGCGGCCTGTGCGTGGCGGCCTACCTGCTGGCCTCGCTGGCGCCCCATCCCCTGCTGGCCCTGCTGGGCTGCGGCCTGTGCGGCCTTTCCGTGGGAATTCTGTGGCCGGGCACCTTCAGCGTGGCCTCCCGGTACTGCCCCAAGGGAGGCACTGCCATGTTTGCCTTGCTGGCCCTCTTCGGGGACCTGGGCTGTTCCGGCGGCCCCACGTTGGTGGGAATGGTCTCCGGCCTGTGGGGCGGGGAACTGAAAGTGGGGCTGCTGTTCGCGGTGGTGTTCCCCCTGTTTCTCATCTTGTCTGTGCTGGTGTGCAAGGCCTTTCTTGAAAAGCAAGGGTCGCATTGACCCTGGCGAGAGCCGCTGCCTGGTGGGCAGGGGCTCTTTCTTTATGGGAAAACCGCCCAGGAAGGGGAGAAGAATTTCATTTAATTAGTTATTTCTAACTTTTTTGCCGGATTTTTCTCCAAGCCCTTGACAAATGGCGTGGAAGGGACTACACTAAGAAACGTTCAAGGGGTTAGCAGAATCTAACTCCTTTCATTTGGCCAAGTGGTTAGATCTTTCTAACCAAGGCCCGGCAAGGAGGAAATCTCTATGATGCCACTGTCTATGGCAAGAACCGGAGAGACCTTCACCATTTTGAAGATCACCGGAAAAGATGAAGTGCGGCAGCATTTGGCGGAGTTGGGGTTTGTGGTGGACGGAGAGGTCACCGTGGTGAGCGAATTGGGCGGCAGCCTGATCCTCCAGGTGAAGGAAAGCCGGATCGCCCTGGACCGCGACATGGCCAACCGTATTTTGATCTGACACAGTTTTTGAAAGGAGAGGGAACATGAGAACACTGCGGGATGCAAAGGTGGGCGACACCGTCAAGGTGGTGCGCCTCCATGGAGAGGGCGCTACAAAGCGGCGGATTATGGACATGGGCATCACCAAGGGCGTGGAGATTCACGTGCGGAAGGTGGCGCCCCTGGGGGACCCCATGGAGCTGAACGTGCGGGGCTACGAGCTTTCCGTGCGCAAGGCGGACGCCGCCATGATCGAGATCGCCTGAAGCGGGGCACCGCTTTTTTTAACCAAGCTGGTTAGTGTGTTCTAACAAAAGGAAGGGAGACTGACAATGACTAGTAAGATCGCTCTGGCGGGCAATCCGAACTGCGGTAAAACCACCCTGTTCAATGCCCTGACCGGGTCCAATCAGTATGTGGGAAACTGGCCCGGTGTCACCGTGGAGAAAAAGGAAGGACACCTGAAGGGGAACAAGGACGTGGTCATCCAAGACCTGCCCGGCATCTATTCTCTTTCCCCCTACACGCTGGAGGAAGTGGTGGCCAGAAGCTACCTGGTAAACGAGCGCCCCGACGCCATTTTGAACATAGTGGACGGCACCAACATCGAGCGGAACCTGTACCTGACCACCCAGCTCATCGAATTGGGCATCCCTGTGGTGGTGGCCGTGAACATGATCGACCTGGTGCGGAAAAACGGAGATAAGATTGACCTGAAGCGCCTGGGCGAGACCCTGGGCTGCGACGTGGTAGAGATGAGCGCCCTGAAAAATGAAGGCGGCATGGAAGCTGCCCAGCGGGCGGTGCAGGCGGCCAAGACTGCCAAAAAGGAACAGGAGCTTCCCCATGTGTTCACCGGCAGCGTGGAGCACGCCATCGCCCACATTGAGGAGTCCATTGCCGGAAAGGTGGACCCCGGCACTCTGCGGTGGTACGCCATTAAGGTGTTCGAGCGGGACGACAAGGTGATGGAAGAGCTGAACCTGGACCCCGCCCTGAAAGACCACCTGGAGCTCCATATCCGGGACTGCGAAAAGGAGCTGGACGACGATGCGGAGAGCATCATCACCAACCAGCGCTATGCCTACATCCACAAGGCGGTGGAGAAGTCGGTGAAAAAGGCCTCTTCCCTCCACAGCCTGTCCGCCTCCGACAAAATTGACAAGATCGTCACCAACCGCATTTTGGCCCTGCCTATTTTTGTGGTAGCCATGTTCGTGGTCTATTGGATCGCCATGGGGCCCTTCGGCACCTTCCTCACCGACTGGACCAACGACGTGCTGGGCGGCGCCTGGCTGACGGAAGGCTCCCGCAGCCTGCTGGAGAGCTGGGGCACCGCCGACTGGCTCACCGGCCTGGTGGCCGACGGCATCGTGGCCGGCGTAGGCGCGGTGCTGGGCTTCGTTCCCCAGATGCTGGTGCTGTTTTTCATGCTGTCCATCCTGGAGGACATTGGCTACATGGCCCGGGTGGCCTTCATCATGGACCGGATCTTCCGGAAGTTCGGCCTCTCCGGCAAGAGCTTCATCCCCATGCTCATCGGTTCCGGCTGCGGCGTGCCCGGGGTTATGGCTTCCCGCACCATCGAGAACGAGCGTGACCGCCGCATGACCGTAATGACCACCACCTTTGTGCCCTGCGGCGCCAAGATGCCCATTGTGGGCATGTTTGCCGGCGCCCTGTTCGGCGGTTCCGGATTGGTGGCTGTGTCCGCCTACTTTGTGGGCATTGCCGCCATCATCGTGTCCGGCATCATCCTGAAAAAGACAAGAATGTTCGCCGGGGACCCCGCCCCCTTTGTCATGGAGCTGCCCGCCTACCATGTGCCCGCCGCCGCTAACGTGTTCCGGGCCACCTGGGAGCGGGGCTGGTCCTTCATCAAGCGGGCCGGAACCATCATTCTGGCCTCTTCCATCGTGCTGTGGTTCCTCCAGGGCTTTGGCGTTGTGGACGGCGTCTTCACCATGGTGGAGGACAACAACTCCTCCTTGCTGGCCGCAGTGGGCAGCGCGGTGTGCGTCATCTTCGCCCCCCTGGGCTTTGGGGATTGGCAGTCCACCGTGGCGGTGGTCACCGGTCTGATTGCCAAGGAGAACGTGGTCTCCACCTTTGGCGTGCTGTTCGGCGTGGGCGCGGAAGTGGCCGAGGACGACTCCAACCTGTGGGCTGCCGTGGCAGGTCATTACACCGCTCTTACTGCTTACAGCTTTATGATCTTCAACCTGCTGTGCGCTCCCTGCTTCGCGGCCATGGGTGCCATCAAGCGGGAGATGAACAACTGGAAGTGGACCCTGGGCGCCATCGGCTACATGTGCGGCCTGGCCTATGTGGTCTCCCTCATTGTCTTCCAGATCGGCTCCCTGTTTGTGGGAGGAACCTTCGGCGTGGGAACAGTGGTGGCGCTGATCGCCATTGCGGCTATCCTGTTCCTGCTGTTCCGGAAGAATCAGTACGAAGGCCAGCGGCTGACGGTCCGCTCCGTCAACGCCATGGGCCGGTAAACAGAATTCAAACAGTTTCTGAGAAAGGCGGTGGGAGATATGATCCCGACCATTATTGGAACCATTATCATCGCGGCCATTTTCTTTGCCATTGTGGGCAAGGGAATCTACAACCGCAGGCATCATAAATCCGGCTGCGGGGGCTGCAGCGGCTGCGGAGGCTGCGGAGGAGGCTGCCACTGCGGCGTCACCGTGACCAAGACGCCCCAGGAGTAAGCCGCCTGTTCTTTTCGACCACATCAAGATTCATTCTCTCTCTTAGAAAGCGCGCTGGTCTCTTCAAAGGAGGCCGGCGCGTTTTCCCGTCTTGTTCTTGACCCGGAAAGGCGCCTTCTGTATAATGACAGAAAGAACAGCGGCCAGATGCTGCAACAGGAGAACCTACATGGAACACAGCAAAGTACTTTCAGCCATTAAAGCCGCCTACCCCAAGCTCACTTCGGCAGAGCGGGCCGCGGCGGACTTTTTCCTGCAGAACCGGGAAACGGGCGACCTTTCCTCCAAGGCTATGGCGGCCAAGCTGTATGTGTCGGAGGCGTCTCTCTCCCGGTTTGCCCAGAAATGCGGCTTTGCGGGATACCGGGAATTCATCTACGAATACCAGCGCCCCTACAAGGAGGGCAGCCCCTATCTCACCTTCAGCCAGGCCACCCAGGAGGTGCTGGACCGGTACCAGGAGCTGCTGGACCGCAGTTTCCACCTGGTGGACGAGGACCAGATGCGCCGGGTCTCCCAGATGGTCTCCCAAAGCCGGTGCGTGTATGTGTACGGCATGGGAAGCTCCGGCTTTGCCGCCCGGGAACTGGGCCTGCGGCTGATGCGCACCGGCCTTCTGGTGGAGGCCATCACCGACAGCCACACAATCCGTATGAACGCGGTGCTGCTGGACTCCAGCGTCACCGTGGTGGCCATCACCCTGTCCGGCCGCACGGAGGAGGTGCTGTGGGGAGTGCGGGAGGCCCGCCGGAGGGGGGCCAGAGTGGTGCTTATCACCGCCAACCGGGACCCGGAAGTGAAGGCCCTGGCCGACGAGGTGGTGCCGGTGGCGGCGGAGCTGAGCCTGTCCGCCGGGTGGCAGATCTCCCCTCAGTTCCCCATCCTGGTGATGGTGGACCTGTTTTTCGCCTATTACCTGGGCTGCGACGAGTTTGTCAACCGGGACCGCTACCGCCGCACCATGGAGGCGCTGATGGGAGAGGAACCGGAGGAAACCAAATGAAAAAGGGCTGCCGTGTTACGCGGCGGCCCTTTTCTGTTTCAGGGGAATGACAGGAAGAATCAGGTAATGCGCCCCGCTCACTCCTGCACGTCGATAATTACCTTCATGGTGGACTCCCGGTTGGCGTCGATGTACTGGTAGGCGGCCAGGTAGTCCCGGAAGGGGAAGTGCTGGGAGATCAAGGGCTCCAGCTGCACCTTTCCCTCCTCCACCAGGCGGATGGCGGTAAGGTAGTCCTCGTTGCGGTACATCATGGTGGTGTTCAGGTCCAGTTCGTGGTCGTTGAGCACCGCCAGGTCAATGTCCCCACGGGTGGCGAATACCGCCACCAGGATGATGGTGCTCCCTTTCCGGGCGTACTGGATGGCCTGCCCCATGGTGACGTTGTTCCCGGCGCAGTCGTAGATCACGTCGGCCTTGTCCGGGCCGAAGCACCGAAGGAATTCCTCCCCGAAATCCTTTTCCCGGGTGTTGACGCACACATCCGCGCCGCACTCCCTGGCCTTTTCCAGGCGGATGTCGCTCACGTCGGTGACCATCACCTTCCGGGCTCCCATGCCCTTGGCTGCCTGGGCCACCAGAATGCCGATGGGTCCCGCTCCCAGCACGCAGAGATCCTTACCCGTCACGTCTCCAGCCTGGCGCACCCCGTGGACCGCCACCGCCAGGGGTTCGATCATGGTGCCTTCGTCGAAGCTCATGGAATCCGGCAGGGGCGTCACCTTGGCGGCGTCCACGGCGAAGTAGTGGGAGGCCACCCCGGTGGTCTGAAAGCCCATCACCTTCAGCTCCTCGCACAGGTTGTACTTCCCGTGGCGGCAGGGCCAGCACTTTCCGCACACCACCTGGGGCTGGATGGTCACCTTTTGGCCTAGGGAAAGCCCTGTGACCTTTTCCCCCAAGGCAGCCACCTCCCCAGAGACCTCGTGGCCCTGGGTGACGGGGTAGCTGGTAAAGGGGTGCTCTCCGTGGTACACGTGGATGTCCGACCCGCAGATGCCGATCTTCTGAATCTTCACCAAAACCTCCCCGGGGCCGGGCTGGGGAGTGGGCACCTCCCGAAACTCAATGACGCCGGGGGCGGTCATAACCTGCTGCAGCACAAAAACTCCTCCTTTGTGTCTGAGATTTCTGAAAAGATCATAGCACATTTTTTTCCCCGTGAGAAGGGCTCCTCCCCTTTGAAGGGAAGATTTTCCAGGGGAAAAAAGGACAAAAAGGACAAAAAAGTTTGAGTAAGCTTTTGAAAAAACAAAAAAGGGCTTAGCATATCCCCGAAAAGATGCTATACTGTGTCCGTATGGAATCCGCCGCTTTCCGCGGCTTTTTCGGGAGGTATGTATATGATGCGTTTAGGCGCCCAGCTGTTCACCCTGCGGGACTACACCCAGACCGCCAAGGATCTGGACTACTCCCTCTCCCAGGTGGCGAACATGGGATATACCACGGTGCAGATTTCGGCCATCGGGCCCATCCCCGCGGAAACAGTGAGGGAGATCTGCGACAAGCACGGGCTCAAGATCGTCCTCACTCACTGGAACCCGGACCGGATCTTGAACGACACGGAAGCCGTCATCCGGGAGCACGAGATCATGGGCTGCGATTACATCGGCATTGGCATGATGCCCCCCAAGTACCGCACCCCCCAGTGGCTGTGGCACTTCGCCGACGATTACAAAGAGCCGGCCAAGAAGATCGCCGCGGCGGGAAAGCTTTTGATGTATCACAACCACAACCTGGAGTTCCAGAAGTTCGGCGGCAAGCTGATTCTGGAGACCCTGATGGAAAGCTTCGCTCCCGACGAGCTGGGCTTTACCCTGGACACCTACTGGGTGCAGATGGGCGGCGCCGACGTGTGTGAGTGGATCCAGCGCCTGGGGGACCGGATCCCCTGTGTCCACTTAAAGGACATGGCAGTCCGGGGCATGGAGCCCATTATGGCGCCGGTGGGAGAGGGCAACCTGGACTTCCGGAAGATTCTGGCCACCCTGGAACAAACCGGCAAGACCAAGTACCTGCTGGTGGAGCAGGACATCTGCCAGGGCAGCCCCTTCGACTGCCTGGAGAAAAGCTACAAGAACCTCCATGCCCTGGGCTATGAATAAGGGGGAGCCATCTCCCAAACTGGAAGCGGAGGAACCGCCGGAAGAACTGTTGAGAGAAACCGGAGTCCTTCTCTAAAAGGGGGACGCTGTGGATTATTTAAGAGAGGAGTCACTGTTATGAAACAAGTACGTTTGGGAATCATCGGCATGGGCAACATGGGTTCCGGCCACGTGAAGAACATTCTGGAGGGAAAGTGCCCTGAGATCGCCATCACCGCGGTGGCGGACCGGAGAGAGGCCCGCCGGCAGTGGTCCAAGGAGACGCTGCCTTCTGATACGGTCATCTTTGAGGAGGGCAGCCAGCTGATCAAAAGCGGCCTGTGCGATGCGGTGCTCATTGCCACGCCCCACTACCAGCACCCTGTGCTGGCCCAGGAGGCTTTCGCCGCCGGGCTCCATGTGATGTGCGAAAAGCCCGCAGGCGTGTACACCAAGGCGGTGCGGGAGATGAACGAGGCCGCCGAAAAGAGCGGCAAGGTGTTCGCCATGATGTTCAACCAGCGCACCAACTGCGTCTACCGGAAGATGCGGGAGATGGTCCAGGGGGGCGAGCTGGGAGAGATGAAGCGGGTCAACTGGATTATCACCGACTGGTACCGCACCCAGATCTACTACGATTCCGGCGACTGGCGGGCCACCTGGGAAGGAGAGGGCGGCGGCGTGCTGCTGAACCAGTGCCCCCACCAGCTGGACCTGCTCCAGTGGATCTGCGGTCTGCCCAAGACGGTCCAGGCCTTCTGCCAGGAGGGCAAGTGGCACGACATCGAGGTGGAGGACGACGTGACCGCCTATCTCCAGTTTGAAAACGGCGCTACCGGCGTGTTTGTCACCACCACCGGCGACGCCCCCGGCACCAACCGGTTCGAGGTCACCGGCACCCGGGGCAAGCTGGTGTGCGAGAACGACCAGCTCACCTTCTGGAAGCTCTCTGAGGACGAGCGGGAATTCTGCCGCACCGCCAAAGAGGGCTTTGCCAAGCCGGAGTGCCAGGAAATCCAGGTGGAGACCGACGGGGAAAACCCCCAGCATGTGGGTGTGCTCAACGCCTTTGCCGGGAAGATCCTTCACGGCACGCCCCTGGTGGCAGACGGCAAGGAGGGTATCAACGGCCTGACCCTGTCCAACGCCATGCACCTTTCCAGCTGGCTGAAGCAGCCGGTGGAGATTCCCTTCGACGAGGAGCTGTTCCTCAGCGAGCTGAACAAGCGCCGGGAGGGTTCCCGGAAGAAGGAGAGCCGGGAGATCACCTTCTCCACGGAAGGAACATACTAAGGAGGAACGCCACATGGAACAGATTGTCCTCTCCGGGTTCTCCGACGAGATCGCCCCGGAGTTTGACACCCAGCTGGAAGCCATCCGGGAGTGGGGACTCACCCACATTGAGCTTCGGGCTGCGGACGGAGTGAACGTCTCCGACTTCACCCCGGAAAAAGTGAGAGAGGTGAAAGCAAAGCTGGAGGCCGCCGGAATTCAGGTGTCCTCCATCGGGTCCCCTATTGGAAAGATCACTATCCAGGAGGACTTCGCGCCCCATCTGGAAAAGCTGAAGCGCACCCTGGAAATCCAAAAAGAGCTGGGTGCTCCCTACGTGCGGATGTTCAGCTTCTACCTGCCCAAGGACCGGGACCCGGAGGAGTTCCGGGGCAAGGTGATGGAGCAGGTGGGCGCCATGGCAGAGGAGGCCAAGGCGTGGGATTCCGTGCTGCTCCATGAAAACGAGAAGGGCATCTACGGAGACAACGCCTCCCGGTGCGGAGAGCTGATGGACGCCTTTTTCGGCCCCTACTTCCAGGCGGTGTTCGACTTTGCCAACTTTGTGGAGGTGGGCCAGGAGACCCTCCCGGCCTATGAGCGGCTGAAGCCCTTCATCCGGTACGTGCACATCAAGGACGCGCTGAAACAGGAGAAAAAGGTGGTCCCCGCCGGCCGGGGCGACGGCCATGTGAAGGAGATCTTGGGAGACCTGATTGGCAGCGGGTTCCACGGGTTCCTGTCTTTGGAGCCCCACCTGACCGACTTTGCCGGCTTGGCCGCCCTGGAACAGGACGCCCAGAAGCGGGGCGCCGCATTGGATGGCAAGAGCGCCTGGAAACTGGCCCTGGATTCTCTCCAGGCCATTTTGAGGGAGATTCAGTAAGGGAGGAACATGGGAATGAGTGATTTTCGAGTGGGCGTAGTGGGCTGCGGCAGTATTGCCCAGGTGCACAGGATCGTGCTTGAGAACCTGGAAGGAGTCCAACCGGTGGCTTGTGCCGACATCCGGCCGGAGCGGGCCGCAGCTTTTGCGGAGTATTTTGGTGGCAATTCTTACGAATCTATGGAGGCCATGGTGGAAGGGGAGCGGCTGGACGCAGTCCACCTGTGCACGCCCCACTACCTTCACACCCCCATGGTGAAGTTTGCGGTGGAGCATGGACTCCACGTGTTTTCGGAAAAGCCCCCGGTTATCAACTGGGAGCAGTGGGAGCAGCTCCAGGAGCTGGCCAAGGGGCCGGTACGGGTGGGAGTGTGCTTCCAGAACCGGTACAACCCAAGCGTGGGCCTGCTGAAAGACCTGCTGGCCTCCGGCAAAACGGGGAAAGTTCTGGGAGCCCGAGCCTTTGTCACCTGGCACCGGGAAGCCCCCTACTACACGGAAAGCGGCTGGCGGGGCTCCCTGGAAACCGAAGGCGGCGGCGCGCTGATCAACCAGTCCATCCACACCCTGGACCTGCTGGGCCAGTTCCTGGGCCGGGCAGACCGTGTGGAGGCGGTGATGGCCAACCACCACTTGAAGGGGGTCATCCAGGTGGAGGACATGATGGAGGCCTATCTCCAGTTTGGAGAGGCCAGCGCCCTGTTCTATGCCACCACCGCTCACTGTGCCGACTCTCCCGTGCTGGTGGAGCTGGTGTGCGAAAACGCCACCCTGCGCATGGAAGAGCAGGAGGTGACCGTCACCTGGGCCGACGGCACCAGAGAGCACCACAGCCTGGCGGCCCCGAAGGTCCCTGCTGCGGGAAAGGCCTACTGGGGGGCCAGCCACGGCCTTTGCATCGAGGATTTCTACCGGTGCGTCCGGGAGGGAAAGCCCTTTTGCAACGACATTCCCGGCATCAAGGATACGGCGGAGCTGATGCTCAGCATGTACCAGTCCGCCCGGGAACACCGGGTGGTGGAGCTGGCCCGGTAAACGCCTTTTGGGAACGGAAACCATTCAAGTGTTAGAAAAGCCTTCGGCTGCTGCCGGAGGCTTTTCTGCGTAGTAGGGGAAACTTGTCATTGTGAAATCTAAAATTAAGAAAATTAAGAATTTAGATTAAAATATTTAATTTACTGCTTGACAATCTTGCAAATCCCTTTTATAATGCAGACAAGAACAAACCGATTGGAAAGGGTGGATTCTATGGCAAAGGAACGCTTTCACGCCCCGTCTCAATGTCCTGTGTGCGGGGAACCCATGGTGGTCACCAAGCTGCAGTGTTCCCACTGCGGCACGGAGCTTAGCGGGGAGTTCGCCCCCTGCCGGTTCTGCAGGCTGGAAGAGCGGCACCTCCAGTTTGTGGAGACTTTCCTCCGCTGCAGGGGTTCCATCAAAGAGGTGGAACGGGCCCTGGGGGTCAGCTATCCCACGGTGAAGAATATGCTGGATGCGGCCCTCACAGCTCTGGGCCTGGACGAAAAGCCGGAGCTGCGGGCGCTGCGGGAGAAAGAGGAGCGGGCGGAGATCCTCCAGCGGCTGTCCGAGGGAGAGATCAACGTGGATACCGCCATTGAAGCGCTGAATCAAATCAAAGGGGGCAAGTGATATGAGCGAGGAAAGACGGAGAATCTTGGAGATGCTGAACGCGGGGAAGATCACCCCGGAGGACGCGGCCCGGCTTTTGGAGGCTCTGGGGGAGGAGCCGGAAGCTCCCGCCGGCCAAAGCGCTTCGGAACCCGCTGAAAAAACCGATTGGATCTCCGTGATGGAGAGCCTGGGAGAGGGAGTGGGAAAGGCAGTCCAGGAGGTCGCGAAACCGGAATAAGGACCCCGGCTCCCTGAGAAGCCTCCCGGGGCCATAGGAGGGCAAAAACCGCGAAAATCCTGGCTTTTTTAAGCAGAAAGGAAATTTTCCACATGCAATTTCCGGAAAAAAGTGGTATACTATTTATTGTGGAAATTGGAATGGATCTTCGCGGAAAGCGCTCCTGGGGTCTGGCTGAACCGACCTGTGAGCGAACCGCCAGGCGAGCAAGGAGGTTGCCAAAAGCATGTTTCAGCCGGGAGATTTAATTGTGTACGGAAGCAGCGGCGTGTGCCGGGTGGAAAAAGTGGGCGTGTTGGAGGGAAGGACTGTGGACCCCCAGCGGCAGTACTATACCCTGCAGCCCGTGTTCGAGTCGGAAGTGATCTACACGCCGGTGGACAGCCCCGTGTTCATGCGGCCGGTGATGACCAGGGAACAGGCTGAGCGCCTGGTCCGGGAGATCCCCTCTATCGGGGAGATTGTGTGCACCGAGCGGAACCCCGCCAACCTGCGGGGCCGGTACGAGGCTTCCCTTCAGTCCCACCAGTGCCGAGAGCTGGTGAGCCTGATCAAGGGCATTCGTCACAAATGCCGGGAGACGGAAAAGAAAGGCCGGAAAATGGGCCAGGTGGATCAGCGGTACCGCAAGAAAGCGGAGGGCCTGCTTCATGGGGAGCTGTCCATCGCTTTGGGAATTCCCCTGGAACAGGTGGAAGAGTATATTCGGGAAAATATGGAAGCTGCGGCCGGCTGACAGATTCCCCGCAAAAAAGGAGGAGCATTCACTGCCCCTCCTTTTTCTGTTCCTTGGGGATGATCCTCCACTTGCCGTCGGTGCGCACCGTCATGAGAAACACCTGCTCCTGGGGGATGCCCTGGTCTTTCAGCCGGCGCCGGACCCAGCCGGGGTCCTTCCCGCTGAGGGCCAGGGAATGGGCGGACAGCTCCCCGTCGCTGATGACCACCACCTCCAACCCCTGGGACGGGGGCTGGATTCCCAGCTGCTTGGGGGTCACCGGGTCCTGCTCCGGCTTCCGGATGACGCTCATCATGCCGTTTGTCTCGATGATGGCCCAGGCCACGTCCTCCAGGTAGAACACGTTGTTCTGCCGCAGCTGTTCGCACAGGTCCTCAGTGGTCATCCGCAGGCGGCGCATCTGGTCCTGGAGGATCTTCCCCCGCTCCACCACCACAATGGGGTTCCCGCAGACGATCTGCCGGAAGCGTCCGCTTTTCAGCATGGCCAGGGACACCAGGATCTCGCACAGCACCAGGGCGCCCATAGGGGCAAGACCCCGCCACAGGGGCTGGTCCCCCTCCTGAATGGGCAGCACCGCCAGCTCGGAGATGAGAAAGGTCACCACCAGCTCGGAGGTTTGCAGCTGGCTGATCTGCCGCTTGCCCATCAGCCGCACCGCCAGCAGGATGGCCCCGTACATCACCAGGGTCCGCACCAATGAAACCAGCATTGCGCTCCTCCTTTCCATGTGGAGATAGTATGGCCCGGTTTGCAGGAAGTATGTGTTCATAAACCGGAGAAAAAAGGGCAGGATAAAAGGCAGAAACCCGCAGGGAGGCGCAGTGCATGGCCCAGGAGACGTTATCCGTCCATTTGGAAGAAAACAAGGCGTTTTTTCAAAACCGTTTTCAAAACGCCATGGACCTGATCGTCCGGGAGGTGGAGCTCTCCGGGAGGAAAGCAGCCCTCTTTGCCATAGACGGCTTAATCAACAAGGAGACCATTGCCCTCTGCATAGTGGAACCCCTTCTCCGGGAAGAGGCATACCCCAGCGACCCCAAAGGGATGCTGGACCACATGGAGCATCAGGTGCTCAGCGCCGCAGAGCTGAAGCGGGAAAACCGGATGCCTCAGCTGCTCACCCTGCTGATGAGCGGCTTTGTGCTGCTGTGCGTGGATGGCTGCGGGGAAGGCCTGATTTCCGGCGTCCAGGGCTTTGCCTACCGGGGGCCTCAGGAGCCCCAGAACGAGGTGATGCAGCGGGGTGCCAAAGACGGCTTCACCGAGAGCAACCAGCTGAACATGGCCATGATCCGCCGCCGCATGAAAAACCCCGCTCTGAAGTTTCAGCCCATGGAGGTGGGAAGCCAAAGCCACACCCCCATTGTCCTGTGCTACCTGGAGGGGGCGGCCTCGGAGAAAATCCTGGCTCAGGTACGGCAGACCCTGGAAAGCTGCCCCCTGAAAACCGTCCTGGGGGCAGGGTACCTCACCGCTTTTCTGGACCGGGGCAGGGTGTTTTCCGGGGTGGGGCTCTCCGAGCGGCCGGACGTGGTCTGCGGCAAGCTGGAGGAGGGACGGGTCGCCCTGCTGGTGGAGGGGACCCCCAGTGCCATTCTGCTCCCATTCCTGTTTGTGGAGAACTTCCAGACCCTGGACGATTACCTCACCCGGCCCTTTTACGGGACCTTTATCCGCTGGCTGAAGTACCTGGCTTTTTTTCTCAGCGCCTTTTTGCCGGGAGCCTATGTGGCGGTGATCGTCCACCACCCGGAACTGCTGCCGGAGAGCCTTCTGCTGGAGATTGCCCGCTCTCAGGCACAAACGCCCTTCCCGGTGATGTTTGAAACCCTCACCCTGTATTTTCTGTACGAAGTGCTCCGAGAGGCAGGCCTGCGGGCTCCCAGGTCTCTTTCCGCCACCGTGAGCATTGTGGGCGGCCTGGTGCTGGGAGATACTGCCGTGGCTGCAGGCCTGGTGAGCGCGCCCTCCCTGCTGGTAGTGGCCCTCACCGCCATTGCCGGCTACGCAGTCCCCCGGCTGTACGAGCCTCTGTCCCTGCTGCGGCTGGCCTTTTTGCTCATCGGAAATTTCCTGGGCATCTGGGGAGTGATGGCAGCCTTAGTGTTTCTCCTGATGGACCTGTGCGCCTCCCACAGCTTCGGGGTGCCCCTGCTCAGCCCCGTGTCCCCTTTCCGGGGAAGGCTGGTGTTTCGGGATGTGTTATTCCGAGCCAGCTGGAAACGGCTTTCCCGCTGGGATGCCAAAGTCCAGGATATGCCCGGCAGTCAGGACCACTGAAAGGAGGAGTTTTGTGGACACCATCAGCGCGGCCCAGTTTTTCGGCATGATGTTTGTCTCCCGCATCACCATCACCATCGCTTTGAACGCCCAGTATGCGGCAGGGGAAAGCTTGCTGGACGGGATTCTCTCTTATCTGCTGGCCATGGCTGTGGGATTCCTGCTGGCAGTGCCTGTCTGGCTGCTCCACAAAAGGGACCCATCCCTGCCCATCGGTGAAACAGCTGTCCGTGTTTTTGGACAGTTTGGCAAGCTGATCCCCCTGTGCTATATCCTGTATTTCTGGGTGATGAACGGGGTTTCTCTCGCCCTGTTTCAGCTGTTCCTCCTGGACAATGTCAACCCGGATTTCCCTGCCTTTCTCATTCTGACGGCCTTGGTGGCAGTGGCGGCTTACGGAGCGTGGCGCGGCCTGGAGGCCATTGCCCGCACCTCCGCCTGTGTGCTGGTGCTGCTGCTTCTGGGAACGGTGCTGGTGTTTGCCCTGGTGGCCCGCCGCTTTCAAAAGGAAAACCTGGAGCCTCTCCTGGCGGGGGGAGTGTCCCAGCTGCTGCGGGGGGCTGCCCTGTTTTTGTCCCGCACCTCTCTCTTTGCGGAAATGGCGGTGCTGCTCCCCTTTGTCAAGGGCAGGAAGGTGCTGGGCTTCTCCCTGTGGGCAGGAAGCACTTCCCTGTTTGTGGGGGTGCTCATCTTTCTCATAGCGGGCTGTTTGGGGCAGTACGCCTACACCCAGAACTTTCCTGTGTACGCCCTGACCTCCATTTCGGAGATTTCTTCCATGCAGCGCCTGGATGCCGTTTTCACTGGCGTCTGGATGATGGGGCTCATCGTTCAAACCGCCTGCGGACTGTACGCCTTCCGGGTATGTGTGTCCTCCCTGACGGGAAACAAGCTGGCGCCCTGGATTGTGTTTCCCAGCGGGGCGGTGATGGTGGGGCTGGGAGTCGGCATTGCGTCGGACTATAAAATGCAGACCGTTTTTATGGACACTCGATTGTGGCTGATTCTTACGGGAATAACAGCGGTGCTTCTGCCGCTGGTCCTGTTGGTGGGCAAAGCTGCTGCCCGCAGGAAGGGGGAAAGGGTGTGAGATTCCTTCGCATTGCGACGAGGATGGCAGGAGTGCTGCTGTGCGTTCTGCTGTCCGGCTGCGGATACCGGGAACTGCAGGAGCGTGTCCTGATCCAGGCGGTGGGAGTGGACAAGGAAGGAGAGGAGTACCAGGTGACTGTCCGGGCGGCTGGAACGACCCAGGAGGTCCAGGACCAGCTGTACACCTGTGAGGGGGCCACTGTGCTGGAGGCGCTGAGCAGCCTCTCCCTAACCACCGGCCGGGAGCCGTTTTACGCCCACAATTACCTGGTGGTGTTCGGGCGATCCTGCGGGGAGGAAGGCCTGGACGAATCCATGGACTTTTTCATCCGCTACTACAATACACGTCCGGCAGTACAGGTGTATCTGGCGGAAAAGACTGCAGAGGAAATACTGTCCCAAGAAACGGACACTGGACTTGTGCCTGTTCAAGAGCTTCAAAATCTTGGAAAAGCCGGAACGTATAACAGCAAGGCACTTTCCGTGGACTTCCTGGAATTTGTCAACGGAGCGCGCCGCCCTGGTTCCTCCCCGGTACTGCCGGTGTTGGGAACCAGCAGCCAGGGGGTGGAACTTTTGGGTACAGCCTATTTCCAGAATTACCGGCTGGCCGGTTTCCTCACGCCGGAAGAGACCAGGTGCTTTCTGGCTATGGAGGGCAGCTTGAAAAACGGGGAGCTGGTGGTATCCGGGGAGAACTTCGGCACCGTCACTTTGACCATTTCCGGGGGAAAGACAAAACGACAGGTGCTGTTGGAAGAAGGTCCTGTTTTTCGGACAGTTTATCAGGTGACGGCAGATGTGAGCACCTTGTCTGGAGATCACGGAAGGCTGGATCAGGACTTCTACCAGGCTTTGGAGCAGGCGGTGTCCTCCCAGCTGCAAGAGGAAATGGAGTCGGTGCTGGAAGAAGCGCTGGTAGAGCAGCACTGCGATATTTTCGGCTTTGGCAACCTGCTTTACCAGCAGTATCCAAAAGCTTGGGAGCAGGTCCAGGACCAGTGGGAACAGACCATGTCCCGCTGTGAGTATTCCATCCAGGTGGAGGCAACCGTGCTGCGCATGGAACAGGGAAGCCTGAAAGAAGGAACATGACAAAACCGGACTGTCTTGAGAAATAACAGTCCGGTTTTTCGTTTAGATGGAAAGGTGGATGTTGTACCGGAGCAACCAGTAGTTTACCTGGAGCAGGTAGGCCAGCAGCTGAGGGCCCGCCATCAGCTGGCCGAACCAGGGCTTGCCGTAATCAAAGCGCTGGGACAGCAAATCGCGGACCGTTTCTTCGGACAGCAGTTTGTGAAGGGGCTGGGCGCTGTCCCGGAGCACTTGGGCCATCTGTTCCTTCAACAGGGCTTCGTAACCTGGGTTGTGGGTTTTGGGGTAGGGGCTCTTTTTCCGGTGGAGAATCTCTGCCGGGAGAAGTCCTTCCGCCGCGTCCCGAAGGAGTGCTTTCGGCTCTCCCTGGTGGCATTTCATCTCCCAGGGAGTGTTGAACACATACTGGGCAATCCGGTGGTCGGCGTAGGGGACCCGCACCTCCAGGCCGCTCCACATGCTGCATCGGTCTTTTCTGTCCAATAAAGTGGACATAAACCAGTGAATGTTCAAATACCCGATCTGCCGCATGCGCACCTCTTCCGGGCTTTCTCCGGGAAGGGTGGGCACAGCGGAAAGGCTTTCCTCCAGCCTGGCGGCTGCGTATTCCTCCAGGCCTAAAGCTTCGCGCAGCTCCTGTTTTAACAGGCCTCCCCGCAGGTCCAGGTTGTTGGACCAGGGGAAGTGTGCGCCGTCGAACATCTCCCTGCGGTGAAACCAGGGGTACCCGCCGAAGATCTCATCAGCGCACTCCCCGCAGAGGGCCACTGTGTGGCGCTGTTTCACCTGCTTGCAGAAGTACAGCAGCGACCCGTCCACGTCTGCCATGCCCGGCAGGTCTTTTGCCAGAACGGCTTCTTTCAGGGAATCCGCCAGCGCTTTGTTTCCACAGAGCAGGGTGGTGTGTTCCGTGCCCAATGTCTGGCTCACCCGCTGGGCCCAGGCCTGGTCTCGGTCCGGCTGAAAGGAGGAAGGGGTGAAGAACTCCTCGTTTCCCTCAAATTCAAAGGAATAGGTGGAAAGGGTCCTGCCCTGCTCCCCAAGCCGGTGGGCGGCAATGGCAGTCACCACGCTGGAATCCAGTCCCCCGGAGAGAAAGGTGCACAGGGGCACGTCGGAGATGAGCTGTCGCTCCACCGTGTCCAGCAGCAGCTCCCGCAGGTGTTCCACCGTCTGCTGGTAAGTCTCCTCATGGGGCTGGGCTTCCAGGTCAAAGTAGGGTAGCTCTCGGAACCCCAGCCGGTCAAAGACAGCCACATGGCCGGGCTTTAACTCCCGGATCCCCTGAAACACGCCGCAGCCGGCAGTGCGGGCAGGCCCCAGGCCGAAGACTTCGCACAGTCCCTCCCGGTCCACCACAGGTTCCACGCCGGGAAACTCAAACAGCCCCTTGATCTCCGAGGCGAACACCAGCTTCCCCTCCCGGAGGGTGTAAAACAGAGGCTTCACCCCAAACCGGTCCCGGCAGAGGAACGTCCTCTGGTTCACCGGATCATCCACAGCGAAGGCGTAAATCCCGTTGAGCTTCTCCCCACAGGCGGGGCCAAAACATAAGTAAGAAGCCAGCACCACTTCCGTGTCGCAGCTGGTGCAAAAGCGAAACCCGCGGCCCTCCAGCTCCGCCCGCAGTTCCGGCGCGTTGTAGATCTCCCCGTTGTAGGCGATGGCCGCCTCCTGTCCCTCAAAGGGGAGCGCCATGGGCTGGCGGCCATGGTCCGGGTCAATCACCGCCAGGCGGGCGTGGGCCAGAGCGCAGTGGTCCGACACGCGGGCCCCCTGGTCGTCCGGTCCCCGGTGAGCGATGCGCCCCGCCATGCGCCGGGCCAGGTCCAGCCAGTGCTGGGGCGGCCCCGAGAGGCCCTCCTGATAGTCGGAAAATCCCGCGAAACCACACATACGCAAAACTCCTTCCATAAAATCCGTTGGTACAGTATATGCAGGGGGCAGGTGATGGGAAACTTTATTTTGGAATCCTTGTAAAGAATTCCGTCTCGTTTTCGTGGTGGATGGCTGCTCCGTTTTTCAGCTGGACTCTCAAAGAAGCGGGGTTGTCCTTGTTCACGGAGAGATAGATCTCCTCCTCGGGGACGATTTTCCGGGCCTCCTCCAAAGCCAGAGCCAGCCCGGCGGAGGCGCAGCCCCGGCCCCGGAACTCTTTGCGGATGCCGTAGCCGATGTGGCCCGCGCCCTTTCGCAGGGTTTCGTTGAGACAGTGGCGCAGCTTGAAAATGCCCACGTACTCTCCTTCCTGGTTTTCCAGGACAAATGTGGAATCCGGGACATACCCCTGGGGCAGCCCCTGTCCCCGGGAGGATTCCTCCTTGCTTCTGACAAAGGAGGCGAACTCCTCCTGGGTCAGGCCGAAGCCGTCGTTTTCAAATCCGTTCTCACAGGCGGGGAAACTATTGTACAGCTCATAGGCTTTTTGCTGGTCCGCTTCCCAAAGGGGAATGAGGCGCATGGGGAACCCTTCTCTCTGAAAAAATTTCCCCCAGTATACCACATGGGGTTTCCCTTGAAAAGGGGGAGAATCATCTTCTTTTCGGCATTGCTCTTTTTCCCCGTTTCCTGTATAATAAAAAAGATTATGAGCAAAAAACCTTTGGGAGATACAGGTGCGGCATTATGGCGATCTTGACAGTGAACAATATCCAGCAGAGTTTCGGGGAGGAAATTGTCCTCCAGAATATCACCTTTGAAATGCAGAAAGGGGAACGTGTGGGCCTGGTGGGGGTCAACGGCAGCGGCAAGACCACCCTGTTCAAAGTCCTCACCGGGGAGTACACACCGGATACCGGCTCGGTGGTCTTTGGAAAGGACACCGTGCTGGGGTATATGGAGCAGCACGTGTGCCGGGACTTCCACAAGACCGCCTTCGACGAGGTGATGACCGTTTTCGCCCCCCTGCTGCGCATGGAGCGGGAGCTGGAGGACCTTTCCGCCCTGCTGGAGGGGACCACCCATCCCCAGGAGGAGCTGGAGCGGCTGATCCTCCACCAGACGGAGCTCAACGACCGCTATGTGGACGGGGGCGGGCTCACCTGCCGTTCCCGGGCCCGCAGCGCCCTGCTGGGCCTGGGCTTTACCGAGGACCAGCTGCAAAACAAGGTGGGGGTCCTTTCCGGCGGCCAGAAGGCAAAGCTCCAGCTGGCGAAGATGCTGCTGGGCGGGGCCAACCTGCTGCTGCTGGACGAGCCCACCAACCATTTGGACATTCAGGCGGTGGAGTGGCTGGAGGACTTCCTGAAAAATTACAGCGGCGCCTACATTGTCATCTCCCATGACCGGTACTTCCTGGACAAGGTCACGGAGCGCACTCTGGAGATGGAGGGCAAAACCCTCACCTCTTACAAGGGAAATTACAGCCGCTACCTGGAGCTGCGGGCGGAGCACCGCCTGGCCATGCAGCGGGTGTACGAGAACACCCAGAAGGAGATCGCCCGCATCGAGGGGATCATCGAGCAGCAGCGCCGGTGGAACCAGGAGCGCAACTACGTGACCATCGCCAGCAAGCAGAAGCAGATCGACCGGCTGGAAGCCACCCTGGAGCGTCCCGAGGACGACCCGGAGTCCATCCGGTTCCAGTTCAAGGCCAGCCGCCGGGGAGGCAACGACGTGCTCACCGCCCAGGACCTGTCCCTCTCGTTTGGGGAGAACCGGCTGTTTGAGCATGTGGACCTGGAGATCAAGCACGGGGAGAAGGTGTTCCTCATCGGCCCCAACGGCTGCGGGAAAACCAGCCTGTTCAAGATTCTCCTGGGCCAGTACACCCCGGACAGCGGTCTGGTGCGCCTGGGGTCCGCCATCGACGTGGGCTACTACGAGCAGTCCCAGCTGAGCCTTCACGACGAGAAGACAGTGATGGACGAGATCTGGGACCTGCACCCCCAGATGACCCAGACCCAGGTGCGCTCCGCCCTGGCGGTATTCCTCTTTAAAGGGGAGGACGTGTTTAAGCCGGTGGGAGCCCTGTCCGGCGGGGAGCGGGCCCGGGTGCTGCTGCTGAAGCTGATGCTCTCCAAGGCGAACTTCCTGCTGCTGGACGAGCCCACCAACCACCTGGACATCGGCTCCTGCGAGGCATTGGAGGACGCCCTTTCCGGCTACGACGGCACCCTGTTTGTGGTGAGCCACGACCGGTATCTCATCAACAAGCTGGCGGACAAGGTGTACGTGCTGGGGAAGGAGGGGGCCAGGCTCTACCTGGGCAACTACGACAGCTACCTGGAGCAGCGGGAGAAGGAGCAGGCAGCCCAGGAGGAACAGAGCCCCCAGCAGCCCAAGGTGAACCTGTACAAGCTGCGGAAGGAGCGGGAGGCCAACCTGCGAAAGCGGCGCACCGCCCTTTCCCGGCTGGAAGGGGAGATCGAGGAGAATGACCGGCAGGTAAAGGACCTGGAGGGTAAGCTGGAGGACCCGGAGTTCGCCGCGGATTACGAAGGGGTGGTGGCCGCCTCGGAGGAGATCAGCCGGCTGCACCAGAGAGCGGAGGAGCTGCTGATGGAGTGGACCCAGCTTTCCCAGGAGCTGGAGGAACTGGAGAAGGAGAACGGGGAATGAAAGCGAAAATCATCACCCTTGGCTGCAAGGTGAATCAATACGAGTCGGAGGCCATGCTGGAGGCGCTGCTTGCCGGGGGCTTTCAGGAAGCGGCTCCTGGAGAGGAGGCGGACCTGGTGGTGGTCAACTCCTGCACGGTCACTGCCACCAGTGACCAGAAGGTGCGCCAGACGGTGCGCCGGGCCAAAAAAGAGAATCCCGGAGCGGTGACGGTGCTCACCGGGTGCATGCCCCAGGCCTTCCCGGAGGAAGCCGCCGCCCTGCTGGAAGCGGACATCGTTCTGGGTAACGCCCGCCGGGGGGACCTGCTTCCCCGGGTGCTGGAGTATCTCTCCTCCAAACAGCGGATCGTGGACATTGCCCCCCACCAGACAGGGGAGAAGTTCGAGCCCATGACCGTGTCCGCCTTCCACGGCAGGACCCGGGCTTTTTTGAAGATCGAGGACGGCTGCGACCGGTTCTGCTCCTACTGCATTATCCCCTACGCCCGGGGACGGGTGCGGTCCAAGCCCTTGGAGGACCTGCGCCGGGAGGTGGCCGATCTGGGGAAGCAGGGCTACCGGGAGGTGGTGCTCACCGGCATCAACCTGCCCGCCTACGGCAAGGAGCTGGGCCTGCACCTGTGCGACGCAGTGGAGGCCGCCTGCCAGGCCCCGGAGATCCGCCGGGTGCGGCTGGGCTCCCTGGAGCCGGAACAGCTCACCCCTGAGGTGATCGCCCGCATGGCCTGGGAGGAGAAGCTGTGCCCCCAGTTCCACCTGTCCCTCCAAAGCGGCTGCGACGAAACACTCCGCCGGATGAACCGCCATTACACCACCGACGAGTACCGGAAGATCGTCCGGGACCTGCGGGAGGCGTTCCCCGGGTGCGCCATCACCACGGACATCATGGTGGGGTTTGCCGGGGAGACGGAGGAGGAGTTTGAGGCCTCTCTGGCTTTTGCCCGGGAGATCTCCTTTGCCAAGGTCCATGTGTTCGCCTACTCCCGCCGCCCCGGCACCCGAGCCTACAATGCTCCCGGCCAGGTCTCCAACAAGGTGAAGGAGGAGAGAAGCCGCCGGATGATCCAGCTGACCAAGGAGACCCAGCAGGCCTTCCTTCAGGCTCAGACCGGCCAGGTGGAGGAGGTGCTTTTCGAGCAGGCCAAGGAGCAGGGCGTGTGGGAGGGTTACACTCCCAACTACACCCATGTGCTGGTCCCCTCCGGGAAGGACCTTTCCGGGAAGCTGCTGCCGGTAGAGCTGCTGGAAGTCCAGGGGGAGAGCTGTGTGGGAAGGCTGGCGCCTGGGGAGGGCTGAACCGCTCCCAGGGGAGAGTTTACCCATTATTTACCAAAACTTCTTGTGTTTTTTTGGGATTTATGGCATCATAGTCTCAAGAAATTCTTTTGAGGGGTGGTATTACATGGCAGCGGGCGGACAGACTGCGTCCAAAAAATTTACCAAGACAGAAAAGAGCTGGATCCTATACGACTGGGCCAACTCGGTGTACGCCACCAACATTATGGCGGTGATTTTCCCCATCTACTTTGGCAACGTGTGTGCCCAAAGCGGGGCGGACAACCTGGTGCTCTGGTCCTACGGCACCTCGGTGGCCACCTTCCTGGTGGCGGTGCTGGCCCCGGTGCTGGGAGCCTTGGGAGACCACAAGGGACACAAAAAGCGGCTGTTTATGGCCTGCCTGGTGCTGGGCGTGGCCTTTACCCTGTTCAGCGCCTTTACCGATGACTACCGGCTGCTGCTCATCGGGTACGTGGTGTCCCACATCGGGTTCTCCGGTTCCTGCCTGTTTTACGATTCCTTCCTCACCGACGTGACCACCCGGGAGCGAATGGACCGGGTGTCCGCCTGGGGCTACGCCATGGGCTACATCGGCGGCAGCACCATCCCCTTTGTGCTGTCCATTGTCATCCTGTTTGTGCTGGGCATGGACAATCCCCTGGCTTTCAAGCTGGTGATCGTCCTCACCAGTGTGTGGTGGCTGGTGTTCAGCATTCCCTTCCTGAAGAATGTCCACCAGGTCCACTATGTGGAGGCCAGGAAGGGGCTGTTCCGCTCCACCTTCCGCAACCTGTGGACCACCGCCAAGGACATTTTCACCCACAAGCGGGTGTTTCTGTTCATTGTAGCCTACTTCTTCTACATCGACGGGGTGAACACCATCATCTCCATTTCCACCTCCTACGGCTCCAAGCTGGGCCTGGACGACATCAGCATGATCCTGGCCCTTTTGGTCACCCAGATCGTGGCGGTGCCCTTCTCCATCCTGTTCGGCAAGCTGGCGGACAAGGTGGGGTCCATCAACCTGCTGTGCGGGGCGGTGGCCATTTACTTCTGCATCACTGTGGTGGGCTTCTTCATGGGGTTCAACATCGAGCAGAACCCCGGGGACGAAAGCGCCCTCACCCTGTCCCTGACTTTGTTCTGGTGCATGGCTTTTCTGGTGGGCACGGTCCAGGGAGGCATCCAGGCCCTGTCCCGGTCCTACTTCGGCAAGCTGATCCCTGCCTCCCGCTCCAACGAGTACTTCGGCTTCTTTGACATTTTCGGCAAGTTCGCCGCGGTGATCGGTCCCCTGCTGGTGGCGCTGTTCACCCAGTTTACCGGCCGGGATTCCATCGGCGTTATCAGCCTGGCCATTCTGTTCCTCATCGGCGAGGGGATTCTGTTCACCGGCAGGAAAAAGATCTTCCAGGTGGAGGAAAGCGCTCCCCGGAAATAATATCCGCAAAAAAAGGGCGGCCG
>CALWCD010000029.1 GCA_944376265.1 uncultured Clostridia bacterium | reverse complement strand
AAAGTTCAGACAGCCTGTCCTTGGACGGGCTGAGTTGTTGCGCCCTTATGAGGGAAGGTTTTCATAACAAAAAAGAGAGACTGCCGAAAGCCTGGCAGTCTCTTTTTGTTTGGGGAAACAAAGAGGCCGCCGCGCCCAGGCGGCAGCCTCTAAAAATGCGGAGAGTCGAATGGTGACGGATCAGCCCTTTACCGCGCCGGCAGTCATGCCGTCCAGGAAATACCGCTGGAAGGCGAGGAACAGCACGAACAGGGGGATGACCGAGAAGAAAGAGCCCACAATCAGCAGGTCGTAGTTGTTGCCATAGGGAGTCAGCAGGGAACGCAGGCCGATGGGCAGGGTGAAGTTCTTGTCCTGCCGGAACACCAGCAAGGGCCACAGGAAGTTGTTCCAGCTGTTCATGCCGTTTAAGATGGCCATGGCAGCGAAGGAGGGCTTCATGATGGGCATGATGAGCCGGAAGTAGATGCCGTACTCCGAGGAACCGTCCACACGGCCCGCGTCCATAATCTCCTTGGGAATGCTCAGCAGGTACTGGCGGAAGAAGAAAATGGTGGAGGCCTGGGTCAGGCCCGGCAGGATGATGCCCACCCAGGAGTCGGTCAGCTTCATGTTGATGATCTCCGTGTACAGGGGGAGCATCAGGATCTCGAAGGGGACCATCATGGTGAGCAGCACCAGGGTGAAGAAGAAGTTGCGGCCCTTGAAGTTGTAGCAGGCGAAGCCGTAGCCCACAAAGGCGCACACCATCAGCACGCACACCACCTGCACAATGGTCAGGCCCATGCTGTTGAAGAACCACCGGAAATAGTAGTGGTCCCCGGTGAACAGGTACACGTAGTTGTCAAAGGACATGCGGTCCAGGTCGATGCCCAGGTTCAGGCCGAACTGCACAATGTCTCGTCCGGGCTTGAAGCTGGAGATGAAGTTGGCGTAGAAGGGGATCACCACCAGAATGCCCAGCACCAGGAAGAAGAGGAACATGAGGGCGCTGAGAATCTTGTTGCGGGGAGTTTGACCCTTGCCTTGCACAATGTCGGTTTTCATCTGTCCTCAATCCTCCTCTCCGCCCAGGGTGCCGTTGATCCTCAGCTGGATCAGGTTGATGGTCATGGCGATAATCAGCAGCACAAGGCCCACCGTGGAGGCGTACCCCAGGTCGTTTTTCTCAATGCCCTGCCGGTACAGGTAGCCCACAATGGTCAGGGTGATGTTATTGGGCGAACTGTTGCCGTTCCACAGGATGAAGCTCTCTGTGAACATGGCCAGGCCGGCGTAGATGGAGATGGTCAGCACGTAAATGGTGGTGGGTTTCAGCAGAGGCATGGTGATCTTGATGAACTTCTGCCAGCCGTTTGCCCCGTCGATGCTGGCGGACTCGTACAGCTCCTCGGGAATGCTCTTCAGGCCGGAGAGGAAGTACATCATGTTCACGCCGGTCCAGCGCCAGCAGGCCACCAGCAGCAGCACGAAGAAGCCCGTTCCCTGCTGACGCAGCCAGCGCACCGGCTCAATGCCGAACATGCCCACGATCTGGTTCATCAGGGAGTACTCGGTCTCGCTGAAAGCCAGGCGGAAAATGGTGCCCGCCACCACCACGGAAGTGATGGCCGGGAGATACATGAGAGACTTGAACAGGCCGGGGGCCTTCATCAGCTTGCTGTTGATCATGCAGGCGAACATCATGGGGAAGGGGATCAGCAGCACCAGGGTGAGGACCATGTACAAAAAGCTGTTGCCCAGGGCCTTGAAGAACACCTTGTCCCCGAACAGTCTCTGGAAGTTGGCAAGCCCCACCCACTCGGTCATGCCGGGCTTTACGTCCTGGAAGCTCATGACGATGGTGCTTGCCATGGGGTAGATGAAGAACACGCAGAAGATGATCAGAAAGGGCAGGATAAACATGTAAGGAGCCACTTTCTGATTGTAGAAGAACTTCTTGATCATCGCTACAACTCACTCCTTATTCCAGAAAAAAGGCGGCGGGAAGGAACTTCCTACCGCCACCCTTTTCCGTGCGATTCAGATGTAAATGAAGGAGAAAACTTTATAAGCCAAGTTCGTTGACAGCCTGCTCCTGAGCCGCCACAGCAGCTTCCTCGGCGGGGACGCCATTTTCAATAATGTCAGGCAGCACGACGTTGGTCATAATATCATCAATGGTGGGAACAGCATAGGTAGACTTGATCGTGCGGATGTCGTCCTTAATGGTGTTCAGCACATCAAAGGGATTGTCAATGAAGAAGCTGATGAATTGGTTGCTTTCATCTGTGGTCAGTTCTTCATCCTCCCACAGGGAAATGTTGCAGGGGTCGAAGCCCAGCACATTCCAGATATCACGGTTGCCTTCTTCGCTCAGCTTGGCCCAGCACAGCCATTCGCCGGCCAGCTCGGGGTTCTCGGACTGAACGGTCACAACGGTGCCGGTGCCGCCGCCGCCGTAGGACACGCCGTAGTCGGCCTCGTCAAACACGGGGATGGGGGCAATGCCAATGCGGCCGGCCTCGATGCTCTCCATGTAAGCGGGATATCTGGACATATACCACAGGGGGGAGATGATCGTAGCGTAGCCGCCCGCGTTGATGGCGCCATAGCCTTCCTCGGCGTCAACGCTGCCTCCGGGGATCGTCTGGTCTACACCGGCCTCCACCAGCTCCTGGATGGTGGACAGAGCTTTGATGGATGCTTCGGAATCCAGAGCAGGATCGCCGTTTTCATCAGTCATGTCGGCGTCTTGGGCCGCCAGCATGGCCTGGTAGATGAAAGTGCGGTCCGTCTCAGCAGCGCCCATGGCCTTGCCGGTAGCTTCCACAACCTTCAGGCCGGCTTCCTTGTAGTCGTCCCATGTCTTGATCTCTTTGTAGTCCACGCCAGCCTCGTTGAGGATAGAGGTGTCGTAGAAGGCCACAGTGGCGCCTACGTGAGTGGGAATACCGTAGTTCACGCCGTCCTTGGAGTAGACTTCCAAGCGGGCGGCAACGATATCATCCCGATAGGGGTCTACATAGCTGGTCAGGTCCATGAATTGGGGCTCGCCTTCCAAATAGGTGGGGAACCTGTTGATTTCCACGTCGCACATATCGGGAGCGCCTTCGCCGGACTGGAGGGCGATGGTCAGCTTGTTGTGCATGTCGTCGAAGGGCTGTACGGAAACGGTGAGGTCAATGGCCTTGTCGGGGTTGGCCTCGTTCCACTTTTCCGCCATGGTTTCGTAGAAGGAGCGGTGAACTTCCTGGAAGGTCCACAGCTCCAGGGGAGTGGCGTCGGCGGCGGTGGTGCCCTCTTCGGCGCCGTCCTCTTCGCTGGTGTCGTCAGCGGGGGTGGAAACGGAGGTCTCGCTGTCCGTGTCACCGGTGTCGCTGGAGGAAGGAGTGCCGCTGTTGCAGCCGGCGAAAGCAGAAAGCAGAATCGTCGCCGCAATCAAACCGCTCAGTAACTTGCGCAATCTCATCTTGAATAACACCCTTTCTAAATGACTTGTGCAGCTTTTCGGAAACCCAAAGACCAGGACCAGAGCATTTTTTCGTCGATTCTTTTACCTCCCCAAACGCCGGTTTTAGGGAAGAACTCCGGCGTTTTTGTGAAATGTTTCGCGATTAAAAGCGGTCAGGTCCCAGGGGCCGAAGCTGCCTGGTTTGGAATGGTCAGGACAGGCGGTTGTGGAATATTGCTAAAAATATGCCCAGCAATCCCGCTGTTCTCGTCCTTTGCGTGTATCATAGCACCATTTTCACAGATTGTCAATAATTATATGTGAAATTTTAGAGATCATCACCCAAGGAAAAGGTTAAACCTAGATAAATTCTCGATATTAAATTATATATTAATAAATTTAGTTATAAATAATTTTAATAAGCAAAAAATCACTATAAAATGCGTGGGAAGTCAGCTGTTTGACCGTGGTTTTCCACTCATTTTGCGGGAACGCGCAAGGAAAAGAATGGGAGCGGTTTCCTGAAAAAAACGGCAGACAGGGGACGAATTCGGGAAAATCTACGAAACGTTATTCTTTTTTGCTCTTTTCCCCTCTGCCCCCCGCAGGTGAGGGGATGACATTTCCCCGCTCATCCGCTATCATTCCAGGTAAAGCCGGGAACGGAAAAAGGGGGAAGGAACATGGCGGAGGGCAAGAGCCGCTACGGCAAAAAGGAGTACCGGGCGCTGGAGGAGTACAGCGTCAACGTGGAAAAGGTGGTGCTCAACCGGGACTTTGTGCAGCACTCCCACGACTTTGACGAAATTGTGCTCATCCTGTCCGGGACGGGGGAGCACCTGGTGGGGAGCCAGGTCTACCCCCTGAAACGGGGGGACGTGTTCGTCATCAAAGGGGACACCTGCCACGGGTTCCGCCGGGCCCGGGAACTGAGCATGGTCAATGTGATGTACGATTCCTCCCTGCTGTTTGCCCAGTCGGACCGTCTGCGGCAGGTGGCGGGGTTTGCCTACCTGTTTATGGTCCAGCCGGAGATCCTCCACCAGGAGGCCTATCCCTATACGGTGTACCTGGAGCCGGAGGCGGTGGACGCGGCGGAGCAGCTGTGCGACTTCCTCATCCGCCAGCTGGAGGACAGGGAGGGGCAGTACCAGGCGGCGGTGGAATACGGGTTCAAGGCCTTGGCGGCGTATTTGGCCAACCACTACCAGACCCGGGACGCCCTTTCGGAGAAGATGCGGGTTTTCACCAAAGCGGTGCAGTACCTCCAGTCCAACGCTGCGGGGAGGGTGAAGCTCCAGAAGGCGGCGGAGGCCGCGGCGGTGTCCCAGCGCCATCTGGAGCGGATCTTTCTGGAGATCTGCGGGGAATCCCCCGTGGCCTACTTGACGGACCTGCGCTTAAAGCACGCCGACACCCTGCTGCGCACCACCTGCCGGACCGTGGCCCAGATTGCCGAGGAATCCGGCTTTCAGGACCCCGACTACTTCTCCCGGGTGTACAAGAAAAAGTACGGGGTGAGCCCTGGGAAAAATCGGAGCGGACGGCCGCCCGTGTCGGAATAATCCAGATAGTTGTCGGTTTTCTTTCTAGCGCGGTGAGGGGGATCATGGGATAATGTCCGCAGAGAACAAGAACGCGGGCGGCGAGGCGGAATTACCGGCGAGTCCGGCGGCGTTAGCCGCCTGCGCGACACGCCCACCGCAGGTGTGGGATAATACAGGTAAGATCACAAGCTGCCCGCCGGAAAGGATGGTTTTTGTTATGACACTGCATGTAAAGCCTGTCTACGTACACCTGGTCCACCGCTCCGCCTACATGGGTCCCTGCCGGGGAGGCTCCTGGGACCAGCTGGAGCGCTCCTACGACGAGATGATGGCCGCGGAAAACTTTGAAAAGATGAAGGAGGATCTGGCCAGAATCTATGGGGACCAGCCGGAGATCCATCTGCAGGAGCCGGTGTACCTGGAGTTTTTGGACGAGTTCATCGTCCGGGAGGCCCAGCTGGACCTGGTGAAGGACCAGGATACGGACGTGTTCCTGCTGGACGGCCTGATGGGCCAGCACCTGGCGGTGAACATTGCCCGGCGGTTTCGAAAGCCCATGTGCTCCGTGGGCTGCTGCACCAGCACGGACGTCACCGCCTGTTTGCGTGCCGCCAGCTTCGAGGCCTACGGCAGCATCGACCTGGAGGGCACCCTGCCGGTGATGAAGCTGCTCCAGTGCTTCACCGAGGACCAGTGGGGCGCCACCATGCGCTACCACTACAACCGGGACATGGGCGAGACCGTGACCATGGTCCGGTTCAATCCCCAGGGCACCAGGCTGCTGGCGGCCAAAGGGGTCATCGTCACCGAGACGGACTACGACAAGATCGGCTGCGACACAGGGCTTCTGGTGTCCGTGGCGAACAAGGGGAAGTTCTTCAAGGCACAGTGCAATTACGGCCACCACATGACCTGGGCCTACGGGGACATTGCCGACCAGCTGGAGGACCTGGGGGACATGCTGGGCTTCCAGGTGGAGCGGGTGTGACGGAATTTTGTGAAAGGGGAGGCGGAGGCCATGGGAGAAGTTCTGCCCGATGTGAAAGGCTGCGCTGAAAAAGCGGCCCGGGAGCTGGACTGGCTGAAGGCCAATCCTCAGGCCTCCCGGGAGGAGTGGGCTTCCCACATTCGAGGGTATGTGCTGGCGAAGTTCCTGCTGGAAGAGGAGAAGCTGCGGGACTACCTGTGGGAGGAGCTCTCCCGGGTGCCGGGGGTGGAGCTGCCCCTGGGGGTGAAGCCCCGGGCGGGGATTGTCTCCTTCCTGCTTCCCCCCTTCTACCCTTACGACGTGGCGGTGCTGCTGGACCAGCAGGGGGTGGCGGTGCGAAGCGGCACCCACTGCGCCCAGCCCTTGCTGGACAGCATGGGGCTTTCCCAGGGAACGGTGCGGGTCTCCCTGGGGCTGTACAACAACGCACAGGACGTGGACCGGCTCTGCGCCGGACTGAGGCGGATCGCCGCCATCAAGCTGTGAGGGGGGAAGACCATGACACTTTTGGAGCGGCAGGAGCAGTATGTGAATACCCTGGGGGAGCTGGACTCCTTCGACCAGTACACCTATCTCATGGGGCTTGCCATGAAGCGGCCGGAGCTTTCCGGGGTGCCCCGGGAGGAGGAGTACCGGTTTTTGGGATGCCAGTCCAACCTGTGGGTGTCCTTGGAGGAAGAGGAGGGGCTTCTCCGCATGAGGGCGGACAGCGACACCCTCATTGTCAAGGGCATGGCAGTAATGCTGGCGGATATGTTTACCGGCGCCGCTCCCCAGGAGGCGGCCCAGGCGCACATCGACCTGTTCCAGCGGCTGGACCTGGAAGTGGCCCTCACCTCTGTCCGGCGAAACGGCTTTACAGAGCTGATTCGTTTTCTCCAGAATCGGGCCGCGGCGCTGGCGGAATACAACTGAACGAAACAACGCGCCTCCGTCAGAAGGCGCGTTTTCTATATCTTACTATTTCCTAGGAAGAGCGGAAGGTCATTCCGTGCGCAGTGCCACCACCGGGTCCTTTTTGGCGGCGCTGCGGGAGGGGATGATGCCGGAGAACAGGGTCAGCCCCATGCTGATGAGGATAAGGGTCAGCCCCACCAGGGGAGGCAGGGTGGCGTTGAGGGTCTGGATGCCGGTGAAGTGGTGGAGGATCATGTTGATGGGAATGCACAGCAGGTAGGTGATAAGCACTCCCAGCGCCCCGGAGGTGAACCCGATGATCAAGGTCTCCGCGTTGAACATCCGGGAGACGTTGCTCTTGGAGGCGCCGATGGCCCGGAGGATGCCGATCTCCTTGGTGCGCTCCTGAACGGAGATCAGGGTGATGACCCCGATCATAATGGAGGAGACAATGAGGGATACCGCCACAAAGGCGATGAGCACGTAGGTGATGGCGTTGATGATGGAGGTCACCGAGGAGAGGATCAGCCCGATGTAGTCGGTGTACTGGATCTGCTCCAGGTCGTCCCGGTCAGCGTTGTACTCGGCGATGGCCTCCTCGATCACGTCTTTGTCCTCAAAGGAGGAGGCGTACAGGTTGATGGAGTCCGGGTCATCCAGGTCCACATACCCCAGCTCCGCTAGGTTTTCCTCCAGAGTGGAGTCGGAGAAGGTGAGGGCCAGGTTGTAATACAAGGTGCACTGCTGGATGGTGTAGGTCCCCACGGCCTGATCCAAAGCGGCGGCCAGAGCGGCGGGGTCCTGAGAGGAGAGCTGCTGCTGGATTCCGGAGGCGTACTGGGCCCGGTACTGCTGCTCCGCCATCTGGGCGAACAGCTCTTCCAGTTCCTCCCCGCTCATGGAGGAAAGGTACTCCTGGGCTTTGGCCTGGTCCAGACCCGCCTGTTCCGTCATGGCCTGGAGCAGGGTGTCCTCCTTTTCCTCCCGGGTCAGGGAGCCCACCGACTGTTCCAGGGCCTGGTCCACCTGCTCCTGGGTGGGGATGCTCATGACGGCCAGGTAGGTTTCCGCCTTGCCCTGCTGGTCCAGGGCAGAGACGTAGTCCCGAAACGCCTGCTGTTTTTCCTCGTCGGTCAAATCCCCGGTGGTTTCCTGGAAGGGCAGGCCGGTGAAAATGTCCGTGGAGGGGCTTTCCAGCTGGGCCTGGACCGCGGGGGAATCCTGGGCCTGCTGGGCCAGGTATTCCGTCAGCATGCTGGTGTAGCCGATGGACCCGGACAGCATGGTGGAGGAGGCGTCCTCCTTGGGCCGGATGATGCCGGACACCTTTAGGCTCAGCCCGTTGTCGTACAGGTACCGCAGGCCAGTGTCGGTGAGCCGCAGGTCCATGTAGCGGCCGGTGGCCTGGTCGTAAGAGTAGCAGTCGGCGTTCAAAATGGTCCGGTACTCCCGGGAGCAGATCTCCTCATAGGTCCAGCTGTCCTGGGTGGAGCCGGACTCCACTTCGGTCTGGTTCACCGCCGCCTCCATAATGGCGTCCATTTCCTCCTGGGGTTTCAACCCCAGGGCGTACAGGGCCATGTCGTCCAGCTCGTTGTTCTCGTCCAGCACCAGGACGATCTCGTTGTAGTCGTTGGGCCAGGAGCCGTACACCACCTCATACTGGCTTTCCAGCACGGGGCTGATGGCCGCCCCGTCGTCCCCGGGGAGCATCTCCTGCCACAGCACCATGGAGCTTCCGGCGGGGGAGAGGGAGGAAAAGGCGTCCATGCCGCCATAGCTGTCCCGCAGGTCGTTCATGGAGGCCATGTCCACGCTGAAATAGTCCTGAAGCAGGTTTTCCATCAGCTCCTGGGAGTCGGACCGGAGGATGGCGCCGTCCACAGATTCCGTGTACACCAGCAGCTGGGTGTCGTAGGTGTACTGCACCCCGCTGACCGCCTGGGCCAGAGGGTCCTCCGGGTCGTCCCGGCGGTCCTCCAGGTAGGTCTTGAAGGAGGCCAGGTCGTTTTCAATGGTCTCCGAAGCGCTGAGGGCGTTGACCAGGTTGTAGACCATGGGCTTCTGGTACACGGCGTCCTGGCCGTGGTCGCTGTCCGAGTGGGCCGCCTGGATGAACTCCTCCATCAGGGAGCCCAGGTCCATGGTTTGCGCCTCCAGGGTGAGGGGGTAGGAGGAGAGTGTCTCCTCCTGAAGCTGGTCGATATAGGTGGTGGTGCCCTGGGACACGGCGTAGATCAGGGCAATGCCGATGATGCCGATGCTTCCGGCAAAGGAGGTAAGGGCGGTGCGGCTCTTTTTGGTGAACAGGTTTTTCAAGGACAGGCCGAAGGAGGTCCACAGGGACATGGAGGGCTTTTTCTCCCGCCCTGCCGTCTCCGCCCGCTTCCGGTCCCGGTCCCGCTCCTCCTGCTGCTCCTGGGGGGGGAGGGGGGCGCTGTCCCCGGTGATGACCCCGTCCAGCATCTGGACGATGCGGGTGGAGTACCGCTGGGCCAGGTCCGGGTTGTGGGTGACCATGATCACCAGCCGGTCCCGGGAGATCTCCTTGAGGATCTCCATCACCTGGATGCTGGTTTCCGTGTCCAGGGCGCCGGTGGGCTCGTCCGCCAGCACAATGTCCGGGTCGTTGACAATGGCCCGGGCGATGGCCACCCGCTGCATCTGGCCGCCGGACATCTCGCTGGGGCGCTTGCGCAGCTGGTTTCCCAGCCCCACCTGTTCCAGAGCTTCCTTGGCCCGCCGGCGCCGCTCCCCCTTGGAGACGCCGGAAAGGGTGAGGGCCAGCTCCACGTTTTGCAGCACGGTCTGGTGGGGGATCAGGTTGTAGCTTTGGAACACAAACCCCACTGAATGGTTTCGGTAGGCGTCCCAGTCCCGGTCCTTGAAGTCCTTGGTGGACCGTCCGTTGATGAGAAGGTCTCCGGAGGTGTACTGGTCCAGCCCGCCGATCAGGTTCAGCAGGGTGGTTTTGCCGCAGCCGGAGGGGCCCAGAATGGAAACGAACTCGCTTTCCCGAAACTGCAGGTCAATGCCCTTGAGGGCTTCCACCGGCTGGCCCCCGGCGGGGTACTCCTTGGTGACGCGCTTTAATTCCAGCATAGGGTGCAGGACTTCCTCTCTTAAAGAAAGGGGAGGCCGCCCATGCGGCGGCTCCCCCTGTGGGGTTGTTTTTTTCTATTATACCATAGTTTTCCAGGATTATGTTAGGAAACCGTGAACCTGGAGGCGCATGCGCCGGCCTGGCAGAAAAAAGCCCGCCCCGGAGGGCAGGCTTGTGGTACTTCAGGAGGCGGGCGGCGTCTGCCTGGGGAACCTGAGGGTGACCCGGAACAGGGCGGCGTCCTGTTCCACCTGGCAGGTGCCTCCCAGCTTTTCCATCATGGTGCGGACGCTGGAAAGGCCGATGCAGGTGCTCTCCGTCCTTTGGGCTTCCGGGTCGGGGACGTTCTCAAAGGAGACCAGCACCTGGTCCTCCTCCTCCCAGGCTGAAAGCTTCACCGGCTGGTGGGGCTTGGCGTACTTCGCCACGTTGGAGGTGAGGTTGTCGATGATCCGCCGGAGGAAGGGTTTGTGAACTGCCACCAGGCTTTCCCTCAGCCGGTAGTCCGTCTGGCAGGCAAACCTGCACCGCTCCAGGTGGAACACCGCGTCCTCCAGGGGCGGAAGGAGGGTCTCCTTGGCGGGGGAGGGAATGTCCAGCTCCACCTGGCGGCTCCGGGCAGCCAGGGAGTACTCCAGAATGTTTTCCGAAAGCTGCTTGATCTGGTGGGCTTTGGCGTCGATCTTGTTCAGGTAGCTGAGCAGCTGTTCCTGGTCCTGGTACTTGCCGTAGCGGAGGATCTCCGTATAGATCAGCAGGGTGGTGAGGGGTGTGCGCAGGTCGTGGGACATCTCCGAGATCAGGGTTTGGTTGGCGGCGTAGGTCCAGGCAGTCTGGTCCTGCTGAGTCCGCAGGGCAACCCGCATGGCGTCCAGGCTTTCCGCCAGGTCGGTGAGGTCGTTGCGGCCGGAAAGGGTGATGGGGGTGTTCAAGTCCCCTGCCTCCATGGCCTGGACCTCTCCCTTCAGCAGCCGGATGTACCGGACCACCCGCTGACACCCGATGAGAAAGCAGGTGAGGAACAGCAGGGAGCAGAAGAGCACCTCCCCTATGGTGGCAAGGGTGAAGTACCGGTACGCGTCGTCGCAGTAGAGGAGCACTTCGGCGGTGCCGTCGGCGAACTCCACCTGGTAGTAGGAAAACCACTCGTAGTAGGGCACGGCAGCGTCGTTCCCCTCCAGGGACTCCTGGGCGTAAGAGGAGTACACCAGCACATTGTCCCGGTAGATCTCTATCAGGATCAGGGGTTTGCCTCGGGTCCACTGGGAGATGGCCTGGGTGTCCTTCACTGTCAGGCCATGCTCCGTCACATACTCCTGGAAGTTGGAGATGCGCTGCCCCATGGTGCGCTCCTCTATTTCGGAATCGAGAAAATAGTGGGCCAGGGCCGTCTGGACTGCCCAGTGAAGCCCCACGAACAGGGCCGCGCAGAAGATGCCCGAGGCCAGGAGCAGCAGGACGAACTGGGTGGATATGCTGTAATGCTTACCGGTTCGGCCCATGGTCTGCCTCCCATCCGAACCGATACCCCTTTCCCCAGATAGTCTTGATGTAGGCGGGGTCGTGGGGGTCGGTCTCCAGCTTCAGGCGGAGCTTGCGTATGTGGACCATCACCGTGCCGTTGGAGATGGGGAAGTAGGGTTCCTGCCAGATGCTCTCGTAGATTCGCTGGGTGGAAAACACCTGCTGGGGCCGCTGCATCAGCAGCCGCAGGATCTGATACTCGATCTCCGTCAGGTCTTTTTCCTCGTCCCCCACCCAGACCTGGTTGTGGTCCAGGGCCAGGGTGACGCCGCAGCAGGTGAGGGTGTTGCTGCCGTAGGTGGTGCCGGGCTGGGCCTTCCCCTGGTAGATGCAGTACCGGCGCAGCAGGGCTTTCACCCGGGCGCTGAGCTCGGCAAAGGAGAAGGGCTTCACCAGGTAGTCGTCCCCGCCGGCGGTGAGGCCGATCAGCTTGTCCGACTCCTGGGCCTTGGCGGTGAGGAACAGAATGGGCACCGTGGAGGTCTTGCGGATCTCCTCGCACACCCGCAGTCCGGATATGCCCGGCATCATCACGTCTAAAATCACCAGGTCGATGTGGTCGTTCATCATCTTCAGGGCGGTGGGGCCGTCGGGAGCCTCCAGAATGGAGTAGTTCTCTCCGGAGAGCAGAATGCGAATGCCCTCTCGGATCTCCGCTTCGTCCTCCACCAGCAGAATGGTTTGTTTTTCCACAGGGATCCTCTCCTTTCTAGGGAGTGTTGAAAAGGGTGGGGGAAACACCGCGTCTGTTCCAAAGAGGAGAGGACCCCGGGGGAAAAAAGAGTGAGGCAGGTCCGGTCTTCCGCTTTTTATAAGGAAAAGGAGCAGATTCTAAAAAGAGAGACCTCACTTTTTCTTGCTGGAAGCGGCCTGGGAAGAAGCCTTGCTCTGGGTGTTCTTCTTCTCGGAGGAGTCTTTCTGGGAGGTGCTTTCTTTCTTGGCGGTGTCGGCTTTTTTCGTGGTGTCTTTTTTGGCAGCAGAGTCCTTCTTGGAGGAAGAGCCCTTCTTTGTGGCAGAACCCTTCTTTGTGGCAGCCTTCTTCTTGGAGGAGGACTTCTTTTTGGAGGAGCTCTTCTTCTCGGAAGCGCCTTTCTTTTCAGAGGCTTTCTCTTTCTTGGAGTCTTCCTGCTTCTGGCCGGTGCTCTGCTTGCCGTCTTTGTTCTTCTGGTCGGTGGTGGCCGACTGGCTCTGGGTATGCTTGGCCTTGGGGACCTGATTGGTTCCCCGCTTCTGGCTGCCGCAGCCGGTCAGCAGAGAGGCGGATACCAGCAGAGCCATAAGGAGGGCGCCTGCGCGAACTTTGTTATTCCTTTTGTTTTGAGCTGTCATAAGAACACATCCTTATCTGTTAGATTTGCCAGCTGTCCTGCTGACAGTGACGATTCTAACAGACGGTTCTTAAGATCCACCCTACCAGAGAGCTTAACAAGAATGAAAGAATCTTAAAAAACCTTAAGGCGTTTGGGGCGCTTCCGGGGCCAGCAGGGAAAAGAGCTCCCTGTATTCCTGGGAAAAGACGCTGCCCCGCTGCCACAGGAAGGTGAAGTCGTGGTAAATGGTGCAGTCCGCCAGGGGGATTTCCCGCAGGAGCCCTTTTTGAATCTCCTCCTCCACCACCGGCTGGTAGAAGAAGGAGATTCCTCCGCCTGCCATGACCAGCCGTTTGATCAGGTTCAGGCTGCCCAGCTCCGCAACGTGGGCAAAGCTTTCCACCGACAGGTTGCGGCTTTCCAGAGTGCGCTCCAGCACGTTTCGGGTGCCGGAGCCAGGTTCCCGCACCAGCAGCCGCTCCCCCAGCAGGTCGGTGATCTTTTCAATGGGTTTTGCGAAGGAGTAGCTCGGGCTGGCCACCGGGAGAAACCGGTGGGTGGAATACACCAGGCTGTGATAAGATTCCCGGTCGAAGTTGCCCTCTACAATGGCAAAATCGATGGCTCCCCGATCCAGCCGAGCCAGAAGCTCCTGGGTGTTGGCGGTGACCATGTGCAGAGAGACCTGGGGCCTTTCCCGGAGAAGCCGCAGCAGGGGACCGGCCATGGCGTACTCCCCAATGGTGAGGGTGGCGCCGAAGCGGAGGGGCCGCTGGGGCGGGCACTGAAGGGCCTGTTTCAGCCGCAGGGCGTCGTGGCGCATGGCAGAGGCCGTCCGGCGGAACAGAAGGCCGCTTTCGGTGAGAAACAGCTGCCGCCCCTGGTAGCGGAACAGCTTGGTGCCATACTGCTCCTCCAGAGCGTGAATCTGCTGGGACACCGCCGGCTGGGTAATGTGCAGCAGCTCCGCGGCCCGGGTAAAGTTCATGGTGTCGCAAACGGTCAAAAATGTCTCCACACGAAGATCCAGCATGGGGAAATCCACCTCCTTTCTACAGTATAAAGCACAATTATGAATAAATAAAGAAAGATAATTTTACACAATGTAAAAAGTGGAGTATAGTAAGACAGCAATCCAAGAATTACCAAAATGAGGGGAGAGGGTTTCCATGAAAACCATACGAGAGAACGGACCGGGAATAGGTCTCTGCCTGGGGCTGGCCCTGCCCAGCTGGCTGCTGGGGCAGGCGTTCCCGGTGATCGGCGGGCCGGTATTCGCCATCCTGCTGGGAATGGCGGTGGCTTTGGTCTACCGGAACAAAGGCCGGACCCAGGCGGGAATTGCCTTTACTTCCAAGAAAATCCTTCAGTACGCCGTGGTCCTTCTGGGATTTGGCCTGAACCTTTCCCAGATCGCCCAGGTGGGGGCGTTGTCGCTGCCCATTATCCTGTCCACCATTTCCACTTCTCTGGTGGTGAGTTTTGTGCTGTGGAAGGCGATGAAGCTTCCCGGGAACACCGCCACCCTCATCGGGGTGGGCTCCTCTATCTGCGGGGGTTCGGCCATCGCGGCCACCGCGCCGGTGGTGGAGGCCGACGACGAAGAGATTGCCCAGTCCATCTCGGTGATCTTCCTGTTCAACATTGCCGCGGCTCTGCTGTTCCCCACCCTGGGAGCCCTCCTGGGTCTGTCGGACCAGGGGTTCGGCCTGTTCGCGGGGACCGCGGTGAACGACACTTCCTCGGTGACGGCCGCCGCAGCAGCCTGGGACGGGATGCATCCCGGGGCCAACACCCTGGACGAGGCCACCATCGTCAAGCTGACCAGGACCCTGGCCATTATCCCCATCACCCTGGTGCTGGCCCTGTGGCGCACCGCCAAGGCGAAACGGGCGGGAGCCGCCGGAGAGAGCACCTTCTCCCTGAAAAAGGTGTTTCCCTTTTTCATCCTGTTTTTCGTGCTGGCATCCCTCATCACCACCGGGGCCACTGCTCTGGGCGTGCCCGGGGACTTCTTCCATCCGTTTAAGGAGCTTTCCAAGTTTTTCATTGTCATGGCCATGGGAGCCATTGGCCTGAACACCAATTTGGTAAAGCTGGTGCGCACGGGGGGCAGACCCATCCTCCTGGGATTCTGCTGCTGGGTTGCCATTGCCCTGGTCAGCCTGGGGATGCAGCAGATGCTGGGGATCTGGTAAAAAAAGCTGGCAAGCCACGCTGAACGGCTATGGCATGGAACAGGGGACCTCCTGCCGCAGGAAATCTGCAGCGGGAGGCCTTTTTGCGCCTTGGGAGCAGCGTCACGCTGCCTGTGCTGGCTGAACGAACATGAAACCAAGCAAAAACGCGGGAAATAAAAATCGCGACCACCACAAAAGTGATGATCGCGACTTGGGTGCAGCGTCACGCTGCCTGTGATGACTGAACGGAAATGAGCCCATCGTGAAAAAAGAGGCCAAAAATCCAGCGTTTATGCGGGATTCAGAGAGTATCACTTTTGAAAGCCGGTTCACCGAATAAAATAGATGACATCTTTATTTTGCCCCCAAAAACGGAGGGAGAAAAGCGTGTATTTTGAAAAAATGAGGGCCTATTTACAAGTATTGAGCTGCGTTATTTTCCACCACATCATTTTCCGTGGAGTCCACCTGGGGCTGCTGGGTGAGAATGAAAGTTTCCATCATTTGGACTCGCTGATTCACTGAGGCGGCGATGGCCTCCACCCGGTCCCGGTCCACATATTCCTCCGCCCCTGTGAACACCTCCCGGATGTCCCGATCAATACCCTGGAGCTTGGACAGATCCAGCCAGTCAAACGAGGTCACCAGACGCAGCTGGTCCTGATGGGTTTTCTTAAGGCTTGCAGGTGATGTTCCGCCCGGAGCGGATCTGGGCTGTCACTTTGTCGTACCCCAAGGACGAGCCGCTGTCGTAAATGGGCGCAGGACCAAGCCATTCCTGAGTGTCTGGATTTCGGAGCAAACCGAAGTTGTTTAGGTGACGGTCCTCGTTGGCAATGAGATAGTCCAGTACGATCATCTGGTCCAGGGCGTGGGCCACGTTGGGGACGCCCAGTGCTTCACAGCAGTTTCGGTAATGCTGGTAAACAGAGGTCTGATTCTCTTTCTTCTGAATCTGCATCACCCGCCAGGCGGGGATCAGTTCCGTGTCCGGAGTGACGAAATCCTCGCACACACTGTAAGGGACTCCATCATCCCACAGCAGAGTGTAGGGAATGTGGGGAATCCCCAGCCAACCGGCAACCTTGGAAGCAATCACCTCGTTGAAGGGCTGCTGCAAAAAAGGCGGGCTGCCAGCTTTGATGAGGTAACACTTTCCATCGAGGATCTTCCAGCGCTTTTTGAGGAAGCCGTCCGTAGTGTTGTCCGGGGAACTGAAGTCGAATCCTTCCTTTTTAGGAGGGATTCCAAACAAGGCATCGCCCACATCTTCGGAGAAAGGATTCTCAAAGAAGTTGACATCGTGCCAGGTCAGTTCGCTGTTCGCTGGTTTGATCCAGTAATGGTCGGATAGGCTCAGGCCGTAGCAACGGGTGAGAAGCAGTTTCGAGCTGGCCACCCCCAGGGTTTCCAGCGCTTCCCGCACCCCGGAACGGCTGGCGGGGATGGAACGGTCCTCCCACCAATCGTTGAGGGCGGCCCTGTCAGCTGCACCATGGCGGACAGAAACTCCCACAGGTAGATGCTCCCCATGAAGAAGCGCGTCAATCCGTTGGATGCTGCCAGTGGCCTCATCCAAGGTCAAGTCCGCAACAGGAATGTTTTTATGTATCAGGGTGTAGTTCACAGGAGTCACCTACCTTTCTCTTTTTGTAGCATATCACGGCAGCAAGCAACAGCGCAATGGTTTCAGAACGATTTGCCCCACCTCCCCTTATCAAGCTTGCATTCCCTCTCTGATTCTCTTACACTATGTGTTCTGAGGAGGATACCTGCATTTTTTCACTTTTTGCTCTCTGGCGTCCCAAATCCACCTTCTCATTACAGTTTTGAAAACGTTAGGATTCTCCCCATTGCGAGGGTATACAAAGGCCCCAGCCAATCCACAAAGCTCACAAACTTGGTCGAATTGGCTGGGGTTTCCATTTATTGTTGTGTTTCACTCCCTAGCGTTTCAATTGTTTTGCGATAAGCCCCATAAGCTTGCGCCTGGATATCGGGGACCAGATTGCCCAATTCAGGATAAACCTGGAATTTCCGAAGGCCTATAGCTCTAACAAATTCAACAAACTCATTGTAGTGAGAAGAACTAAGTATAATCTCGCAGAGGAAGGGAATCGGCGACGGAACTTTGGGATTTTTTTCCTGTTCCTCCTTCACGACTTCAAAGTATCGACTATGCAACTGACGCAAATCCGCATAGTTGTAATTAAATACATCTTGCCCCACCTCTTTGGGCTTTGCAGATAGGGGGAAAAAGATAAATGTACCGGTCTGCGCTTTTATCCTGTCAGTGCTTCTTGGAGTCACTGCAGCGATAGGAACATGACGTTGTTCATCTCCGGAATAATTCAAATCAAAGTAAGGAGAATAACGGGGCTTTCCCTTATCATCGAGATATTCTTCACCATTTGCAAAAAGAGGAATTGGATAAGATGAGCTACCATCTTTCCCGTCTGCCAGATAAGCGCGCAAATTCTCAAAAGCTATTGCAAACGAGGCCGAACCGGATCCGCTTTTTTGCTTAATTTCCAACATTTCTGCAGCAAGGTTCATCAGTAACGGATTAAGCAAATAAATAGCCGCATCTCTTATACTTGCTCCCGGTTTGTGCTCCTGCCATTTTTTGGTAGCGAAATACAGAGATATAGTAAAGTTTTCACTCCAGTCTAGAAGATTCGTGCTAAACTCATGATGCTGCAACAGAGCAAGCCACTCACTTGGATGAAAATGCTCCCCTCTAGGAAGTATTTTTGACTTTGCCAATGTCATGACCTTGCGTAGACCGGAAATAAAACCATCTTTCGAGTATGTCGCACTAGTTCGCATGATGGTTGGCAGCAACTTACGATTTACGGCAGTCTCTCCTCGGGACCAAATCTCAATGCTTCCCCCCCTTGGGCAGAGACAATGGTATGCATTCATAACCTGTTTGGAGAGATCTTGTGGATGAAATGCCTTGAATTGCGGCATATCATCTGTATCATCTCCAAAGCCATCTGGAGGGGGGGATTGAGCCGGTAATTCCCTCTTCCATTCTTTTCCCTGTTTCCACAGAGAACAAAGCGTCTCAAGGGAACACTGCACCTGAAAAGTTTCCATTATTTCGATAGAAAGCCTAAACAGCGTGCCTTCCCTTGCACCTTCTGATTCCTTATCCAGAATTTTACAGTAGCGTCCATAAAAGTTGCTAAGCTTACATATTATAGCCTTCGTGTGTGCATTATTACGCAATTCATCCAGCTGCAAAATGATGGGGACGAAATAATCATGAAGCATTGTATTGGCAAATAAGCTCTCAGTCTGATACAATTCGTAGCTTATCCGAGCCTCCGCTTCTACTCTGTTCCGTTCATTTTTCTGGTGCACATCATCAACGCCCTTTTGGCTGAACCACTGGGCAAGTTTCTCCTCAATTGTCTTTTGGCGCTGAATAAAAGAAAATTTTCTACAGCTTTGTGCGTCGAAAGGTTCAAAGACGAAATGATCTAAGAGAATGCCAATACGGATATCATTACCATCGAACTGGGAGCTTTGTCTTTCGGGTGTCACAAATTTATCGCTACGGATACTGTGAATTTGCCAAAGGTACTGCTTCCCCTGCTCGTCCTTGCTCTCTCCGTCAAGGACAAAATAAATATCAAACAAATCTGGCGCCAACTCACATAATGTCTTTTCATAAACAGAAAGGTAGGCAGCAATCTGCTTTCCTGAGCGGGGCAATAATGTGTCGTAGGCCCATTCTATCCAAGCGCTAGCATCTTCCTTAGTAGACTTTTCGTCTAACAAGAAAAGGGCTCTTAGCTGGCTTTCAATAGGATATAAAGTAGCGATTTTGTCGCGCATCAACAGCCAAGTCTGACAATAAAGCTGTTTTACCCCACGACTAAGCGAAGTGTCAATGCTAGGGACCAAAGCATCGCGAATCGTTTGAAAAAAGATAACAGAAGGAAGCGACTGGCCATCGGCGTTTTCTAAATGAAGAAAATCGGCATACTGTTTTTCCTGATTTTTCTGTATTGTCAGGAACATAACCTTTGCGCTTTCAAGAACAGGTCCTGTCCACGTAGTAAAGATTCTCTCTCGACTTACAGTTCCATCAGGATATACTATTTTCCCGAGCAACTCAAGAAAAAGAACAAAAGCGGCTGCTGTTAGACATATCCCAGCGGTTTCATTCTTTCTTGCCCTGTCTGACGGTGCAGAATAGTGGAAAAGTTCATGTACAAGCATGCCTATATATTTGGGGATATTTGTCAAGGCCTGATAGGGCATTGTGATGCAAATCAACTTAGCGGGCTTGTTTTTATATTTTGCTTCATATGAGCAGGAACAGACGACGGGTGTATGGCCAAAAGAAAGAAGGGGAATCAAAACTGCCTGCTCACATTCTTTACGACGTGGGATAGAATAGATTAACGTGAGGACATCCTTTACAATCCCATAGTAGGCCAAAAGCACCTTATGATATGCACCAATGTTATCCAAGTTGGAATGTTGCTCCTCAAAGCATAAGCGATCGACCTGGCTAGCGGCCCGCATAGAGTTGCTTACAGCCTCTACAATGTTGGAAAACTGTTGATCGAATTTCTGCGCCGACCTACCGTCCTTTTTCGATGCTTGGAATTCTTTTGCTGCCAAAACAAGAGCTTCTACGGCGGTCTTCAATTGAATCAACAGATCTTTCTGTAACATTTCTCCAAAGGGGATTGAAGCAATGTGCATATAGTCCTTCAGGAGGCGGTAGAGAACCATTCCCACATAAGAGGATGCCATATTACCTACATTATCATCCTGACCGAACAAGCATTTTTCAATACACTTGCGCTGTTCATCTATCCAGCGTGTCACACATCTAAGAGCGGAATGATCTATTTTATCCGAAGAAGAATCTTCTTCTGTCAGGTCCCAATCCAACTTCACGATTGGAGGGAAATCTTTTTCAACGCTCTCACATAGTATGGTCTCAGACTGATAAAAAGCTTTCTGATATTGTTGATTCTCGTAACTCAGAAGGCCAGTACTTCCGTACAAATAGCTACCAAGCGCGGATGCGGGACAACGAATCAGGGCGTCGTGTTCTCCCATTCTGCTTACCAGTTCCACCGATTTTTCGTCCACATGGGAAACGATCTCTTTTCGAATCTGCTCCAAATAGAAAAACGCCGACGATGTTTTCAAAGAGAAGTGAATTTCAGCGCTTGCTGTTCCCCACTTTCCTTGCAAATTTTCTTTTCCGGACATCATTAGCGTGGAATGAGAGTTATCTACAATCACGTTTCCAGAGCAATCCTGCAGATTTCGTAACCTATCAATGGCTCTAGAAATCATTGGAAAGTGATCCGAAAGCAATATTACACAAAGATCCTCCATTCCCAGACTTCCAGCTAAAGCGCACTTCAAAAAACACTTGCCATCAGAAGACAAACCCTGGTGAAGTTGTGCCCATAAGCACGAGAGAACTTTCTCTTGATTGCCTTTTTGCATGTGCTTTTTTGCCAAAGAACTGAGATTCAAAATTGACAGGCAGCAAAAGGTTGCAGATAAATTATTCTCTGCCGGTCGAAAAGGCAGTTCATTATTGGCCGGGTCTCTTACCAACGCTATCTCTTTCTCATAGCCAGGATACATATACAGAAGCAGTTGCTTTCTTGTCCCCAAAAAATTCGCATTATTCTCTGAAGCAATTTGCATATACTCCCGAAAAGACGATACGGAAACAACATCTGCCCTGCCAAAATACCCCAAACAAATCGATCTGGAATCTGCAGATTGAACATCGGAAGCACCAACCGACCCTGTCATGTGCTTTAATAAGCAAATGACCATACCCTTATTATCCATTTTCTTTCCCATCTTCCTTCCAATACTCTGAAAAAACGGCTCCATCACCGCCAAGGCGACCGGAGCCGTTTTTGCATAATAAATTCAAGCTGGTTAGTCCGACACAATCCCGCTTCTTTTCGTATTCTCTCGAGACGGAGGCGTTGGTTGTGTAAAACCTGCCGCATCGACCTTTTCCCATGGCTGAACATCATCATAAAATGAATTATTAGGATTTGACGAAAAAAAACTTTCTTTCGGAAAGGGTAACACTATATTAAAGAATTCCATTCAAAATTATCTTCCCCAACAACTGTTCCAACCGGGAAGAGCGCCTCCTTTTCTAAATAAAATACTTGAAAACGGCTTTCGCTTCCGGGAAAACTACAATCCCCAAAATTGTAGCAATCCAAGCGAGCGTTAAACTAATAAAACTATTTTACCAAAAAGCTCCCCATTGGTCAACCACATAATAATGGATTTATTGAACCTTTTTTCGAAATTTGGTATTCCAATATGTATGCCAGAGCTGATATTGATCATCAATACTACTCAAACACAGTATATGCTTATGCTGTGAAATTTGTCTTATCACAAGTAGTTTTTGGGAGCCGCCTCCTTTGGCTTGCAGTGTACCATGTCCATGGGAAGAAAGCAAGTCACCACCCCATGCTTGGCTGGTATGCCTGTTCTTCTTCGTACTCAGTTTCCTCCTGAGATGTTTCACCATTCCAGGATTCTTCCTCTTCCTGCGTTTCTTCCTCCGGTTCCTCGGCCCCGTCATCCTCCTGGGACACTTTCTCGGAACCGGCCTCAAAATCGCCCACGGGGGCGGTGTCCTCCTGGGTTGCGGATTCTTCCTCCAGCTGGGGTTCGGGGCCGTCCTGGCCCTCCTGGGCGGCCAGCTGGTCCTGGGTTTCCTCCTCTGTTTCGCTTTCGATTTGTTCATCCGATTCTTCCTCGTCCTCCTGTCCTTCGGGATGTTCTGCCTGATACTGGGCCTCGTCCTGTTCCAGTTCGGCCTCGATCAGGCCGATGACAAACTGCTTCTGGGTCATGTGGTTGCGCTCCAGGTAGGCTTTGACACGCTGGAACAGGGATTCCGGCACCTGAAAGGCTAAAGTTCTCATGTTTTCCATAGGTTGTTCCTCCTTGATCTGAATTTTGGGGTGTAATTCGTTGTCCACGGCCAGAGCGATAAACTCGCCCGTGGTCATGCCGTGTGCATCGATATAGGCTTTGAGCTCGGCGTGAAGATCTGCGGGGATTTTCACAGTGATGCCTTTCATGTCAGGCATGGGGGTCACGCTCCTTTATTTGATTTTGGATGGCCCGGAGGAGCAGGTCCTCCAGAGGGATGTCCAGTTCCGCTGCCCTGTTCAGAAGGGCGGTATACTGTTCCGGGGTGAATTGGATGGTGTAGGTGGTGTCGATGGGATCATCTCCTTTTCAATAAAAAGCGCGAAGGGGTACTTCACGCTTTGACTCACATGGTCATGGACGGTCTGTCTTGGGTTTCCTCCTGTTCAGGCTCCAGGTGCTGCTCCCATTGGGGAGAATCTGCGTGTTTCATGTAGTCCTCCAGGCACCGGAACGCCTGGAACAGCTCTGCCCACTTGGGATTGTTGGAGATCTCTGTGTACTCATACATGGGGCTTCCGTGGTGGCTCACGTCCTCACCCCGCAGAAGTTTGCCATCCCTGACACAGAGAAAGCTGTCGCGGGACTCGGCAAATCCCAGGCTGGTCTTTAAAGCCTGGAACGCTTCCTCCATACTGATAGAGACCTCCTGTGTGACAATGCCATGGACTTTCAGGAAGGCTTGGCTTGTGGATCGCATAGGTAAGTTCCTCCTGTCTTTGAATATAGCAAAGTCCCCCGCAGTTTTCGGCGGAGGACTATCGCGTTATATAAACTTTTTTGATCACGTACCATTTCAGCTATGAAAGAAGTTACATCCACATTCCATCCTGTAGGAGCTGGCATTCTTTCTCCGCCAACTCTAGCCCGTGGATAAGTTTCGGGTTGGCAGCCACATCCTCATAGGAGAGTCCCAATGCCTCTAAGGCATCCTCTGACGTGCCGGTGTAGCTGTACTCATGGTTTTCCAGTTCACAGAGAAACATATCCTTGATAAACCCTTCTCCGGTAGGATCAGCGTCTATAGCTGCCTGCAGTTCTTCCCGATGCCGGGAGAAGGTATCCCGGATAAGGGGGACATCCTTCTTCTGAACAAATCCCCCAAAAGGAAGACGGGCGATCTTGTCCAGATCCAGTTTAGGCCGAAGCCCCCACTCTTTCATCATCTCCTGGAATTGTTCCTGGTTGAAGGCAAACCGCATAGGAAGAGCGTCCACCTCTTTTTGCTGGCGGTTTCGCATTGCTTGATACTGGTTGATAAGCTCACCTCCTCTCTGCGGTAGGAAAAGCACAGAATGCCTTTCCGCTTTTTACGATTTCTTGCCGGTGTGTTTCTCAGTCCAAAGAGATACCACCCTCCGGTTCCCATCCTTGAAGGTCACCTCCAGGCGCTCCGCCGACTCCACCCGCACTTCTTCAACGGCCTTGCGCACCAGAAGATCGCTGAAGGCCAGGTCACTGCCTTTGAAGTCCTCCAGCAGAGCGGCGATCTCCTCCATGCGGATCTGGTCAATGGAAGCCCCTTGGTTGGCTGCCTTGACCTCCCCCAGCTGGGCTTGGAGCCGGTCCAGCTCCTGCTTGATGCGGGTAAACTGAAAGTCGTATTTGCTGTCGTCCTTTTCATCCAGCACCTTGGCAATGTAAGTTTTCCGTTCCTGTTCCAGTTCCCGCATGCGGGTCCGGATGGCGTACTCACTGTTTGACGAGGGTGAGTTCAACACGTCATAGATGCTTTGCAGGGTCGTTCCCAGCGTTTCATCCTTGTGGACATACTGGAGGGTGATCGCCCGCATCACCGCCGACTGGAGAAGAGCCTCTTCCAGGGTTGGGGAATCGGGGCAGTTGGCGGCTTTGTCCTGGCGGGTGCCGCAGCGCCAGACCACCTTCACTTTCCCACGTTTACGCCAGGTGATCCGCCGGTAAAGGGCTCCGCACCTTCCGCACACCACCAGGGCGGACAGGGCGTATTTGCTGCTGTATTTTCCGAAGGGAGTTTTGCACTTTTCCGATGCGGGCCGGATGGCGTTTCGCCTTGCCAGTTCCTCTTGAACGCGGTCGAAGATCTGGGTTTCCACGATCTGCGGCAGCACCCCAGAGATATAGTATTTGGGAAGTTCTCCGTTGTTGACCAGGGCCTTTTCGCTGAACAGGCTGGGACGGTAGGTCTTTTGGAGGAGCACGTCCCCCTTGTACTTTTCGTTGCTCAGTATCCCTCGAAGGGTGGCTAAGCTCCAAGTGTCTTTCCCCTTGGGGCTGAGAATCTTTTGGGATTTCAGCTTCTGGGCGATGTCGTTGAGGCTGTTGCCGTCCAGGAACCATTGAAAGATATTCCGGACAATTTCTGCCTGCTGAGGGTCGATCTCCACCTGGTCATCCTTTCCTTTCCGGAAGCCGAAGATATCGCTCCGCAGGTTGACTGTCCCTTGGGCGTAGGCCATTTGCAGGCCGCGGATGATATTCTCCCGGATGGACTCCGACTCCGACTGGGAGAAGGCGGAGAGGAACGCCAGGATCAGCTCGGAGTTCATGGTGCGAGTGTCCACACCCTCCTTCTCAAAGATGACGCCAATATTGCGCTCCCGCAGGGAACGGATGGTGCGGAGCACATCCACCGAGTTTCTGCCGAACCGGGATACGGATTTGCACAGGATCAGGTCAATGCGGCCTTCCCGGCAGGCCCGGAGCATCCGTTTGAAATCCTCCCGGTGCTTCATGCTGGTGCCGGTAATGCCCTCGTCAGCATAGATGCCCGCCATTTTCCATTCCGGGTTGTTGGTGATCTTTTCCGTGTAGTAGCTCACCTGCACCGCGAAACTGTTCAGCTGCTCGTCCTTTTCCGAGGATACCCGGCAGTAGGCCGCCACCCGCAGCTTCTGGCGGGTTGGTCTTTCGGGGGAGGTCCGCTTGGAGTTTGCCGGGATCACCGTCACTTTATCTTTGCCCGCGTGTATTTTCATCTGGGAACACCTTCTCCCACCAACACGCCGTTTTGCAGCTTCAAGAGGATCTCCCCTTTCCGTGTGAGATGTATTTCCGAAACCGTCCTTTCGAACAATGTCCTATCAAAAGCAGACAGCGGCCCGGCATGGCGCAGGGTCGCTGTCAATCTATCTGTAATGTGTCGGGCGCTGGTGATTGTATCATAGTTTTTCAACCCGCATTGCAGAGCTAAGTTTACCAGCTCGTCCTCGGAGAAATTGCCGCTGTCCAGCTTGCGGTAGAGCTCGTTGGTGAGCCGCCGGACCTCCAGGGAGGGCGTGGGGATTTCTGTTTCCTCTTTTTCTGCCAGCAAGGGCTTGTCTACCAAGCGCTTCTGAAGGAGAAAAACCCGCCGCTTGAATTCCTCATCCGACAGAGGAAGGAAATAGCCGCATTGGGGACACTTCCAGGTGACAGGTTTCTCGAACCGGCTGTCCATCCGCCGCGCCATAGAGCCGCCGCAGTGGTGGCAGTGAACCAGGCCCTTGAACAGCTTGATGTCCTCGTCCACCGGCTGACGGTTGACGTTGGCGCTCTCCTTTTTCTGGTGGGCCATCTGAAAATCCCTTTCCTTTATAATAGGGGGAAACTCTCCCACGCCTGTGTACTTGGCGTTGTCCAACAGGCGCTTCACCCTGGCCTTGTCCCACTGCCAGCGGCCAGGAAGATACTCTACCAGCTTGAAGGTGAGGTGGGTAGCGATCTTGCTCAGCGGCTCCCCACTGAGGTATGCCGCGAACACGGCCCTCACGGTCTGGCTTTCCTGGGGATGCACGACCAGGACTCCATTTTGGTAGTGGTATCCGAAGGGGATCGTTCGGTTTTTCATTTCGATAGTACCTCCTTGAGTTCCAGTCCACACTTTAATTTGAAAGTCAGTTCTGTGTTGCTGATGGGGATTATCTTCTCCACCAGCTGGTCGAACAGGCCGATATCAAACTCCCAGGGGATCTCAGGCAGGGCGTCCAGCTGTTCCTGCAGTTCCCGCAGGCGGTCCAGAGTTTCCAGAGCTTTGCTGCCGTGGACAGTCTTGGCACGTTGGTTGCTCAGTTTTTTCCGCTGAGCTGCCAGGGCATTGTTTTGCTCTCGAAAGTCCTCATCCTCGATAAATCCCTTGTTGTGAAGCCGTTGGAGGGTGTGGGCTTTCTCGTTCAGGTCCGCCAAGGCTATGTTGATCTCGCAAAGTTTTTGGTTGCCCTTTTCTTGCCGTGCAGCGATTTCCTCCAGGAGGGATAGGGTGGGAAACAGCAGCTTTTCCAGATTTTCATACAATTTTCCCATCATAGACAGGGTGGTCTGCACCAGTGCCTTTTCCGATATGCGAATAGCACGGCAGCCCGACAGGCCGTTTACTCGGTTGGAGCAAACCCAGTATCCCAACTTGTTGCTTTCCGTATGGCGGAAATGCCTGCCGCAGTCCGGGCAAAGAATACGGTGTGTGAACAAGTGATCCACATGGTTTTGATAGCTTGCCCGGCGTTGTTCTGCCAGCTTTTGGATATTATCGTAAAGCGCGTGGTCAATAATGCCCTCATGGCTGTCCGCAACATAGTATTTTGGAAGCTGTCCGTGGTTCCTGATTTTGCGAAAGGGCAGGACAGGGGGTGTAAATTCTTTTTGTACCAGACTATCTCCAATGAGTTTTTCGTTGGAGAGAATGTACCCCACTGTGGAGCCTAACCACTTTTTTCTGCCATTGCGGGGAGGGATCTCCTGTTCATTTAAGTAATCGGCGATGCGTTGGTGCCCCATACCCTGGGACGCAAGGGACACTATGATCCGTACGACGGCGGCTTCTTCCTCTTTGGGGTAAAGTGTCCCATTCTTCAGATCAAATCCGTATGCCGGGTAACAGGTGATAAAAGTTCCATCCTCCATCCTCTTTTGGATGCTCCACCGCATATTCTTGGAGATGGAAGTGCTTTCCTCCTGGGCGGCCATGGCCAGCAGGGTCAGCTGCATCTCGCCCAGCATCTGGGAGGTGTCGATGCCCTGCTCCTCAAACACAACCACCACGCCCAGCTCTTTCAGTTCCCGGGTGGTTTCGATCAGCTCCAGAGTGTTCCGGGCGAACCGGGAAACCGACTTCACCAGGATGCGCTGGATCTTCCCGGTCCGGCAGTCTTGGAGCATCCGCTTGAATTCGTCCCGTTTTTCCAAACTTGTTCCCGAGATGCCCTCGTCGGCGTAGATGTCTGCCAGCTCCCAGCCGGGGTGCTGGGCGATGGTGGTTGTGTAGTACCCGATCTGGGTGCGGTAGGAGTTGAGCTGGTCCTTGGAGTCGGTGGACACCCGGCAGTAGGCCGCCACCTTTTCCAGTTCCTCGCTTTGCGGTTGGTACGGTTGGATCACCTGCACTTGGGCCATTTCTCTCACCTCCTACCCACGGACATTACCAGAATCCGGGGAGGAAGTCCATACCCAATGGAACTAGATGTACTCCCGCTCCGGGCGGAAAATTTCGGCATTGTACCGACAGATTTTGCCGTACTCCTCCTCATTGATGAGGCCCCGCTCCAACAGGAGCCGCAGGGCCAGCACGGCGTAATAGTAGTTGATGGATCGTTCCAGTGACATAGCGGGTTCCTCCTTTTCTGAATTCATCACACAAGGACGGGCGCAGTTATGGAGTCATAGCTGTGCCCGTATATTCTGTCATGAATCTGAATTTCGGTTGAAACACTGAAATTTGCCTCGCGCCCCTCAGTGAAGGGAATGTACAACACGGGCAGCGGCTTGCCTGCCCTCATGGACTCTCACCCCCCGCGGTTCTCGCCGGGCCGCCCCCATTGCGTGATTCTGTGGCTGGACGGAAGTGCTCGATGCCCTCTGCCTCTCACAGCCCAGGCGGGTGCCGCCCGCCTGCTGGGGGATGTCCCCCCGGCGGCTCCTGGTCAGAGGGTGCCGTATGCGTACACTGACTTGTTCAGTTTTCAAGGTGCCCAGCCGTTCTTTCCCTGGCTGTGATTTTATTGTAGCTCACTTTGCAGCTCAGCAAGAGTCCCTCGTAGACGCACTTACTATGCCTATTTGACGCACTTCGTTCTGTTAAAGCGTTTTTTCAATTGCTTTAAGGGTGGAAATCGCGTTTTGAAGCTCCGATTTGAGATTTTTAAGACGTGGGTCAATACTTTGTCCAAAGATTATGTAATCCAGTGAGGCTTGGAAAGTATTGGCGATTTCTATCAGCAGTTCTATAGAAGCGCTGCGTCGGCCAGATTCAATGGCTCGGTAATGCTGCACGCTGACATTCAACTTTTCTGCAGCTTGTATTTGGGTTAATCCCCATTCTGTCCTCAAATGAGCGATTCTTATACCGCACTCTGTTGGATCGTAGTACATGATTTTCCTCCAATCTGAATTTGGTTTTGGGTCGACCGAAATCCGATCGGAGGTGAGCGGCAGTGGGTGCTGAAGGTTTTATGAACCCGAAAAAAGGGTATAAAACTTCATGCCGCATGAGATGCTCGCACCACGATGAATGAAAACCAGGTGCAGCGGGTAAGGCGGCATGGTAA
>CALWCD010000028.1 GCA_944376265.1 uncultured Clostridia bacterium | reverse complement strand
GCGGAGTCCATCACCCCGGAGCTGATCCAGATGCTGGAAGCCCAGGCCCGGCAGGAGCACGGCTGGGTCACCGTACAAGGTGCTGACGCCGTGGTGGTGCAGCAGGAAAAGCAAGAGGAGCAGCAGACTAGTCAGCAAACGGAGTGACTGTGGGCTTTCTCGAGTACAGGTTTGGATCATACAAAAACGGCTCCCAGAAATGGGGGCCGTTTTTGACTATTCTTCGGCAACGAGCTTTCTTGGTGGTTTAAAAAAAGAAAAAACCGCTGGAACCAGCATAAATACTGAATTTCCAGCGGTCTTGGCGGAGAAGGAGGGATTTGAACCCTCGCGCCGGTTTCCCGACCTACTCCCTTAGCAGGGGAGCCCCTTCACCACTTGGGTACTTCTCCAGGGTGAAGATCTATCACAAACTATAAAGCTGTTGGAAAGCATGACTGGCAAGTGGCGGAGAGGAAGAGATTCGAACTCTTGGTCCCTTGCGGGATCACTAGTTTTCAAGACTAGCTCCTTAAACCACTCGGACACCTCTCCACATCTGACGCTGGTATATGATACCACATGATTTTCCAAAAGTCAATGGCTTTTTTTCGAGAGATTTTGTTTTGCCCGGTCCTCCAGGGAAGGTTCCCGGCAAAATTCGCACAGGGCCATTGCGGGAAGGGACAGGCCCAGCCACAGGAACGAGTAGGGCAGGCACACCTGTCCCAGCAGGTTCAGGGGCACGGTGGAATAGTCCCAAATGTGAAACCCCAGAAGGCGGTTCAGCAGCAGCCCCAGCACCAGCTCCACCCCGGTGATCACACCCGCACCGGCAAGGCAGCGGCTGGCAATGTTTTTTTCCTTGAGCAAATCACAGCAGACGTGGTTGATCAGGCAGAGGCAGATCCCTCCCGCCAGGGCCATGGACGAATGGGTTTCCCCCCTCCACAGCATCTCCAGCGCGGGATAGGTCCAGCTTCCCGCCAAAAAAAGAAGCGCGTCCTGATAGAGATACATGACAATTCCTCCCTGAATTTCAGCGGCGTTTCTCTAGTATTTGCAGCGGGCGGCCGTTTATTTCATCCAGAGGAATTGTTGGAAGCTCTTGTATTTTCCCTTGCTTTTCCCTTATAATAAGCTGGAAAGCCCCTTCGGACTTTTGCCGAGGGGGCAAACTTACAGGAAGGAAGTGCGGCGTGTGAAAATTCTTGTCACTGGAGGCGCCGGATATATCGGCAGCCATACCGCTATTGTTTTATTGGAGCAGGGTCACCAGGTGGTGATTGTGGACAACCTGTGCAACAGCAAGCAGGTGGCTGTGGAACGGGTGAAAGAGGTATCCGGGAAGCCGGTGAGTTTCTACCAGTACGATGTCCGGGATGAGGAAAAGCTGCGGGAGGTTTTTGAAAAGGAGCACATCGACGCGGTGATCCACTTTGCCGGGCTTAAAGCGGTGGGTGAATCCGTGGCCCTCCCCCTGAAGTACTACGACAACAACCTGACCTCCACCCTGGTGCTTTTAAAGGTGATGAAGGAGTTTGGCGTGGGGAACTTTGTGTTCAGCTCCTCCGCCACGGTGTACGGCGATCCTGCCACGGTGCCCATTCGGGAGGATTTCCCCCTGTCCACCACCAATCCCTACGGCACCACCAAGCTGATGATCGAGCGGATTCTCACCGACTGCGCCGCCGCGGACGAGAACTTCCATCCGGTGCTGCTCCGGTACTTCAACCCCGTGGGCGCCCACAAAAGCGGCAAGCTGGGGGAAGACCCCAACGGCATCCCCAACAACCTGGTGCCCTACATCACCCAGACGGTGGTGGGCAAGCGGGAGAAGGTCCACGTGTTTGGCGGGGACTATCCCACCCCCGACGGCACCGGCGTGCGGGACTATATCCATGTGGTGGACCTGGCCAAGGGCCACGCGGCGGTGCTGCCCCTGTTTGAGAAGGGCTTCACCGGGACCAAGGTGTTCAACCTGGGCACAGGCCACGGGTATTCCGTGCTGGAGATGATCCACGCCTTCTCCAAGGCGGCCGGCAAGGAGATCCCCTATGTGATGGACCCCCGGCGGCCCGGGGACATTCCCACCTGCTATGCCGACTGCACCAAGGCTTGGGAAGAGCTTGGGTGGAAGGCGGAAAAAACACTGGACGACATGTGCGCGGATTCTCTGCGCTGGCAAAGGATGAATCCCAATGGCTTTGAAGATTGAGCGAAACCTGGTGCTGGCCTCCTCCTCTCCCAGCAGGAAGATGCTGTTGGAGCAGGCGGGACTTTCCTTTGACGTGGTGGTTTCCGGAGTGGACGAGACCGTCCCTTCGGACTACACCCCCGCCCAGACCGTGGAGACGCTGGCTCGCCGGAAAGGGGAGGCGGTGCTGCCTCTGTGCCCGGACCGGCCCATTATCGCTGCGGATTCCGTGGTGAGCATTGACGGGTTGATCCTGGGCAAGCCAAAGGACGACCAGGCGGCCAGGGAGACCCTGCGCCGCCTTTCCGGCCGCACCCATGAGATCTTTACTGGCGTGTGCCTGCTGGCGGAAGGAAAGACCGACGTGTTCCACATGAGCACCAAGGTGACCTTTTACCCCCTGACCCAGGAGGAGATCGCCGAGTATGTGGCCATGGGCGAGTCCCGGGGCCGGGCCGGAGCCTATGGCATTGAAGGGATCGGCGTGGTGCTGGTCCAGTCCATCCAGGGAGACTACGCCAACATTGTAGGCCTCCCTGTGGCGGAGACCATCCGCCGCCTCCACAAGCTTTTAGGGAACTGAGCCCCCACTGAACCCGAACAGGCCTTCCCGCGTAGGATGGAGTGTGGGGGTGAGGTAGTTGGGCAGAAGGTATTCCAGGAGACGGTGGGCAAAGGGAAGAAAACGAATCCGGCCCCTTGCGGTGGCGGCCCTGATGGTTCTGGCGGGAGGCGCGGCCTTTTGCGAGTGGGGGCTTGGCTCCGTTTCGGAGGAGCTCACCCGGGAGGCGGCGCGGGGCTATGTGCTGGCGCAGGTGAATCTGGCTGTGGAGGAGGCCATGAAGGAGGAAGGCTCCTTTGTAGCGGTGGAAAACGACGAGACCGGCAAGCCTGTGGCGGTGGTGGCGGACGCCGCCGCCCTCAACGAGCTGCGCAGCCAGGTGCTCTCCCGGCTGGAGAAAACCCTCAACGGCAGCGTCACGGTGACGGTGCCCGCCGGAAGCCTGACGGGTATGGCGCTGCTCAACGGCCGGGGCTTTCCTGTCCCCTTGAAACTTCGCCTGGAAAGCTCGGCGGACCTGTCCTTTCAAACGGAGTTTGGGTCGGCGGGGATCAACCAGAGCTGCCACCGCATCACCATGACCGTGACGGTGCAGACCTACTCCCAGTCCAAACGCTTTGAGACCCAGGCGCAGGTGGAGACCTCCACGGTGCTTGCGGAGACTGTCCTGGTGGGGACCGTGCCCCAGAGCGGGCTTTTCAATACTGGATAAAAGGAAAACATTATGGAGAGACAAGAAGTGGAACGCCGGCTGGAGGAACTGCGGGAGCAGATCCGCTATTACGGCCAAAAATACTATACAGAGGACAATCCGGAAATCAGCGATTACGAATACGACCAGCTGTACCGCCAGCTGGAGACCCTGGAGGGGGAATACCCGGACCTGGTGACGGAGGATTCCCCCACCCGGAAGATCGGCGGGGCGGTGTACAACAGCTTCGCGCCGGTCACCCACCAGGTGCCCCTGGAGAGTTTGCACGATTCCTTTTCCCCCGAAGAGCTGCTGGACTTTGACCGGCGTGTCCGGGAAACCGTGGGGGAACCGGAGTATGTGGTGGAACCCAAGTTCGACGGGCTCTCCGTGGCCCTGGAGTACCGTGACGGGGTGTTCGTCCGTGGGTCCACCCGGGGGGACGGCTTTACCGGGGAGGACGTGACGGAGAACATCCGCACCATCCGTTCTGTGCCCAAGGTGCTAAAGGAGCCTGTGCCGTTCCTGGAGGTCCGGGGTGAGGTGTACATGTCCGACAGCAGCTTTCAGCGGCTGTGCGAGCGCCAGGAGCTTCTGGAGGAAAAGACCTTTAAGAATCCCCGGAACGCCGCGGCCGGGTCCCTGCGGCAGAAGGACCCCAAAATCACCGCTCAGCGGGAACTGAGCATGTTTGTGTTCAACGTGCAGCAGGTGGAAGGGAAGAACCTTACCTGCCACGACCAGTCCCTGGAATGGCTGCGCGGCCTGGGGTTCCCTGTTTCATCGGAGTACCGCAAATCCTGCAGTATCGAGACCATTCTGGAGTATATCCGGGAGATCGGGGACAAGCGGGGAAGTTTCGACTTTCCCATTGACGGGGCGGTTGTCAAGGTGAATGACTTCACCCAGCGGGAAGAGCTGGGCAGCACCGCCAAATTCCCCCGGTGGGCGGAGGCGTTCAAGTACCCGCCGGAAGAGAAAGAGACCACCCTGGTGGACATCGAGGTGAACGTGGGCCGCACCGGCGTGCTGACCCCCACCGGGCGGTTCCAGCCGGTGACTTTGGCAGGCACCACCGTGAGCCGGGCCACCCTCCACAACCAGGACTTCATCACGGAAAAGGACATCCGCATTGGCAGCCGGGTGATTCTGCGGAAGGCGGGGGAGATCATCCCTGAGGTGGTGGCGGTGCTGGAAAGCCCTCAGGACTCCCAGCCCTACCTGCTGCCGGAGACCTGTCCCTCCTGCGGGGAGCGGGTCACCCGAGTGGAGGGGGAAGCGGCCACCCGCTGCACCAATCCCCAGTGCCCCGCCCAGCTTTTGCGGAACCTGATCCACTTCGCCTCCCGGGACGCCATGGACATTGACGGCCTGGGTCCCGCTATCCTGGAGCAGCTGCTGGACCAGGAGCTGATCGCTTCCCCGGCGGACCTGTACACGCTCCAGGCAGCACAGCTGCAAAAGCTGGAGCGGTTTGGCAAAAAGAGCGCCCAGAACCTGATGGCCTCCATTGAGCGGTCCAAGTCCAACGATTTGTCCCGGCTGGTTTACGCCCTGGGGATCCCCCACATTGGGGCCAAGGCGGCTCAAACTCTCTGCGCCGCCGTTCCCACCATGGAGGGGCTGGAGCAGGCCACGGAGGAGGAACTTTCCCAGATCGAGGGCTTCGGCGGGATTATGGCCAAGGAAGTCGCGGCCTTTTTCCAGAAGGAGTCGGCGAAGCAGCTGGTGGAGCGGCTGCGGGAGCTGGGAGTGAACATGGAGGCCCAGCGCCAGGAAACCCAGAGCTCGGCACTGGAGGGAAGCACGTTTGTGTTCACCGGCACCCTGCCCACCATGAGCCGGAAGGAAGCCACCCAGCTCATCGAGAGCCACGGAGGAAAGGTCACGTCCTCCGTGTCCAAAAAGACAAGCTATGTGCTGGCAGGGGAGGAAGCCGGCAGCAAGCTAGAAAAGGCCCGCCAGCTAGAAATTCCCGTGCTGACGGAGGAAGATCTCAGAAATATGCTGAAAGACGAAGGAACGGAAGGGATGTGAACAACCATGATCTGCAGCTTTGAAACCTTGTATCCCCAGGATACGGAGCTTCAGAGAGAGCGGTATCAGGCCCTGCTGGAGGGGTTTGAGAAGCACTTTGGCAGCAACGAGGGCGGGGAATTTTTCAGCGCCCCCGGCCGCACGGAAGTGGGGGGCAACCACACCGACCACAACCACGGGCGGGTGCTGGCCGCGGCGGTCAACCTGGATATTGCCGCCTATGCCCGGAAAACCGACAACAACAAGGCCATTTTGAAGTCCTCGGAATACACCAAGATCGACGTGGTGGACTTGAGCGAGCTGGAACGGAAAGAGGAAGAGGACGGAGTCTCCGCGGCGCTGCTCCGGGGCATCTGCGCCCGGTGCCGGGAGCTGGGATACACCGTGGGAGGCTTTGAGGCCTTTACCAAGTCCCGGGTGCTGAAGGGGTCCGGCCTTTCCAGTTCCGCGGCGTTTGAGGTGCTGGTGGTCACCATCATCAGCCAGCTTTACAACGACGGGAACATAGACCCTGTCACCGCCGCGCAAATCGCCCAGTACGCGGAGAACGTCTATTTTGGAAAGCCCTCCGGACTGCTGGACCAAATGGCCAGCTCCGTGGGCGGGTTTACGTTCATCGATTTCAAAGACCCTGCCAAGCCGGTGATCCAGAAGGTGGATTTCGACATCACGGAAGCGGGATACGCCCTGTGCGTGGTGGACACCGGTGGCAGCCACGCCGACCTGACAGGGGAGTACGCCGCCATTCCCCAGGAGATGAAGCAGGTGGCGGCCTTCTTTGGGAAGGAAGTCCTGCGGGACGTGGAGAAAGACCAGTTCTACCGGCGCCTGGGAGAGGTTCGCAAGGCAACCAGTGACCGGGCAGTGCTGCGGGCCATGCACTTCTTCGACGAAGACCCCCTGGCCGAGGAGGAGCGAAACGCCCTTCAGCAGGGGGATATGGAGAGCTTCCAGAAGATGATCCTGGCTTCGGGGGCCTCTTCCTTCCAGCGGCTGCAGAACGTGTTCGCCTCGGTGTCCCCCTTGCAGCAGGGGCTTACCCTGGCGCTGGCCCTCTCCCAGCGGGTGCTGGAGGGGAAAGGGGCATGGCGCGTCCATGGGGGAGGCTTTGCCGGGACCATCCAGGCCTTTGTTCCCCTGGACCTTCTGGAGGACTACCGCAGGGAACTGGAAAGCGTGTTCGGTGAGGGCGCGTGCCATGTGCTGTCCATCCGTCAGGCAGGGGGCACCAAGGTCCTGCTGTAAAAGAAACTGAAAGCAAAAAGGCTTCGCACCTGTGGGAGTTTCCCAGAAGGGCGAAGCCTTTTATTTGTGAACCTCAGAAAAAGACAGGGGAAACAGAAGGGACTCCCTCATCCCTTGCGGCGTTTGAGCAGTTTTTCCAATTCCACCAGAAAAGCGTCCACATCCTCAATTTTGGAGTACTTCAGCAGAGAGGCCACAATGGAGGGAATGTCCTCGGGGGTGAATTTTTCCGAGGAGGTGATCTGCAGCGCGAAGTGCTCGTTGCGGGTTACCGTGGGGGCATAGCGCCGGGCGTAGTTGCGCTCTTTCCCCATGCCGCTTACCACCACGATGTATTCCTTCTCGATCAGGTCGTTGATAAGCAGGTGGAAGGAATTGACGGCGAAAAGGGGTTTTTCCTTTTCCGTCAATGCGGCCTCCAGAATCTCGGGCCGGCCAAGAGGCCTGTCGGCATCCCATAAAATCTCCATTAAAGCCAATTCCGATTTGGTGAGCGGGAAACGTTTGTTCTTTTTCATAGGGTACCTCAGTTAAAATTAATTTAGCTCAAATGTATACGTTCAGTTTAATTTTTTACATGGCAAAAGTCAAGATGCTTTCTACAATTCTGCAAAAAAACGTACAAAACAGGGGGAAGAACCCTGTTTGTACCCATGTTTTCTGGAGAAAACGAGAAGAAAAACAGGTGCTTTTGTTCATCTTTGGGAAACAACTGCGAAAAAATGGGATGGGCCATTTTCCTTGCAGTTTTCTCACCAATGTGCTATACTGTTCAACAGGTTGTGCCCATTTTCACAGGGGACCACAGCCTGTATCATTTGCAAGGGGTGTGGCCTTTGGAAAAACAGCTTGCTCAGGAAGAGCTCTCCCGTCAACAATTATACGCGGCAGACGTGGCGGAAATGATGAAAGTCCGGGCCCGGGGTCCGGTGCCGCTGGCCTACGTGCGCACCTATGGATGCCAGCAGAACGTGGCGGACGGGGAAAAGATCAAAGGCATGCTCGGCAAAATGGGCTTTTCCTTCACCGATATCCCCGAGAAGGCGGACTTTATCCTGTTCAACACCTGCGCCGTGCGGGAACACGCGGAGGACCGGGTGTTCGGCAACGTGGGGGCGCTGAAAAACGTCAAGCGCCGCCACCCCTCCACCATCATTGCCGTGTGCGGCTGCATGACGGAACAGGAGCACGTGGCGGAACGCTTCCGCAAAAGCTTCCCCTTCGTGAACATTGTGTTCGGCACCCATGTGATCCACCGGCTGCCGGAAATGCTCTACACCGCCGTCACCGATTCCAAGCGGGTGTTCCTGCGGGGACACGAGGGGGAAGAGGTGCTGGAGGGGATCCCCACCCGGCGGGACGGCACGTCCCGGGCCTGGGTGACGGTGATGCTTGGCTGCGACAACTTCTGCTCCTACTGCATCGTGCCCTATGTGCGGGGCCGGGAGAAAAGCCGCAGGCCCGAGGAGATTGTGAAGGAGTGCCGGGAGCTTATCCAGGCCGGCTACAAGGAGATCACCCTGCTGGGGCAGAATGTGAACTCCTACGGGAAGGGCCTGGAGGAACAGGTGAATTTCGCCCAGCTGCTCCGGCAGATTGACGCCATCCCCGGGGATTACCGCATCCGGTTCATGACCTCCCATCCCAAGGACGCCAGCAAAGAGCTGTTTGACGTGATGGCCCAAAGCCGGCACATTCCCCATTACATCCATCTGCCCTTCCAGTCGGGCAATGATCGTGTCTTGAAGGAGATGAACCGGCATTACAACCGGGAGCAGTACCTGTCTTTGATCCGCTACGCCAGAAGCGTCATGCCGGACGTGAGCTTTACCTCCGACGTGATCGTGGGCTTTCCCGGGGAGACATACCAGGAGTTTCAGGACACCCTCTCCCTAATTCGGGAAGTGGAGTTCACCTCCCTGTTCACCTTTATCTACTCCCCCCGCCAGGGGACAAAAGCCGCCAAAATGCCTGACCCTGTCTCCCACCAGGAGAAGGCCCGGTGGTTTTCGGAACTGCTCAAGGTCCAGGAGGAGGTTGCCGCCGCCCGCTGCCAGAAGATGGTGGGCACCACCGAGCGGGTCCTGGTGGAGGAGCGCAACGAGAAGTCCGGGCTCCTTTCCGGCCGGACCAACTCCAGCGTGATCATTGAGTTCCCCGGGGACGAGGAGCTTTTGGGCCAGTACGTCACCGTGAAAGTCACCAGCGCCCGCAGCTGGATGCTCTTCGGGGAACTGGCGGAGGAGGGTGGAAAGGAGCGCGTTTTATGAAGCGTTTAAACCGGATCCTCACCATCGTCATGGCCGCCTTTACCGGCGCGTTTCTGGGCCATGCCCTGTATCTTTTCTGGGATCAAAGCGCCCGTCCGGAACTGTACGCCTCCTGGTCCGCGCCCTGGTATGTCCAGCTGATTGTCCCGGGGGTTGTGCTTGTGTGCGTGCTCCTGCTGGGGGCTGTGGGAAAAGCCTTGCTTCATTACAAGCTGAAAAAGCCTTGACAGGCTCTTACACATAAAAAATTCAGAAATCATTCATTTGGAGGAAAAAACAATGGATATCATTGAACTGACAAGAGATCTGGGCCGTGCCCTGCAGAACGACGAGCGCTACATCGCCATGATGGCCGCCCGCCAGCAGAGCGACGAGGACGAGGCGCTTCAGGAGGCCATTGGGGAATTCAACCTGAAGCGGATGGCCATTTCCAACGAGGCCCAGAAAGAGGACCGCAACGACGAAACCCTCCAGCGGCTGAACGAGGAGTTCCGGGCCGTGTACCAGAAGATTATGGAGAACGAGCACATGCTCCGCTACAACGACGCCAAGAACGAGTTTGACGCCCTGCTTCAGCGGATCACCGGCATTCTCAGCATGTGCGCCGAGGGAGAGGACCCGGAGACCTGCGATTACGACGCGGCCTCCTGCGGCGGCAACTGCGCCAGCTGCGCCGGCTGCCACTGATTTTCTGCGAGAGACCGGGAGCGCGGCAGGCGCTTCCTACTAGGGAAAGGGCTGGGAAAAGGAACCATGGCGGATTACTCCCCAATGATGAAACAATATTTCGAGATGAAAGAAAAGTATCCTAACACGATACTTTTCTTTCGCCTTGGCGATTTTTACGAGATGTTCTTCAACGACGCAAAGACCGTCTCCCAAGAGCTGGAGCTGACGCTCACCGGCCGTGACTGCGGCCAGGAGGAGCGGGCTCCCATGTGCGGCGTGCCCTTCCACAGCGCGGAGAGCTACATCGCCAAGCTGGTGGCAAAGGGGTACAAGGTGGCCATCTGCGAGCAGCTGGAGGACCCCAAGCTGGCCAAGGGCATCGTCAAGCGGGACGTGATCCGGATTATCACCCCGGGCACGGTGCTGGAAAACAGCATGCTGGACGAGACCAAGAACAACTTCCTCTGCTCGGTGTGTTACGAGGAAGGAGGCCTTGGCCTGTGCTTTGGGGACGTGTCCACCGGCGATTTGACCTCCGACCAGGTTCTGGCGCCGGATAGGGAAACACTCCTCCACATTCTGGAGGACCGGCTGGCCCGGTACAACCCCAGCGAGATCCTGATCAATCCCCAGGCGCTGGACCTTGAGGGCCTTTCGGAGTTTATCCGGGACAAGCTGAAGGCTTCGGTGGAGTGCCTGGACGAGGCCCTGTATCAGGACCTGGCAGGCGCCCAGAACCGAGTAAGCCGCCAGTTCGGGGGGAAAACCCTGGAGGAGCTGGAACTTTCCCACAAGCCCCTGGCGGTGAAGGCCTTGGGGGCGCTGCTGGACTACCTGGGCCGCACCCAGATCACCGGCCTGGAACGGATGAACGCGGTGGAAATCGGCGCCGACGCCGGAGTGATGGGGCTGGACATCAACGCCCGGAGGAATCTGGAGCTTACGGAGACCATGCGGAACAAGGAGAAAAAAGGCTCCCTGCTTTGGGTGCTGGACCGGACCAAGACCGCCATGGGAAAACGCCTTATCAAGACCTGGCTGGAGCAGCCCCTGTTGAGCCCCGCCCGAATCACCCGGCGGCAGAACGCCGTGGCAGAGCTTTTCGAGAACCCTCAGCTGCTGGACGATCTCACCCAGCAGCTAACCGGCATTTTCGACCTGGAGCGCATTATGACCAGGATCGTGTACGGTTCCGCCAATGGCCGGGAGCTCCGCTCTCTCTCCGCGGCGGTCAAGCGCCTGCCCGGGCTCAAAGAGCTTTTGGCGGGGTGCCAGTCCACTCTGCTCCGCCAGCTGAACGGCCAGCTGGACAGCCTGGAGGACGTCTCTCAGCTCATCGATTCCGCCATCGTGGACGACCCGCCCTTCACCATCCGGGAGGGAGGAATCATCCGGGAGGGCTACAACGCCCAGCTGGACGAGGTGAAGCGGGACATGAACGGCGGCCGGGAGCTGATTGCCGCCGTGGAGGCCCGGGAGCGGGAGCGCACCGGCATCCCCAAGCTGAAAACAGGCTATAACCGGGTGTTCGGCTACTACATCGAGGTGTCCAACAGCTACAAGGACCAGGTGCCGGAGGACTACATCCGCAAGCAGACCCTGACCAATGGGGAGCGGTACATCACCCAGGAGCTGAAAGAACTGGAAAACCGCATTTTGGGGGCACACGACAAGTCCATTGCGCTGGAGAGCAAGCTGTTCGAGGAGGTGCGCCAGCATGTGGCGGACCAGCTTCCCCGGGTGCAGGCCTCCGCCAAGGCAGTGGCCGTGCTGGACGTGCTTTGCTCTTTCGCGGTGGTTTCCGTGAAGAACGACTACACCCGGCCGGTGATCAATGTCAGCGGCAAGCTGTACCTGAAGGACAGCCGCCACCCTGTGGTGGAAGCTCTTCTCCACGACACGCCCTTTGTGCCCAACGACGTGGACATGGATATGAACGACAACCGGGTGGCCATCATCACCGGGCCCAACATGGCGGGCAAGTCCACCTATATGCGGCAGACCGCCATTATCACCATCATGGCCCAGATCGGCTGTTTTGTGCCCGCGGCCGTGGCGGAGGTGGGCATTGTGGACGCCATCTTCACCCGGGTGGGCGCCTCCGACGACCTGTCCGCCGGCCAGTCCACCTTTATGATCGAGATGGCGGAAGTGGCGGACATTCTGAAAAACGCCACCCAGAACAGCCTGATTATCTTCGACGAGATCGGCCGGGGCACCTCCACCTTCGATGGCATGAGCATTGCCCGGGCGGTGCTGGAGTATGTCCACGACAAAAAGCTGGTGGGGGCCAAGACCCTGTTCGCCACCCACTACCATGAGCTCACCGCCATGGAGGACATCCTTCCCGGGGTGAAGAACTTCAATATCGCCGTGAAGAAGCGGGGAGACGACATCACCTTCCTGCGGCGGATCGTCCGGGGCGGCGCCGACGACAGCTTCGGCATCGAGGTGGCAAAGCTGGCCGGCGTGCCGGACAAGGTGATCAAGCGGGCCAAGCAGGTGCTGGCGGAGCTGGAAAAGAACGGGGGAGAGGACAAGCGCCCTTCCCATCACCGTTTCTCCGAGGAGCCAGTCCAGCTGACCATGGCCTCTGTGGACGGGGAAGTGCTGCAAAAGCTCCGTTCTCTGGATGTGAACGCCCTGACACCCATCCAGTGCATGAACACCCTGTTTGAGCTTTGCACCATGCTGAAATAACGGAAAAAAGGAGGCGGGAACATGCCGAAGATCCAAGTGCTGGAAAAACAGGTGGCGGAACTGATCGCCGCGGGAGAAGTGGTGGACAGGCCCTCCTCCGTCATCAAAGAGCTGGTGGAGAACGCCGTGGATGCCGGCGCTTCCATTATCACTGTGGAGATCCGCCGGGGCGGCATCACCTTTATGCGGGTCACCGACAACGGCTGCGGCATCCTGCCCGAGGATGTTCCCACGGCCTTTCTGCGCCACGCCACCAGCAAGGTGGTCCGGCAGGACGACCTGAACTCCATTTCCACCCTGGGCTTCCGGGGAGAGGCGCTGGCGTCCATTTCCGCTGTCTCCCATGTGGAGGTGCTCACCCGGGTCCCGGGGACTGTAAACGGGGTGCGCTACACAGGGGGCGGCTCGGAGGACTTCACCCTGGAGGAGGCGGGCTGTCCGGAGGGCACCACCATTCTGGTGCGGGACCTGTTCTACAACACTCCCGCCCGGATGAAGTTCCTGAAAAAGGACGCCACCGAAGGCAACTCCGTGGCGGGGATTCTGGACAAGCTGGCCCTGTCCCACCCGGAGATCTCCTTCCGGTTCATTCGGGACGGCAAAGAGCAGCTTCACACCCCTGGGGACGGGAAGCTGTCCTCCACCATCTACGCGGTGTACGGCAGGGAGTTTTCCTCCACGCTGATTCCCGTGGACTACGAGCTGGGCCACGTGAAGGTGGAGGGGTACATCAGCGCCCCCGCCTCCAGCCGGCCCAACAGGACCATGCAGAACTTTTTCATCAACGGCCGGTTTATCCGCAGCCGCACGGCCATGGCCGCCCTGGAGGAGGCCTACAAGGGCTCCATTATGGTGGGGAAATTTCCCGCCTGCGTGCTGCACATGAAGCTCTCCTTCGGCGCTGTGGATGTAAACGTCCACCCTGCCAAGCTGGAGGTGCGCTTTGTCAACGAGCGGCCTATTTTCGACGCGGTGTACCACGGGGTGAAGTCGGCGCTCCACGCGGGGGATAAGCCCAAGGTGATGGAACTGAAGCGTCCCTTGGTTTCGCCCTATGCGCCGAAGCCGGAAAAGCAGGAGCAGCTTCCCCTTACGGCGCCGCCCAGGCCGGCTGTTCCCCAAAAGAAGGCGGACGCCCCCGCTCCTGTGTTCAAAGCCCCCAGCTCTTCCGGATTCACCCTGAGGGACAGCGACGCTCCCCAGCGGACCCCCGGGTTTTCCGGCTTTTTGGAGCAGGTGCTGGAGAGCGAGCCTGAACCGGAGCCGCCCAGAGCGGTCCTGCCGGAAGCGGAGAAGCAGCCTTCCCCGAAAGAGGCGCTTCCCGCGGCGGAGCCTGTTCCGGAGGCGGAACCTGTCCTGGAGGAGAAACCTGTCCAGGAGGCGCAGCTGCCTCCTTTGGGGGAGTTTCATTCCCGCATTATTGGGGAGGCCTTTGGCACCTACCTGGTGGTGGAATACAGCAGCCAGGAGCTGATGTTCATCGACAAGCACGCGGCCCACGAACGGCTGCTCTACGAGCGGCTGAAACGGGAGAACGCGGGGGGAGAAGCCCAGACCTTGCTGGAGCCCGTCACCGTCACCCTGGACAAGGAGGAGTACACCGCCGTGCTGGACCACCTGGAAGAGTTCTCCAAGGCCGGCTTTGAGGTGGAGGACTTCGGCTCCGGGACGGTGCTGGTGCGGTCGGCCCCCCTGCTGCTGGACGGCGGGGACGCCGCCGAAGCGGTGATGGAGATCGCCGGGTATTTGGCTTCCCTGAAGAACAGGATGACCACGGAACACCTGGACTGGGTCTACCACAACGTGGCCTGCCGCGCCGCCATGAAGGCCGGGGACTCCATCTCCCGGGAGGAGATGATCTCCCTGGCGGAAGCGCTGGAACAGAACCCGGAGGTGCGCTACTGCCCTCACGGGAGACCGGTTTACATTCTGCTGCGCCGCCAAGATATTGAGCGGCAGTTCGGCAGGGCGTGAGGGGCATATGGTATTGGAAGAGAAAATCCCTGTGGCGGCGGTGGTGGGACCCACGGCCACGGGAAAAACAGAATTGGGCATTGCCCTGTGCCGCAGGCTGAACGGGGAAATCGTCTCCTGTGACTCCATGCAGATCTACCGGGGACTGCCTATTGGCACTGCCCAGCCCACCCCGGAAGAGCTGGCGGCGGCGCCTCACCACCTTGTGGGGTTCCTCCCGGTGGAGGAGGCCTTCAGCGTGTCCGACTACGTGGACCGGGCGGGGGCGCTGCTTCGGGAGATCCACGGCAGGGGCAGGCTTCCCATTCTGGTGGGAGGCACCGGGCTTTACGCCAGGTCCCTGCTCCGAGGCTTTTCCTTTGAGGAGAAGGGCAGGGACGAAGCCCTTCGGCAGAAGCTGTTTCAGGAGGCGGAGGAACAGGGGGTGGAGCCCTTGTACCGCCGGCTGGCCCAGCTGGACCCAAAAGCCGCCGGGGAGATCCATCCCAACAACGTGAAGCGTGTGATCCGGGCGCTGGAATATATCCAGCTGTGCGGGGAGCCCTTTTCTGCCCAGGCGGAGCGCTCCCACAGCGCCCAGTCCCCCTACCGGTATGTGATGCTCTGCCTGTGCTACCGGGACCGGGAAGCCCTGTACCGGCGCATTGACCGGCGGGTGGACCTGATGCTGGAGCAGGGGCTTCTGGAAGAGGCCAGGGCGTTTTTTGCCCACTGCCAGGGGAAGGAAGCCGTTCCCACCGCCGCCCAGGCCATTGGCTACAAGGAGCTGTTCCCCTTTTTCCGGGGAGAGCTTTCGCTGGATGAGGCGGTGGAGAACATCAAGCGGGAGAGCCGCCGCTACGCCAAACGGCAGATCACCTGGTTCAAGCGGGAGGAGCGCACGGAGTTCCTCTATGTGGACGATTACCCCCATCGACAGGCCCTTCTGGAGGATGCCTTGGAGGCGCTGAAGCGGTGGGGAGTCTGGAAAGGAGACGCAGCCTGTGAACAGTAAGAAGATCCGCACCATAGGCGCCCTGATCCTGGCGGTGCTTGTGCTGCTGTATGTGGGATACCAGGTCTTTCAGGCCACCCATGAAAGCCTGAAAACAGAAACCGCCATGTACGGCGAGGCTTCGGAAGTGCTCCAGGCCCAGGGCTTCGTCATCCGGGACGAAACGGTGATCAACGAGAGCGTGAACGGCGTGCTCAGCTACCGGGTGGCCGACGGCACCCGGGTGGCCGCCAACGGGACCATCGCGGACGTGTTCGCCACGGAGAGCGACGCAGCCAACCGACGGGAGCTTGAACGGCTGGACGATGAGATTGAAAATCTGGAAGCCCTCTCAAAGCCCGCCGATTACTTTGTGGCCAACCCCTCCATGCTGGGAGAGCAGATCTATTCCGCGGTGGGCCAGGTGGTGAAAGGCGTGAATCAAAACGACTTCTCTCAGCTTTCCACCTGGAAGGAAACCCTTCTCACCGCTCTGGCAAGGCGACAGCTGATTGTGGGGGAGGAAAGCGCCGATAGCTACAACCAGCGCATTTCGGAACTGGAAAGCCAGAGGGATGCCCTTGCCAGCCAGTCGGGGTACGCGGTCAGCACTATCCAAGCGCCGGAGGCGGGTTATTTCATCAGCACGGTGGACGGTTTGGAAAACCTGGTGGACCTGGAAGAAGTGGAAGATCTCACGGTCTCCCAGGTGGAGGAACTGCTGGAGAAGGAGCCTTCCGCGTCCACTTCGGCAGTGGGGAAGATCTGCAGTGAGTTCAACTGGTATGTGGCCTGCGTTCTCACGGAAAACGACATGGTTCGCCTGGAAGACGTGACCAGCGTCTATCTGGACATTCCCTTTGCCAGCGCCGAGCAGATCCCCGCCCAGGTGGTGGCGCGGAACCGGGACGATGAAACGGGGAAGACCGCGGTGATATTCCAGTGCTCCAACATGGATTCCGACATTGCCTCCGTGCGCAACGAGGCCCTCCAGATCACCGTTGCCACCTATTCCGGGGTGCTTGTCAACGAGCGCGCCCTGCGGTTCGAGGACGTGGAGTACACTACCACCGACGAGAACGGGAACAAGGTGACCAAGGTGCAGGAGAATGTGCGGGGCGTGTACGTGCTCTTCGGCGGACAGCTGGAGTTTGTCCAGGTGTTCACGGAGCATTCCATCAACGGGTACGCCATCTGCAAAACAGAGCTTTCCTCCGAGGAGCAGGAGATGCTGGTGACGGATTCCACCATTCAGCTATACGACCAAGTTGTGGTAGAAGGGACGGATCTCTATGACGGAAAAATCGTACAATGAGCGCTTTGCGCTGTTTGATGAAAACTATCCCCGGGTGATGGAGGAAATCGCCCGGGCGGCGGAGCGGTCCGGCAGACGTCCCGAGGAGATTACCCTGCTGGCCGCCACAAAGACGGTGCCCCTGGAAGTGATCAACCACGCCATTGACCGGGGCCTTGCCTGCATGGGAGAGAACCGGGTCCAGGAGTTTCTGGAGAAATACGAAGGCCTTCACAAAGAACGGTGCGACATCCAGTTCATCGGTCAGCTCCAGACCAACAAGGTGAAATACCTGATCGGAAAAGTCAGCTGCATTCAGTCGGTGGGAAGCGTGAAACTGGCCCGTGAGATCTCCCGTCTTTGTGAAAAAGAACACACATCTATGGATGTGCTTGTGGAGGTAAATATTGGCAGGGAAGAGAGCAAGGGGGGCGTCCTTCCGGAGGCCCTGCTGGAATGCGTGGACGCAATCCGGGAGCTGCCTGGCGTACGCGTGCGGGGCCTTATGGCAATTCCTCCCATCTGCGAGAATTCTGCCGAACTTTGCGGCTATTTTTCCGCTGTACGGCAATCTTATGTTGACATAGGGGCTAAAAAAATGGATAATGTACGTATGGACTGTTTGTCCATGGGCATGTCCTCCGACTTCGCGGAGGCCATTGCCTGCGGAGCGACCATGGTGCGGGTGGGCTCCTCTCTGTTCGGGAAAAGGGAATACCCAAACCGCTAAACATGTATTCAGGAGGTACAGATCCTATGGCAGGATTGGTTGATAAGCTCCACAAGATGTGGAATCCGCCGGATGATGAATATGAAGAGTATTACGACGACGAGCCGGAAGAGGAAGAGACCAGCGACCGGGGAAGCTACTCCGAGTCCCGCCGCTCTTCCTACTCCTTCTCCGACTTTGCCCCCCGGAGTGAAACCTCCGGCGGCAACCGGGTGGTGAACATCAACGCCAAGGCTCAGCTTCAGGTGGTGCTGTTCAAACCCATCTCCTTTGGCGAGGAGACACGAACCATTGCCGACGAGCTGCTAAAGCGCCATACGGTGGTGCTCAATCTGGAGAAAACCGAGAAAGAGGTTTCCCGCCGGATTGTGGATTTCCTCAGCGGCGTGGCCTACGCCAACAACGGGAAGATCAAGCGCATCGCCACCAACACCTTTATCATCACGCCCTACAATGTGGACCTTACCGGTGACGATGTTTTGGACGAGCTGGAAAACAGCGGGCTCTATTTTTAAGCGCCTATGCCCAACGATCAAGAACTCCTCACTGCCCGGCTGGAGGATCACCTGAAGCTCTCCCGGAAAAGGCCCTGCTTTCTGGGCTTTCTGGACGAGGCCCAAGCCGCCTTCTGTCAGGACTACCTGTCCCGGCGAAGGGAGGGGACCTACCTTTTCTGGGGCGGCCACGAAAACGCCGAGCGGGTGATGCTTGGGTTTTTCCCGGACTATCTGGAGTCGGACCCGGAACTGTTTCCCATCACGCCCTTTGCCCTTTCCTACCGGGCGGAGGACGAGCTCATTCACCGGAACTTCCTGGGGACCTATATGGCCTTGGGAGTGGACCGGTCGGTGATTGGGGACATCCTGGTGGGGGAAGGACAGTGCGTCACCTTTCTCCGGGAAGAGATGGGGGAATATTTTCTCCAGAACATACGCAAGATCGGCCGGGTGGGAGTAAAGACCTCCCTTTCCTGGGAGGGCCCGCTGCCGGGCGCTCACGAATTTTTGGAAATGAGCGGCGTGGTGGCTTCTCAGCGGCTGGACTGCCTGATCGGCTTTGTGTGCCGAACCAGCCGGGAAAAAGCCGCCGGCCTGATCACAGCGGGACTGGTGTCCCTGAACCACCGGGAATGCCTTTCAGGTTCCCAGCGGGTGAAAGAAGGAGACCTGCTCTCTGTGCGCAGGCAAGGACGTTTTATCATAGATCAGTTAGGCCCTTTGACAAGCAAGGGGCGGCTTGTGGTGAAATGCAGGAAATATCAATAAGGGGGATTTCCAAATGTTGACCGTGAAAGAAATCAATGAGGTAAGCTTTGGGAAGGCAGGGTTTTCCGGGTACAAGCCGGAGGACGTTGACAATTTTATCGATGAAGTGGTAGAGTCCTTCACTCAGCTTCAGACCGAGCGGGACAGCGCTGTGCAGCAGACTGCCCAGCTGGCCCAGCAGATGGAGGAGCTGAAAGGACAGATTGGCGAACTGAAGGCCAAGAACGTGGAGCTTCAGAAGAAGCTGGCCATTCTTGCCCAGAAGATCGAGGCCTACCGGGAGGAGGAGGACGGCATTAAGGATGCCATCCTCAGCGCCCAGAAAATGGCCAGAGAGTCCATTCAGGAGGCCAAAGGCAAGGCCGCGGTCATGCTGGCGGACGCGGAGGACAGCGCCAAGAAGATTATGGAGAACGCTCGGGACGATGCCGCCAGGGCCGCCAGAGAATACGCGGTTCAGGTGGACCAGAAGAAGGGCGAGCTGGAGGAAATGAAGCGTCAGGTTTCCGCCTTCCGGGTTTCCCTGCTAGAAATGTACAAGAAGCATCTGGAGAGCATCAATCATATTCCCAGCTTTCGGCTGAAGGAAACGACTCCCGCGGTGGAGAGCCGGGTGCAGCCTGAAAGCGCCGCTGCGGCGGAGCCCGAACCCGAGCCGGAACCGACCCCCAGAGCCGTGAAGGAAAAGCCGGCGCCGGCGCCTCAGCCCCAGCCGGCGCCAGAGCCGGAGCCCGAGCCGGTGTACCAGGAGGAGCCGGAAGAGGTGGTGCTGGAACCCCAGCCTCAGCCCAAGGCGGCGGAGCCCCGGAAGCAGCCGGCAAAGCCTGTTTCCCAGCCTGTGGAGAATCCTCCCGTGGAGAGCGCTACGCTTCACGACAAGGTGGACCTCAGCCGGGAGCAGCTTCGCTGGGAGCCCGACCACAGCTTCCCGGAAGATGACGACCTCACTCAGGTTGGCATCGATCTGAAAGCGTACAGCGACATTCCCGAATCCCTCCAGAGGGAGAAGGCCTCTCACTTCAGCAACCTGGAGTTTGGGGACAATGTGGATTTCGGGAAGAAGAGACGGAAAAAATAACCAAGAGGCAGCGGGGGCTTTTGCTTTTTGCAACAGCCCCTTTTCCGCTGACCACATCCTCTGAAAAGGGAGATCCATGTTGAAATCCGAAAAGAAAAATCGAACCATTGCCACAGCGGTGGCGGTGCTGGCTGCCGCGGTCCTGCTGTTGGCAGTGGACCAGCTCACCAAGTTTTTTGTCCTGCGAGATCTCCGGCCGGTGGGGTGTGTCACCCTGATTCCCGGCCTGCTGGAACTGGCCTACGTGGAGAACACGGGGGCCTCCTTCGGGCTGTTCAAAAGCTGGATGGGCCTGGTGATGGGCGTCACGGTGGTGGCCATCATCGCCATTGTGGTGCTGCTGTTCCGCTATAAAAAACACAGCTTTTTCAGCTATTCCACCTCCGCGCTGCTTATCGCCGGGGGTATCGGCAACCTGATTGACCGGGTGGTCCACGGCTTTGTGGTGGATTTTATCCACGTGATGTTTTTTGACTACATCTTCAACTTCGCCGACTGCTGCATCACGGTGGGAGCGGTGTTGTTTGTCATCCATGTGCTGTTTTACACCAGGGGCGGGGAGGACGATGCTTCCCAGGTGGAGGACCAGCAATGAGCCGTCAGCTCACCCTGACGGTGGAGGAGGCTGGCCAGCGGGTGGACAAGCTTCTCTCCGCCGCGCTGGAGGACATGACCCGCTCCGCAGTCCAGAACCTGATCGAGAGCGGGTGCGTCACCTGCGGCGGGAAAGTGTTGTCCAAAAGCGCCAAACTGAAGCCCGGAGAGCTGATTCAAGTGGAGCTGCCGGAGGTTCGCCCGCTGGAAGTGCTTCCGGAGAATATCCCCCTGGATATTGTGTACGAGGACGGGGACCTGCTGGTGGTGAACAAGCCCAAAGGGATGGTGGTGCACCCGGCGCCCGGCCATGAAAACGGGACCCTGGTCAACGCCTTGCTGTATCACTGCGGGGATTCCCTTTCCGGGATCAACGGGGTGGCCCGGCCGGGGATTGTCCACCGCATTGACAAGGATACCAGCGGCCTGCTGATGGTGGCGAAAAACGACTTCGCCCACACCCGCCTGGCGGAACAAATTCAGGCTCACACCTTTACCCGGGAATACAGCGCCGTGGTGTATGGCACGTTCAAGGTGGAATCGGGTACGGTGGACCAGCCTTTGGGCCGCCACCCCACGGACCGGAAGAAAATGGCGGTGCTGCCCGGGTCCCCCTCGGCCAGGCAGGCAGTGACTCATTTCTGGGTGGTCAAGCGCTTTCAGGAGTTCACCCAGCTGCGCCTTCGTCTGGAAACAGGACGAACCCACCAGATTCGGGTGCATATGGCCTACCTGGGCCATCCGGTGGCGGGGGACCCTGTCTACGGGCCAAAAAAGGTGATCGCCTCTCTGGAGGGGCAGTGTCTTCACGCAGGGAAGATCGGGTTTGTTCACCCACGCACCGGGGAATATATGGAGTTTCAAGCACCGCTTCCCCTTTATTTTACAAAGTTTCTTCGCAAGCTGAAGGAAGTGTAAGTCCATGGATCGAGAGACGAAAATCCGCTGGGTTCTGCTGCTGAGCGCGGCTGCGGTTACGGCAGCGGTGCTGATTGGGCTGTACACAGCCCGGCCCATTGCGTTTTATCAGGTGACCGTGAGCGCGTCAAGTCAGGCACTTTCTGAGACGGCGGAAGGCGCGGCTTCCACGGGGACGGCGGTCTCGTCTGGTTCTGACGGGGCGCCCCAGGAAACACCGGAGGAACCGGACCCTGCCGGTCCTCAGGAGGTGCTGGTGGAAAAGAGCGTCAACCTCAACACAGCCACCCTGGAGGAGCTGGACCAGCTTCCCGGAATCGGCCCGTCCCTGGGACAGCGGATTATCGACTACCGGGAGGCCAACAACGGCTTTTACGATATTGAGGAGATCATGGAGGTCTCCGGCATTGGAGAAAAGACCTTTGCCAAGCTGGAGCCCTACCTTACAGTGGAATAAAAGAAGAACGGTGGAACCTTGTTGCTCCACCGTCCTTTTTTGAGTTTCGGTTTAGGAATCGCTTTCAAACACGATGCCTGCCTGCTTGCGGATTCGCTCCATCCAGGAGGCTGCCAACAGACTCAGCTCTGCGCACCGGGCGTACTCTTGGGCGCAAGCCTGGGGCTCTGTGATGTAGCGGTAAAAATCTTTGGCTTCCCAGCCCATCAGCTGGTACTTTTCGTCGTCGCCGTACAGCTCTTCCACCTGGCCTTGGCGGGTCCTAAGGGTAAACCCGGCCAGGCGGGAAATGGACTCCACGGAAAGGGTGCCTTCCGTGCCCTGGAAGTCGCTGTTGGCCCCGGCCTGTCCCAGTTTGGAATAGGTGAGAGTCACCAGCTTGCCGGGATACCGCAGGGTCACCACACCGGCTCCGTCCGCGCCTGTGGGAAGCATCAGGGCGTCTGCGGAAAAGCTTTCCGGCTCCCCAAACAGGGCAAGCGCCGGATAAATGCAGTACACCCCCAAGTCCATCAGGGCTCCCGTTTCCAGGGCGGGGTTGAAGATGTTGGGAAGCTGCCCGGAAAGGTAGCCGTCCAGCTTGGAGGAGCGCTGGCAGAAATCCAGCTTCACCAGGGAAATGGTCCCCAGGCGCTTCAAGGCTTCCTCCAGAATGGTCCGCTGGGGCAGGTGGAGGAACATAATGGCCTCCAGGAAAACCAGCCCCCGCTCTTTGGCGATCCCCTGCAGCTGCGCCACCTTGTCCGCCTGAGCGCACAGGGGCTTTTCGCAGAGGACATGTTTGCCATGCTCCAAGAAAAGCTTTGCCTGCTGAAAATGCAGGGCGTTGGGGCTTGCAATGTACACCGCGTCCAGCAGGGGAGAGGCGGCCATTTCCTCCAGGTTGGTAAACCAGTGGGCAGCCCCGTGCTTTTGGGCGAACTCCCTGGCTCGCTGCTCCTCCCGGGAGTAGACTGCCGTCAGTTCCCACAGTCCGCTGTCTTTTGCTCCGTGGATGTACTCGTCCACAATCCACCCGGAGCCAATGGTTCCAAATCTCAGCATTGCCGGGTTCCTTTCCGTTACTTCACGTTGTAAATGGCAGTCTTGATAATGTCCTTGATCTTTTCCATGTCCTCCAGCACCACGAATTCCAGTTTGCCGTGGGCGTTAAAGCCGCCGGTGCAGATGTTGGGGCAGGGAAGGCCCATGTAGGAGAGCCGGGCGCCGTCGGTGCCGCCCCGGATGGGATGGGACACAGGCTCCACACCGTTTTCCCGCATGGCCTGCTCCATGTTCTCGATGATCTCCATCCTGGGAAGGATCTGCTCCTTCATGTTCAGGTAGGAGTCCTTCACCGTAAGGGTGAGGGGCTGGATGGGGTACTTCACGTTGATGTAAGAGGCAGCCTGGCCCATCAGCTCCTTCTTCTGGCGGAACAGCTCTTTGTCGTGGTCCCGGATGATAAACTGCATCACCGTGTGCTCCACATTTCCCTTGATGGAATCCAGGTGGATAAAGCCCTCGTAGTTTTCCGTGTGCTCGGGGACCTGGGCCTTGGGCAGGAGGCCGCAGTATTCCATGGCCACCGCCATAGAGTTCACCATCTTACCTTTGGCGCTGCCGGTGTGGATGGAAACGCCCTCCACTTCCACCACGGCGGAGGCCGCGTTGAAGTTCTCGTAGTCCATGCCGCCCAGGGAACCGCCGTCCACAGTGTAGGCGTAGTCGCAGCCGAAGCCGGCCACGTCGAAATGGTCGGCGCCCTGGCCGATCTCCTCGTCCGGGGTGAAGCCCAGCTTCACTATGCCGTGGGGCTTGCCTTCCTTGATAATCTCCCCAGCCGCGCAGAGGATCTCCGCCACGCCGGCCTTGTCGTCGCCTCCCAGCAGGGTGGTGCCGTCGGTGGTGATCAAAGTCTTGCCCACCTGCTGCTTCATGGCAGGGAATGCTTCGGGGGAGAGAGTCAGGCCGCTGGTTCCCAGAGGGATCTCACCGCCGTCGTACTGTTCCACGACCTGGGGCTTGATATCTTTGCCGCTGACGCCGCCGTAGGTGTCCATATGGGCAATAAAGCCCACCGTGCTCTCCCGGGTGTCGGTGGCAGGAATGGTGCCGTACACATAGCCCAGGTCGTCCATGTAGGCGTCGTCTATGCCTATCTCCTTCATCAGGTCCACAATGTGGGCGCCCAGGACTTTCTGCCCCGGGGTGCTGGGCACGGTGCCGGTGGTCTCATCCGAGCCTGTGTCGTAGGAAACAAGGTCCAGAAATACGTCTTTTACGTTCATTGCAATTCACTCCAATACTTTTTTAAATTGGCCAGGCCGATGCGCACTCCCTCCACGGGAGGCTCCAGGCCTTCAAACTCAATGGCGATGGTGCCGTCGAAACCGGCGGCCTTTAAAATGCTCAGGCACTGCTTCACCGGCACGCATCCGTGACCGATGATGGTTCCCCGCAGGAAATTTCCGCTTCGAGAACGGAACGCGCCTTCCCCGGGATCGTCGCTGTAAAAGCTTTTCCAAAGGAAGTCTTTGGCGTGGACATACCGGGTGTAGGGCGCCACTCTGGCCACGGCCAGTGCCGGGTCCTCGTCGGCGCAGAGGAAATTCCCCATGTCGCACAGCAGGCCGAAATTGGGGTGATTGACCGCCGTGTAAAGCCGTTCAACCCGCGGGGAGTCCTGGGAGAAGTACCCGTGGTTTTCCGTCATGGTGCCCACCCCTTTTTGGGCGGCGTATTCCGCCACTTCCCCCACGGCTTCCGCCAGAACGGGCACCAGGCTCTCGTAGCTTTGGGCCTTTGCGCCCTGGACCCCCTGGGTGATGTCGTGGCGCATCCGGGGAGCGCCCAGCAGCGCCGCCAGGTCCACCCATTCTTTCACCCGCTGAATTTCCTTCTCGGTGTCCCCTTGGCAGCCGTTGAGGAAGTCGGCCCCCACCGCCAGGGAGGAGATAGCCAGCCCCTGGTCAGCGGCTGCCTGTTTCAGCTCCAGGGCTTGGGCTTTTCGCTCCTCAAAATCCCCGTGAAAGTTGACGAAATCCACGGCCTCCACCGCATCGAAGCCAAACTCCGCTGCCTTGGCCACACAGTCTAAGGGAGTCAGTTCCCCTTTTTGAATGGCGCTGAAAAAGCTGTACAGACTGACAGAATACCGCATAAAAACACACCTCGCGTTTCAAGCAATAGCAGACCCGGCGGGGGAGATCCTGCCGGGTGCTTTTTCTGAAATTTTGGTTGCGAGCGGGTCAGTCACCAAAGCTGATGCCGATCTGTCGAGCGGCTTTGATCTCATCGCAGTCCACGGGGACAGCCTTCAGCTTGCCCGCCACGTCCTTCAGGGGAACGGGAACACACTGGCCGTTCACAACGCCCACCATCACGCCGAAGGTCTTTTCCCTAATGAACCTGGCCGCCGTAGCCCCCAGCCGGGTGCAGAGCACACGGTCAAAAGCGCAGGGGCTGCCGCCTCTCTGGAAGTGGCCGGGAACGCAGACCCGAATCTCGTTGTCGATTTTTTCCGAGAGCTCCTCCGCGATGCGGTACACAATGGAGGGGTGCTTGAAATCGGCCCGAGCCTTCTTGAACTCCTTTTTGGAAAGGGCCGCCTCTTCCTTGGAGATAGCCCCCTCCGCCACCGCCAGAATGGAGAACTTCTTGCCGTTCTCAATGCGGCTGTTCAGGGTCTTGGCCACTTTGTCGATGTCGTACGGGATCTCCGGCAGGAGGATCACATCGGCGCCGCCGGCAATGCCTGCGGACAAGGTCAGCCAGCCCACCTTGTGGCCCATGACCTCCACAATGAAGATCCGGCCGTGGGAGGTGGCCGTGGTGTGGATGCAGTCGATGACGTTGGTGGCGATCTCCACCGCGCTGTGGAAGCCGAATGTGATGTCCGTGCCCCAGATGTCGTTGTCGATGGTCTTGGGGAGATGGATCACGTTCAGGCCCTCTTCCCTGAGGAGGTTGGCCGTTTTTTGGGTGCCGTTGCCTCCCAGGATCACCAGGCAGTCCAGCTTCATCTTCTTGTAGTGGTCCTTCATGGACTTCACCTTGTCCACGCTGTTCTCGTCAATGACCCGAATGGTTTTGAAGGGTTGACGGGAGGTGCCCAGCAAGGTGCCGCCCAGGGTGAGAATTCCGGAGAATTCCCCTTCGGACATTTTCTTGTACTCTCCGAAAATCAATCCCTTGTAGCCGTCCTTGATGCCGTAGATCTCCACTTCATCGCCGAACTCGTGGTAGAGACCCTTGGCAACGCCCCGGATGGCCGCGTTCAAGCCTTGACAGTCGCCGCCGCTGGTGAGAATACCCACTCTTTTCACATTGTATCATCCTCTCTGAAAGAATTCTACTGTGCCCCCGATGTTGAAACTACTTGCAGCAAACAATGAATATAATTTCATTGTAACAGAGTTTTTATAAGTGTCAAGCTTTTCCCGCCTCTTCCGCGGTGTGGATGGGAATCAGGGGGCTGTCCTTTTCCACCTCCTGCTTGGCTTTCAGCCGTTCCTGGGCAATGCGGTAGAAGGTGAGCTGGCTGCTGCAGGCGGTCTTGCCCCGCCGGCTGACGTGCTGGTAGCTGGTGTCCGGCAGCATGACCCGGGCGTTGGTGTTGTCGCTCAGCAGGATGTCCAGAACCTCAAAGGCGCGCTGTTTCAGGTCCTCGTCCTCAATGGGGAATACCAGCTCAATGCGCCGGTCCAGGTTGCGGGGCATCCAGTCGGCGCTGCCCATGTAAATCTTGGGGTTCCCGCCGTTTTCAAACTTGAAGATGCGGCTGTGTTCCAAAAGCTGGCCCACAATGCTGATGACGGTGATATTCTCGCTGATGCCCTCCAGGCCGGGAATGAGGCAGCAGATGCCCCGCACCACCAGTTTCACAGGCACGCCCGCCTGGGAGGCCTCGTACAGCAGGGAGATGATTTCCGGGTCCACCAGGGAGTTCACCTTGGCGGTGATGCCGCTGGGCAGGCCCTTCTTGGCGTTTTCCGTCTCGCTGCGGATCATCCGGCAGAAGAAGGTGCGCATCCCATGGGGAGCCACCACAAAGTGGCGGTACTCCGGGGGCCGGGAATAGCCGGTGATCACGTTGAACAGGGAGGAAGCGTCGGAGCCGTACTGGCTCTTGCAGGTGAACAGGCCTATGTCCGTATAGATCTTTGCGGTGGAGTCGTTGTAGTTGCCCGTGCCCAGGTGGAGATACCGGCGGATGCCGTCCTCCTCCTGGCGCACCACCAGGGCGATCTTGCAGTGGGTCTTCAGGCCGTGAAGGCCGTAGATCACGTGGCAGCCCGCTTTTTCCAGCTTGTTGGCCCAGTTGATGTTGTTCTCCTCGTCGAAGCGGGCTTTCAGCTCCACCAGCACCGTGACCTGCTTGCCGTTTTCCGCAGCTTTAATCAGCGCCGCGATAATGGGGGAGTTGCCACTGACCCGGTACAGGGTCTGCTTGATGGCCAGCACCTGGTCGTCTTCGGCGGCCTGCTCGATGAAGCGCACCACCCAGTCGAAGCTCTCGTAGGGGTGGTGGACCAGCCGGTCCTTTTCCCGGATGGCTTCGAAAATGTCGGTGCAGCCCCAGAAGTCCGCAGGGGGATTTACCGGCCGGATGGGGGAGAAGCACAGGGACTCGAACCCGGAAAGCCCGGCGAACTTGGAGAGGAAGGTGAGGTCCAAGGGGCCGGGTACCTCGTAGATCTCCGTCTTTTTAATTTTCAGCATGTCAATGAGGAAGCCCTTGATATCCGCGCTGCATTTGGTCAGCAGCTCCAGGCGCACGGGGCGGCCCCGCTTCCGCCGCTTGATGGACTTCTTCACTTCGCTCATAAAGTCCTCGGCTTCCTCGTCGATCTCCAAATCGGAATTGCGAGTGACCCGGAAGGGGCAGGCTGCCACAATGTCGTGGAGCTCAAACAGTTCCGCCAGGTTGTGGATGATCACGTCTTCCAACAGGGTGAACCGCCGCCCTTCTTCCGCGGGAAGCTCCAGGAACCGGGGAAGGATAGAGGGCACCTGCACAATGGCGAACACCTTTTCCTCTTTGTGGTGCTCCTTGCTTTTCAGGCAGACCGCGATGTTCAAAGTCTTGTTGGCCAGCAGGGGGAAAGGCCGGCTGCCGTCCACCGCCAGAGGGGTGAGCACGGGGAAGAGCACTTTTCGGAAATACTTGGAAAGATACTGCTTCTGCTGGTCGGTCATTTCCTCCACGGAGAGGAACCGGATCCCCTGCTTCTCCAGGGCGGGCACAATAGACCGGTGGAGACAGGAATACTGTTTTTCCATAAACCGGTGAGTCTTTTCCTCCAGCAGAGGCAGCAGCTCCTGGGGAGTCAGGTCAAAGGTGTTGCCTTTCTGCTTGTAGTTGGCGTTTACCTGGTCCTTGACTCCCGCCACCCGGACCATGAAGAACTCGTCCAGGTTGGAACCGGTAATGGCCAGAAACCGCAGCCGCTCCATCAGGGGATTTTCCTTTTTTGTGGCTTCCTCCAGAACCCGGGCGTTAAAATCCATCCAGCTCAATTCCCGGTTGTAATAGGGCATCTTTTTTTCCGCCATGACGACCACCTCATATCAAATCGAATTTAATGGAGAGCTCCGGAGAGAGCCCGAATACTTCCTTGAAAAACTGGGCAGATTCCTCGAACGCCCACCGTTCCAGCAGGGTGTTGTCCGAGGCCTTCGCCTTGAACAGTACCTGATCGTCCTCCAAGTGGATCTTCAGGTCCCGCAGCTTGTGGCGGTGGGACTTGTCCAGAGCGTTGGCAAGCCGGAAGATGGCGGCCAGCTTGGAAATGATAATCCTCTCTTCCGTGGAGAGCCAGGCGAAATCGCGGTTTTCCTCGGAAGCCAGGTCGTTTGCCACGCTTCCCGCCACAAAGGCCGTCTCCAGCACCTCGCTTTTCCGAAGGCCGAAAATGTCCATGCCCTTAATCAGGTCAAAGGTGCACTGGCTGTGCTGGCGCACGTTCACAAAGCTGCCGCAGCTGTGCAGGGTGGACGCCAGCTCCAGGATCAGCCGCTTGGAATTGTCCAGGCCGTGGATCTTTTTCAGCTTGTCAAAAATCTGGCAGGCGATCTGTCCCGTATAGGCGGAGTGTTCCAGATTGCAGCCAAAGCCCCGGGCCGTGGTCTCGGCACAGGCAAGGGCGCTCTCCCGCAGATAAGCCGTCAGATCCCCCTCCGCTTTAGGCACCAGCTGGTACCGCAGAAACGCCTCGGAAATGTCCACCGGGGGAGAGATGACGGTCTCCGCCTGGGGGCAGAACCGTAAAAGACCGGTGTAGATGGAGAGGGACGTGTACAGCAGCGCCGCCCGTTCCTCTGTGACGCCGAACCTGTAGGCAACGCTCTCGGCTGTGGCGGACCGGATGGACTGGTACAGGGAGGAGAGCTTCTTCACGCTGATCTGGTAAGGAATGCCGGCTTTTTTCGCCTCGCACAGCTTGGCCACCAGCTCCAGCTGGGAGCCGGTCAGAACCAGGTTTTTCACCTGGAACTTGGAGATGGCAATGCGGTTGAAAATGGTGTCCAGATATTCCTCAATGATGGTATAGAATTCATCGGCCTCCTGGTATAGGCGGTGGAGGGCGTCGTGGAGCTTCAGGGCGCCCATGGAGATGTTCTGGGAGTAAACCACCTTCTGGCCGTCGTACACAGCCACGCCGATGCTCCCGGAGCCCACGTAGGCGATCATGGTGTTGCCCTGCTGCAGGTTGGAATCTCCCAGCCGCTGGATCACCTCTTTATAGATATAGGATTTTTCCTGGCTGTCCTCCAAAACGGTGACGTCCAGCCCGTTGCGCACCTTCAGCTGGTCCACCACCAGAGCGCGGTTTTTGGCCTCTCTCAGCGGCGTGCAGGAGATGACCTTGGGCTTTTCAATATTGTAAGAGCGCAGGGCCGCTGAAAATTTCGACAACACGCTGGAAAGCTCCCGCAAGCTGTCGAAGCTGATATCGCCGCTGGAAAACACGTCGTGCCCCAGGCCGACAGGGTACTCCAGCCTGTCCAGGGTGACCACATTTCCCTTGGCCCACTGGGAGACCCGCATCCGCACATTGTTGGAGCCGATCTCGATGACAGCGGCGGCGCGGGCAGCGCTTTTCTTATTCAAGGGGTATCCCTCCTATGGAGAAAGTGTTTTGTTTCATTATACCAAAATCTCCAGGTTTAATCAAATGAGATTTCCATTTTCTCAGTTAAAATTTCTATGCCCCTTGAAAACACTGGTGTTTCCAGCGTTTTCGCCACCTCGGTTTGGCCCTTTTCCCTCATTTTTTCCCTTGCGAGAAGAAATGAGGGAAACTTTTTTCAGGCCGTCCCTACAACCTTATCCAGCAGCCTTGCGGAAGTTCGCTTGGCCTCTCTGGTGGCGTGGGCGTAAATGTTCATTGTGGTACTTACATCAGAATGTCCCAGCAGCTCCTGCACATCCTTGGGTGCGGCTCCGTGAGAGAGAAGGTTGGTCGTATATGTATGCCTCAACAGATGGAAGTGAAAATCATCCATATCCCCGATCTTCTT